>JANPIS010000408.1:0-10443 GCA_031425095.1 Chthoniobacteraceae bacterium
CGCCCCGCGCTCGCCGGTGCCCTTCGTGAACACGACATGCGCATCGATGAACCCCGCATAGATCGTCGTCCCCGCCATGTCATGCACCCGCGCATCCGCCGGAACCGCGGCATCCGCGCCGACCGCCACGATCCGCCCATCGCGCAGCACGATCGTCCCCTTCTCAATCTCCACGCCCGGCTTCACGATCACGCGCCCCCCGACCAGCGCATGCACGGATGCAGGCAGCGGTCGATTCCCCGGCGCCCGCATTTCCTCCGCGCCGACGCTCGCGAGAGCGCACCATGCGCCGAACCATCCGATGAGGGCGAAGCGGAGAGGAGAGAATGGGGGCGGCATCTTGAGTGCGCAGACTCTGGCGACCCTTGCGACGAGCGCAAGCTCGCGCCGAAGGCACGACGGTGCGGGTCAGCGAGTGCTCACCGGACCGCGCGAAGGAAAATCCTCGAGCAACTGCCGGGCGACGTTTGCGGCGAGAGCGGTGAACTCAGCGCGGGCGAGACGTGGTCGCTCCTGATAGGCGCGCCAGGTGCGCGTGCGAAGGGAAGTCGCAGCGGCATCCTTTTTCCAAAGCGTAGCGCCAGTGCGGCTCCGCAGTCGCGCGGTGACCGCCAGGGAAGCGCGGCAATCCAGCCCGCGCGAATCAGCGGAGTCCAACTGCAGGCGGCGCAACTTCAGATCGAACATGCCATCAGGATTCGACTGCGCCAAGGCGAAGAGCTGGCGGCGCAAAATCTCGCGCTCCGTGCTTTGCGCGACGAGCACGAGTGGCGAGGTGCCGGAGTCCTGGAGTAACTGCAGCGCGGAGGAGGAGATCTCCGCCCCGCTCCCCGAATCGCTCCCTGGCGCGGCGATCTCCGCGATGTCCACGCCGAGGCCGATCAAGCCGCCGATGAATCCGAGCTGGCCAAGCGCAAAGCCGGCTCCGTGGCGCGCGACACGCCCGGCGATCGCGCCGGAACGATCACGAACCGGCGGAGCCGTGTAGCCGACCGAGACACTCCTCAGAGCCGCGATGCGACTGCTTCTTGCGGGGGTGGATGTGGCGCAGCCGCTCGCCCCAACGAGAATCGCGAGCAGGAGGAAAAGACCGCAGGAACGAGCGAACATGCGCGCAGTGTGGCAGTTCGGATGCCGCCCCGGCAAGCCGTCCACCTCTTCACCTTTTCATCCTACGGCAGTAGCGCGGCGCGGATCCGCACGAACCGCCCCGCGCTCTGGGCCGGAGCCGTGCTGTCCACAAAGGTGTATTCAAACACGCCATCGCCGGGGATTGCGTCCGTGATGGTGGGAGAAATGGTCGTCGGCGCAGTGAATCCGGGGTTGTCGGAAGCCTCCATGACCAGGGAGAGCTTGGGATCGTCGTCGCGAACGTTGAAGACCATCGCAAGGTGACCGGCTCCATCCACCGTCGTCGGAAAAGCTCCTCCCGCCGAAACTGTGCGCGCCGGAAGCCGCACGGCATATTCGAGGAGATTTGAGAGACCGTCGAAATCGGGATCGGCCAGCGGCGCGGCGAGCACAGCCTCGCCTGGCAGCGTGAAAGTCAAAGCCTGCCAGCCGCTGTACGAAGAGATGACGGTGAGGGTGTAGTTACGCGTGGTCGAACTGAGCGAGTAGCCCCTGGTGGAGGTGCCAAAGTCAGTTACTCGAAGTGTGACGCCGATGCTGCCGCTGCTGCCCAGAGGCGGGATTCCCGAGAGCGCCCCACTGCTGCTCACGGAAAGCCACGCAGGTCCGCCGGCTTTGGAGTACGTGATGCCATTCGTTTCCGCGTCGGAGGCCGTCGCTTGGAAGGTGTAGGAAACGCCCATCGTCGCGGTGGGCAGGCTGTTTGTGGTGAGGACGGGCGGGCGATTGCCGGGATTGGTGGCACCGACACTGCTGGTCGGCGTTCCGTCACCGTCGGGATCGAGCAGTTCGGCGCCGTTCGTCACCCCATCACCGTCGCTGTCGAGCGCAGCCAGCGTGGCATCCCAAAAGGCAACGTTGGCGGAGGTCCCGCCGATCGCAGTGTTCACGGCCGCTCCAAAAGCGGTCCGCGTTCCGCCGCCACTCGGGTTCACGTGGCAGTTGGCGCAATTGGCCGCAATTCCATTTGGGATCCGCGAGACGCGGAAGCTCCGGGCCTGAGCTTCGAGACACCCGGCTCCGAAGAGCAACGCGACCAACGTAGCCGCAAAGATCCAGCGATCGGGGGGAGCGGTCATTCGTCTGGAATCTTCCCGCCGACCACACCTGTCAAAACTTTTATCAGGCAAAGACTGCCGTCACCGGCTTCGCCTTCACCAACTCGCGGGGCTGATTGAGGTGATTATAGACGATGGTCTCGGGGTCGATGCCAAAGGCGTGGTAGATCGCGGCAAGCAATTCGGTCGGATGCACAGGGTCGCTCTTCGGGCTTGATCCGGTGGCGTCGCTCTCGCCGTGCACATAGCCGCGCTTCACCCCGGCACCAGCGACGACCGCGGTGTAGCAGTACGGCCAGTGATCGCGACCGTCGGCACTGTTGACATTGCCGCTGGTGCTGAGGCCCTTCTCGGGGCTGCGTCCGAATTCGCCGAGCGCGACGACGAGCGTTTCGTCGAGCAGCCCGCGCTGATCAAGATCCTCGATGAAGGCGGTGAAGCCCATATCGAACATCGGTCCAGCCTGCGTCTTCAGCCGCGTGGGCAAACCGGTGTGCATGTCCCAGGAGTGATTGTCGGAGTTCGCGACCTTCGGCCACACGACTTCGACAACGCGCGTGCCAGCTTCGACGAGGCGGCGGGCGAGGAGCAGCGATTGCCCAAAGGTGTTCATGCCGTAAGCGGCGCGCAGCTTATCCGTCTCGCGATCGATCGCGAAGGCGTCGCGCGCCTTGCCGCTCGTGATGAGGTCGAGCGCCTTACCGTAGTATTCGTCGAGCTGAAAGTTTTCCACCGCCTTGTCGATCTCCGGCATGGTGGCCTCGATCGATTGGCGCAGGCTGGCGCGGCGCTTGAGGCGCTGGGCAAAAACGTCGGGACGAAGATTGAGGTCATCGACCTTGATGCGATTCATCTTCGTCATGTCGAGATCGTCGCCGTCCGGGAAGAGCGTGTAGGGATCGAAGTTCTTGCCGAGGAAGCCGGCGGTGCCGCCCTTGTTCACGACGTTCGATTCCTGCAGAGGCCGCGGGAGCATCACGAAGGGGAGCATTGGCTCGCCGCTCGGTTTGAGGCGCACGATGTTCGAGCCAAAGTTCGGGTAATCCTTGGCATTCGGCGGCTCGAGCTGGCCGGACGGGGAGACCTTGTCCGTCGTGTAGCCGGTCATGATCTGGTAGATCGCCGCCGTGTGATTGAAGAGTCCGTTCGGCGTGTAACTCATCGAGCGGATCATCGAGAACTTGTCGTTGATCGTCGCCAGCTTCGGCAGGATCTCGGTGAAGTTGATGCCCGGGATCTTCGTTTTGATGTTCGTGAAGGGGCTCTTGATCTTGTCCGAAACGTTCTCCTTTGGATCCCACATGTCGATGTGGCTCGGACCGCCCTGGAGGTACACGAGGATCACGCTTTTCGCCTTGCCCCAGCCGGGGCCGCCTTTCCCGAGACCTTCCGAGACCGCGGCTTTTGCTTTCAGTGTAAGTAGCGAACCCAGCGTGCAGCCGAGAATCGCGGAGCCGCCGACGCGCAGCAGGTCGCGACGAGTGATGCCGAGGTGGGTGTCGCAGAGGTCGCGACCGGGTTGGCCTGGGATTCGGATCATAAGGGAGGAGGTTCGGGTGGCTGTGACTCGGCTTTTGGCTCAGAAAAGCAACCAACACCAGCGGGAATGTTTAGGGTAAAATCCGACTCGCGCGTGCCTCAAAAGTGCCACCCCACACTCAGCATCGGCCCGAGGGCGTTGAGGCCGGGGTTGATGTCATCGAGGCCGGTATTCGAGATGTGCTGGAAATAAAGGCCGAGCGACACGCTCACCTGATTCCGTCCGAGGTAGCGGACGCCGGGGTAGAGCAGCCAGTTGAAGTTGAGGTCCTGCCCCTGCGCGCCGGGAATTTCGTGTCCCCGACTATCCATCCAGCCGACGCCGCCGCCCGCGGCGAAGAAGACCGAGAAGTTCCGCCGCGCATTCCACCACTCGAGGCAACCGGAGGCCGAAGCGCCGAGGTAAAAAGTCTCCGGCCCAGCCACGATGGGCTCGATCAGCAGGCTGAAACGGCTGCGGATCGCCACGTCCCCCCCGGCGATCTGGCCGAGCCGCAGCGTGGCCGGCGACTTCAGCGTGAGCATCTGCGTGAGCACCGTATAGTTCAGCGGCGTGGCCCCATCCCCGACGCGCCAGAGCGCACCGGACTCCACATCGAACTCCCAGTTTTCCAGCGGATCGAAGTCCGACGCGGCCATTTCCGTCCCGGCCCGGAGCGGCATCGGCAATACGACGGCGAGTGCGGACAGCAGCGTAAAGATTCTCCACATGGCAGCGAGTGCTAGCAGATCACGACGCGGTGGAAAAGCATGGTGCGTCAGTGAACGGTGAAGGCCGACTTCACCGGCTTCCCGTCGAATTCCGCCGGAAGCGGCACGCCGAGCAGCCAGAGCGCGGTGGCGGTGCTGTCGTAGGTCGTCACGGCGTCGGCGATCGTGAAGCCCTTCTTCACGCCCAGCCCCCACGCGATCCACGGGATCTCCATGTCCTCGGGGATGTCGAGCCCGTGCGTCTTGTCGTGCCCGCCGTGATCGGCGCTGATGATGATGACGCTGGAGTCCGCGATGCCCGCCGCGGTGAGGGCGCGCACGATCTGGCCGAGCGCCTGATCCGACACCTTGAATGCTTCCTTCTGCTCCGGTGATCCCCAACCGCTCTTGTGACCCGCCGAGTCAGGATCGGGAAAATGGATGAAGCAAAGGTTCGGCTTTTTATCCACGATGTACGCCGCAGCACTGCCGGCAACGGTCTGCGCGGGGTTCACGGTCTTCTCGATTTCATCCGCTCCGCTCACTGCCGGCGTCGCGCTCTGCGGCCCCTTGAAATCGAAACGATCCAGCGACCCATCCTGCCAGAGGTGATGAAACTTCATCTTCCCGGCAAACATCGCGGTCACGAGCTTGGGGTCCGCTTTGCGCGCGATGTTGAAGACGGTCGGCGCGAGAATCTTCCCTTTCTCAGGCTCGAAGTTATTCCAGAGGACGTGATGTTTGCCTGGCGAAAGGCCGGTGAGCATCGACGTGTGCGAAGGCAGCGTCTTCGGAGGAAAAATGGTCCGCGCTTTCCAGGTCACGGCGCCTTCTGCGGCGAGCTTCTTCAGCACCGGCATCTCGCTCTCGGCGATCACCGCCGGCTTGCCCCCGTCGAAGCTGATAATGAACACGTGATCCACAAGGCGCGCCGCGTGGAGGCTGGAGAGAGTGCAGAGGCAGAGGATGAGTGAAGCGAGGCGGCGCATGGGGAATGGAAGTGAAGACATCATAGGAACAGGATGACGCGGGCGCTGACCATCTCTTTGCGTGCAATGCTCGATGAGCGGAGGAGGGCCTTCGCGAAGCTCCGTAGCTGCAAGGTCGCGCTCCTGATCGTGATGCGGCTAGAGACGCGTTATCTTCAGATGCACAAAACGCCGCGTCACTCCGCTGCCCGCTGGCACGGTGACTTTGATTTGTTGCGTGGTGCCGTTGTCGCTGAGGATCGTTGGGGCGCTGACGTTGGCGGTACTCCAGTCGTTCGCCAGCGTATCGCTCCATTCGACGGTGTAGGTCAGGTCGGTGGCAGATTTGTTTTTGGTGTAGAGGAAGTCGAGGGTGGTAGTGGTCTTGGCCATGGACACAGGGACGGAGTCGCTGCCATTGGGGTTCATCGCGGTGGCGCGTTCGAGGAGATTCGCGATGCCGTCGTGGTCGGGATCGGCGAGGTCGCCGGCGATGAGCGGGTTGTTCGCGTTGGTGCCGAAGTTCGTGCTTTGCCAGGTCTGCGTGGGCGTGGGCGTGAGGCGGGTGAGGAGGACGTCGTTGCCGGTGCCGCCGGTGTAACTGATCCGCCACCATTGACCGTCTTCGTAAAACTCCGCGCCCTCTGGCAAGCCAGTGAAGGTGCCGACAATGGCGGTGCTGCTGCCGCTGTTGTCGATGATGCGGAAGGTGCTGCCTGCGGCGAGGCCGGGTGCGGCGACGAGATCGAGCGTGCCCGCGAGCGCCACGGTGCTCGCGGCATTGGTGAGGCGGAGCTGATCGTATTGCGTGCCGGCGGTGGTGCCGTTGATGCGAACTCGCAAGGTGCCGGCGGCGTTTGCGGTCAGGCTGCCGGTCACGGTTCGCGCCCCGGTCGCCGATCCGAGCGTGAGGGTGCCGCCCTCGACGGTCACGCTGCTGCTGAGACTGCCGGCCAGTTCAAGCGTGCCGCCCTGCACGGTGGTGCCGCCGGTGAAGGTATTCGCGCCGCTCAGTGTGACCGTGCCGCCCGTCGTTTTCGTCAATGCACCAGGCCCGCCGAGACGCGCACTCACGGTCCCGCTGCGCACATCATAGCTCGTGCCTGCGAGGAATTGGGCGGAAGTCCCCGTGCTATTCACGATGTTGCCGCCCGCGAGAACCACAGGACCGACCGATTCGCTGAAAGCGTTCAGGTCGAGGCTGGCACCGGTATTCACAGTCAAATCGAGTGAACTGCTGAATAGCTCGCTGGCTCCGAGTTTCAGCGTGCCGCCTTCTAGATCGAGCGCTCCAGTGGTGGTCATGGCACCGCCGATGGTGAGCGTCGCAGCGCCCTGTTTGATGTAGGTACCAGTGCCGCCGCCCCAGTTGTTCGTCGCCGTGCGGTCGATGACTTCGTCGAAGATGATCGTACCAGTATTCACGATGGCTCCCGGCAGCGCGGCGAGGTTCGTGATGAGCGTGCCTTGCGAGACCGTGGTCGTGCCAGTGTGCGAAGCGAGACCGTTAAGCCGCAGCGTGCCGGTTCCGGTTTTGGTGAAGGCACCTGCTCCAGTAATCGCACCATTCATGATTGTGGTGCCGCTGCCAGCGAAGGTCAGCGCGAACGCCCCGGCAGTGGTATCCACACTACTCGCGAGCGTGAGCGTGCCGCTGCCAGCACCGCTGCCGAATCTCGCTGCGGCGTCCATCTCGATCAATCCGCTGAAACTCACGGCGCTGTTGTCTGCCACATCCAGCGCCCCCGACGCGTTCGTCTCGCCATTGCCTGCGAGGTGGACGATCTCCGCACTCGTGAAGTTCACGCCGCCCGCTAAGGCCAGCGTTGCGCCGCTCGTCACCGTGGTGTTGCCAGAGGCCGTGCCGAGCGCTCCGCTGTTCGTCACGACGAGGCTGCCATTCTGAATGTCCACCGTGCCGGTGAAGGCATTGGCGTTCGTGAGCCACACCGCCCCGGCGTTTGTCTTCACCAAGTTGGCGAATCCTGCGCTGATGCTCCCGCCGATCGTCACGCGCCCGTTGCCCGCAAGTACAAGCTGGCGGCCTGTGGCGCTGGTCGTCAGTGCGCCGTTGATGTTGAGCGCAGCCGACGGCGCGGTGCTGTAGTTGGCAAAGGTAAGATCGTTCTGCGCTTGGATCGCCGTGTTGATCGTCAGCGCGGTCGTGACATCGCCATTCACCACCACGCCGCCCACGCCGGTGCCGGACGCCAGCGCGCCGAGCAGGAGCTTAAACGAACCCGCTGCGAGCGTCATCGCCGGGCACTCCGGCGTGGAGAAGTAGAGTTCCTTCACGCTCTTGTCCGACGCGATCGAGACCGTCGTGCGGGTCGTCGCGCGATTGAACACCGCAGCGTCACCCGCGCCGGGCACATCGTCAGGTCCCCAGTTCGAGGTCGTGCCCCAATTGCCATCCACCGCACCGGTCCAGCCGGGCTTCATCCACACGCGCACATTCGCGATGTCCATGCTCGATCCATTGAGCAGCGGCCCCGGCGTGCCGGCAAAAGGGATCACCTTCGTGCTGAACATCACCTGCATCGGCGTCATGTTTTCGAAACCCGCGAACTGCGATGCCGTCATCGTGCGGACCAGCTCCCCATCCCAATACCAGCGCAACACGCCATCCGTCCCCCACTCGAGTCCGACGGTGTGATAGCCGGGATAAATGTCCGGCACCGTCTGAATCGTCCCGCTGCTCAGATGCACGGGCTTCCAGTCATGTACGTTCATGTGATTGTGGTCGTGGAAGTGCGCCTCGGTAATGTCGATCTCGAGGATGTCCAGATCGTTGCTGTGACTGAATGGCGTGTAGAGCCAGAAGGCATTGTTCAACCCATCGTCGCGCCCGATCTGCATCACCGTCTCGAAGTAACCGAAGCGCTGCATGAACTGCGAGGTGTAGAGCCCGCCCTCGACCCAGTCCGTGCCGTTCAACGTCGTGGCGAGGTGAAGCTGCCCGCCGCTCACGAAGTTATTCGGCCGGCTGTCGTAAACCGACCACGCCGCCGCGTCGTAAGCCATGCCGTCGAATTCATCCGCAAACGTCCCCTGCGTGTAACCCGGCAGCGGCTGTTCATTGAGGACAAGTTGCACCGCATCCGCGACGACCCAGCCGTTTGCGCCATCGTTGCGCAAACGCACATGGCCACTCGCGCCCGCAGCAAAGTCGAACGCACCCAGCTTCACCCACGCGCCGCCATTGGCCTGCTGGTTCACTTTCAGGAAAGCGGTGCCAGCGGTGGAATTCACCTCCACCCGCATGTTCGAGGCGCGGTTCGGATCTGCCGTCCAGCGCAGATACACATCGTAACGCCCTGCCAGTGGGAGCGTCGGCGTGAAGCGCACGCTCTTGCCGCCGGTCCCGCCCGTGTTGCCATCGAGCAGGTAATTGGAGCCGTAGAATCCCGCGACGCCGCTGCTCGCCGTCCACACGCCGGTGATCGTCACGCCACTCGCGGCCGCATTATCCACCACGATCGCCGGAGTCGTGCTGATCGTCAGCGAGGGAGTGCCCTCGCCCGTGCCATCAATCGCCGTCACCCGGTAAAAGTAGCGTGTGCCCGCACCGGCCGTCGGGTCAGTGAAGCTGGTGCTAATCGGTGAGCCCACCGCGCTGAATGGCCCGTCCGCCGCCGTGGCCCGCTTCACGCTGTAGCTCGTCGCACCGGTCGCGGCGTTCCACGTCAATCCCACCTGCCCCGCGAGCGGCACGGCCGTGAGCGCGAGATGCGCTGGAGGCGGCGGAGCAGCGAACGCGGAACCACCCAGCGACCCGATGATCGCGGCGATGAGCGCCAGTGAGGGGGGAAAGAAGGCGCCGCGCATTCGTCAGGGAAGACTGCCTCTTCTACCACACCCAGACGGAGAAGCGACCGGTTACCGCGCCATCAAGTACATCCCGGCAATGAGCAGCGCCATACCGCCGACATTCGCCGGCTTGATCGGCTGCCCAAAAGCCCACCAAGCAATCAGCGCCGCGAAAATGAACGTGCTCGCGTAGATCGGATACAGCGTCGTCATTGCGCCACCGCGCTTGAACGCCGCAACGAAGAGCACCATCACCGCCACGTAGCAGACCACGCCACCGAGCAGGCGGGCGTTCAGCAGGTAGCTCGCGATGCCACCCACGGCCCGCTCCGCGCCGGACTTGTAGAGAAACTGCCCGACGGCGCCGAAGAGCGCCGCGAGCACGAAGAATACGATCGAGATGGCGGGAGTCTTCATGAGCGGTGCGCCCACCTTTCGATGCGCTGGGAGAAAAGGGAATCGGGAATCGGACCACGCTGCGGAAAAGTCTCGCCCCAAGAAGGTACTGCGCTCGAGGATTGGGAGTTCACCACTACATGAAACTCTCCCGCTCCCTCCATCTGCTCTCCGCCCTCGCGTTTGCGACCACCTTCACCCTCCACACGCAGGCCGCCGACGAGGGCTTCGTGCAGCTCTTCGACGGCAAGACCCTCGACGGCTGGGAGCAGCACAGTGGCACCGCGGAGTATCGCGTGGAAGACGGCGCGGTCGTCGGGAAGACCATCGCGAACACCGGCAACTCCTTCCTTTGCACGAAAAAGAAATACGGCGATTTCATCCTCGAGTTTGAATTCAAGGTCGCCGACGGGATGAACTCCGGCGTGCAATTCCGCAGCCAGCTCTACGACAAGGAGACGACCGTCGAGATCAACGGCAAACCGAAGAAATTCCCCGCCGACCGGGTGCACGGCTACCAGTTTGAGATCGACCCCAGCCCGCGCGCCTACACCGGCGGCGTGTATGACGAAGGCCGCCGCGGCTGGCTGCAGGACCTGAAGGAAAACGAGGCCGCGCGCAAAGCCTTCAAGAATGGCGAATGGAACGCGGCGCGCATCGAGTGCCGGGGCGACAGCATCAAGACATGGATCAACGGCGTCCCCGCCGCGGACCTCAAGGACGGCCTGACCAAAGAAGGCTTCATCGCGCTCCAGGTGCACGGCATCGGCAAGAGCGTCGAGAAGGTCGGCGAGGAAGTCCGCTGGCGGAATCTGATGCTCAAGGAGCTGAAATAGCGCCTCCGTTTGTGG
>JANPIS010000409.1:0-29955 GCA_031425095.1 Chthoniobacteraceae bacterium
CGAAAGTGTACTCCACCGTGTAGCTGTCGAAATTCTGGTCCACCCAATCCTCGCGGAAGTGGCGTCCACCGGTGCCCTTCGCTTCCACCGGCCAGTCGTTCTTCACCCAGCAGCTCTCGTCGATGTTGTGAATGTTGTAGTCGCTGAAAGCGCCGCCGCTGATCCACATGAAGCTGTGGAAGTTTTTGATCTGGTAGAGCAGTTCGTTCGGATCTTTCTCCGGATCGCGCTTCTTGGTGCGGAAGGAAGCGACCGGCCCCTGCTGGCGATACGCGCGGATCAATAGAATCTCACCGAGTTCCCCTTGATGGATGCGGTTGGCGAGTTCCTTGCGCGCCTTGCAGTGGCGCACCATGAGTCCCACCGCGACACGCATTCCCGCGGCCTTCGCCTCTTCATTCAGCGCCAGCATCCGCCGCGCGGTTGGACCATCCGTGCAGACCGGCTTTTCCATGAAGACATTCTTCAGCCCCTTCTCGATCGCATACTTGAAGAACACCCAGCGAAACGCCGGCGGCGTCGAGAAGATGGCAATGCCATTCTTCGGCAGCGCATCGATCGCGTGCTTGTAAGCGTCGAAGCCGACGAACTGGCGATCCGCCGGCACGTCGCACTGCGTCGGATACTTGGTCGAAATTCCGTTGAGGCTGCTCTTGAGCTTCGCCTCGCTCACGTCGGCCATCGCCACGAGTTTCACGGGCGGACCCGTGACGGTGAGCGCATTCGCCACGGCGCCGGTACCGCGACCGCCGCAGCCGATCACCGCGAGTTGCTGCGTGTTATCTTCGACCGCGTGGACGAAGGGAATTTTCACCCCCGCCAGCGCTGAGACAGCGGCAGCGGAGCCAGTGGCCTTGAGGAAGCGGCGACGTGTCGTCGCGGCGGAGAGCGGGGAGGGTTTCATAAAGAGCGGAAGCAGTCGCCAATTCACCCCGCGCTGTCAACGCTCCGCAACGGCGTCTGCCGTTCCACTGACGCCAACGACAAAGCCGTCAGCTTCTCCCGATTTCTGCCAGCGCTCAGCCTCGGCGCACCGCCGAGCTCTGCGCGCGCAGCGCCGCATGGCGCCGCACGGACTTCGGCGGCTCCGACTTTCTCGCTGTCGGATCAAAGCTCCGCACCGGCACCACCCGCCACCACGTCTCCTCCTCCAGCATTCGCGCAAGTTCCACCGACATCGGGGCTCGCACCTCGGGCTTCTTCACCTCTGGCTCGGGACTGGCGGTGATGATCGCCGCGACGGACGCAGTCGCAGCAGGAGCGGCGGCATTGCGTTCCGCCGCACGACCGCGCGACTTTGCTTTTTGAGCTTTCCCGCGCGGCGAAGTGGCACCTTTCCGGGAGGCAGTGGTTTTCCGGTGATTGGAGGTTTTTTTCATGGGCGATGGGTTTGGGCTGTGGTTGGGAAACGCGAATGAGGCGCGTTCATCGCTGCACATAGCGAGCCACGTGCCAAACGCGCCGTGCCCACGAAAATGCCCGCATTTTCCCCGAAAAACGGCCCGCATGCGCCACCTGCTCAACCCCATCCCTCTCACCCTTGCGATCCCGTGCCCGGCAATCGCATGCCACCGCGCCTCACACTTTCCGGGACCAGTCTCCGAGATTCGGGCGTTGGTACGGCAGCGGCTCGGGGCAGCAGCGTGGGCGCGGGTCGGTGAAGGTTGCTTGCGCCGGGGAGCTTCCGGCGCCTATTGCTTTGGGTTCGGTCGCTTGCGGCCGCTTTTTCATGGAAACTTTTACGATTCGTCCCGCGGTGGCTGCCGATGCCGTTGCCATCGCCGAGCTGATGGCGCGCGGGATGTCGGTGCGGGTGCGGCGGCTGACGATCCTCGGCAGTTCGCTGCTCGCGCGCTGGGTGGCGGGGCAGCTCGGGGATGCGAAAGGGGATGCCTTCCTGGTGGCGGAGGCCGACGGGCACGTGGCGGGGATGGTGTCTTCGCGGGTGGTGGGAACGACGCTGGTGCTGAATCATCTCTACGTGGGCGGGGGCTTTCTGCGGCGCGGGATGGCCCGGGCGCTGGTGACGGGCGCGCTAAAGGCGGCGAAGGCGGAGAAAGTGGCGGTGGATGTCTTCCCGGAGTCACGGGCGGCCCGGCAGTGGTATGTGAAGCTGGGGTTCCAACTGGAGTCTGAACGGGTGTGGCTGGAGACCCCGCTGGCGGCGCCCGTGGTCCGAAAAGGGCCGCAGCTGTGGGAGTCGAGCGGGCTGGCGGAAGCGGACGAGGCGCACAAGCAACAGGGCTTTTCGCGGTTCACGCTGAAGACGGCGCAGGCGGCGTATGAGGTGGGACGGCTCTCGGATACGGTGTTCCGCGTGACGGGATTTGGGATCCTGAAGGATCGGGAGGCGTTGGCGGGGCTGGCGGCGCTGGATCCACGGCGGACGCTGCTCTGCCTCGGGGCGGCGGGTGACCTGCCGGCCGGGGCGCAGCGGGCGGGGCGGATCGTGGAGAAAAGCGAGCGACTGGTGGGGAAACGGACGAAAGTGCTGGCGGCGCTCGGGGGGAAGAAGCCGTGAGTCTTGCGGTTCGACTCCATCCTCTTCTTTTCCTTCTCCTGCCCGGCCTTTGGGAGAAGGAGAAGAACAGGAAGAAGCTGATCGGGGAGCCGCGGGATCAGGCCTCGATCACGACGCGGGTGCCGATGCGCACTTTGTCGTAGATGAGCTTCGCGATGTCGGCCGGGAGGCGGATGCAACCGTGCGAGGCGGGGTAGCCGGGAAGGATGCCGACGTGCATGCCAACGCCGAAATTCGTGAGGCGCATGAACCACCACATGGGGGCGCCTCGATACCGCGTGCCGCTGGGTGCGGAGTCCACCTTAAGGCTGACGCCGGAGCGGACGGTGCGGCCTTTGGCATCGACGAAGTCTCCGTAGATGCTGGAGCGATGGTCCGGATCTTTCTCGAGCACGGAAAACGTGCCAGTGGGGGTCATCCCGGCGCGTTTGCCGGTGGAGACGGGGGTGTCGATGTACACTTGGTCGCCGACCATGAGGAAGGCGCGCTGCTTTGAGAGAGAAATGCGGACGTGGGCGTTACTCGGGTCGATGACGGATTCGAGGGACCTGTCGATCTTCGGCGGAGCCTGGCGGCTGAGCGACTGGCCGGCGGGGTTGAGTTTCCGCGACTTGAAGAACTGCGCCGGGGCGGCGGGCACGGCGATGCTGAACCAGGCGAGTGCCGCGCAGAAGAGGAGCGGAAGTGGGCGGGCAAGACTCATTCGAAACACAAGTAGCGGTGGTGTACCCGCACGGCCTATGCCGGGGCAACCGAATAATCCCGGCGCCAAAACAAGGCCCGCGGGGTGCAAAAGATTCGACGCGATCGGCGCGATGAAGCCACCTTCCCTGCCCGTGCCACAGACCTCCCGCCATCTCGCCGCCGCTGCAATGTTCCTCGCGCTGGGGCTCCAGTGCGGGGCGGCAGAGGAGGAGACGGCAACGCCGAATCTCTACGGGGAGCTGAATCCACCGGCGGTTGCGGGAGTGTCGGTGGTGAAGCTGGAGGCTCGTTCGGCGGAGATCGAATGGCCGGCGAATCTCTCGAGTGCGGGCACTTTTCGCACGGAAGTGCGGCGGTTTGCGATCGTCGATGGGGAGCTGCAGATGTCGTGGGTGGACTTCCCCACAGCGGTGATCTCGCGGCGCGGGGAGCATTATCGCGCGCATCTCGACGGGCTCACTCCGCAGCAGCCATACTGGGTGCGGATCTTGCCGGAAGGCGCGGCGGCGGCAGCGGTTGAGCCGCTCTTTGCGGTGCGGTTTCAGACGCCGACGCGGGTGCCCTGGATCACCGCCCGCCAGGCAACAATCTGGGGGCTCGGAGGTGCGCTGGGCGTGCTGGTGTGGCTGCGTTGGGGGCGGCGCGGCGCGTGACCGGCGGGGCGCTTGTGAATCTTTTCACAATATCGCCTTGCTGGTCCCTTTGCCCCGCACCTACCGTGCGGTCTCGCACGTAGCGACTCCCGTCCATGGCCCACACCACCGTCGAACTCGAAGTCCCCGACACCCTGAGCAGAGCGCAGGCCCACTCCGACGGCGGCGACACGCTCGGCGAGAAGCTCATCATCAACATGGGTCCGTCGCATCCCGCCACGCACGGGGTGCTGCGGCTGGTGCTGGAGATGGATGGGGAGATCATCACGAAGGCCACCCCGGACGTCGGCTACCTGCATCGCGGCGACGAGAAGATCGCCGAGAACATGCACTACAACCAGTTCGTGCCCTACACGGACCGGCTCGACTACCTCGCGCCGCTGGCGAACAACGTAGCCTACGCCCTCGCGGTCGAGAAGTTGATGGGCTGGGAGCTGCCGCCGCGCGGCCAGGCCATCCGCTTGATCTGCTGCGAACTCGCGCGCATTTCCTCCCATCTCCTCGGCGTCGGCTGTTTCGCCATGGATACCGGCGCGATGACGGTTTTCCTCTACACCTTCACGGAGCGGGAAAAGATCTACAACCTGATCGAGCTGCTCACCGGGGCGCGCTTCACCACCAGCTACACCCGCGTCGGCGGCCAGATTCGCGATCTGCCGCCCACGTTCATCCCGCAACTCACGGCGTTCATCGATCAGCTCGGGCCGATCATCGACGAAGTGGATGCACTGCTGAAGACAAACCGGATCTTTGTCGATCGGACGAAGGACATCGGCGTGATCACGCAGGAGGACGCACTCAGCTTTGGCCTCAGCGGGCCGAACCTCCGCGGCTCCGGCATCGATCACGACCTGCGCAAGCGCCACCCGTATCTCGGCTACGAGAAGCACGACTTTGACATCCCGATCGGCAGCGTCGGCGACAGCTACGACCGCTACACCGTGCGGATGGAGGAGATGCGCCAGTCGATGAAGATCCTGCGGCAGGCGATCGAGAAACTCCCGAGTGGTCCGATCGCGGTGCACGATCCGAAGAACGTCGCGCCACCGAAGACCCAGGTGCTGACGAAGATGGAGGAACTCATCCATCACTTCATCCTGCATACCGAAGGCATCGACGCTCCTGCGGGTGAGGTGTACTTCGGCGCGGAGAATCCGAAGGGTGAGCTCGGCTTTTACATTTACTCCAAAGGCGGCGGCACTCCGCACCGCCTGAAGATTCGCAGCCCCTCCTTCGTGAATCTCAGCATCCTCCCGAAGATCCTGCCCGGCCACATGATGAGCGACGTCGTCGCGATCCTTGGCTCGCTAGATTTCGTGATGGGCGAATGCGACCGATAGCGAATCGTCGCGCGCATTCCGCAGCCCGGACGAGTGGGTGCTGGACGCACCGTGGAGTGCGAAATACGCTCTGAAGCCTCGGGAGGCCTGATCGCTCTCCTGCTCCATCGACGACCATTCCATCGCAACGACTCGCAAACTTTTCCCCATCATGCCCGGCACTCTCGATACGATGAAACTCGGTGAACCGGTGGAAGTGGGGCAGATCGGCAAGGAGATCAAAAAGCTGTGGGAGGCCAGTGGCGGCGCAACCACGCGGGCCTCGCTGATCAACTTTGCGGTGTATTGCGAAGGCACGGAACAGGCCGCGGCAAATACGGACTGGATCAATGAGTTCACACGCAATCACGCGTGTCGCGCGCTGCTCATCATCGCCGAGCCGAAGGCCCCGGAGAGCCGGGTGAGCGCGTGGGTGAATGCCCATTGCCACCTCAGCCGCGCGGGCGCGAAGCAGGTATGCTGCGAGCAGATTTCCTTTCTCCTCGAAGGCAAGGCCTGCGGGTTCATCCCGAACATCGTCTTCGCCAATCTCGACTCGGATCTGCCGCTGCACTTTTGGTGGCAGGGCGAGTTTCACGATCCGATCGACGAGCAGCTCTGGGCGTGGGTCGATCGCCTGATCTTCGACAGCCAGTCGTGGCAGAATCCGCGGCAGCAGTTCGCACTGCTCCAGGCCTCGATCGCCGCGGCGCAGTCCGGGCTCACCTTGTGCGATCTGAACTGGGCGCGCTCCTTGCGGCTGCGTCAGGCGGTGTCGCAGATGTTCGATCATCCGGAGAATGTGACGATTCTCCAAAATCCGCAGCACATTGAGATCGCGCATGCGCCGGAGTACCGCTCGACGGCGCTGCTGCTGGTCGGGTGGTTCGTGGCACAACTGCAGCTCACGCCGCAGCGTCAGGAAGGCGATCGCCTCTATTACACGACGACGAAAGGTTGCGAAGTGCGCTTCGATCTTGCGGCAGAGCCAGGCCGCTCGATCAGCCGCTGCAATATCTGCTCCGGCGATGCCGGCGTGGAGGTGGAGCGCGACGCGGATGGCGATTTCTTCCGCGTCGAGGTGCGGCTCGCGGACGGGCGCACCTACCAGCACCTGATGCCGGCGGGAGACAACCACACGCTGAGCCTGCTCACGAACGAGATCGGCCTCGGCAGCCGGCACCGCGTCTATTTGAAAGCCCTCGAAGCGACCCGGGCGCTGCTGTAGCCGAAGCGCTCGCCCCGGCTGGGCCAGCGGACGCGACCCGGAAAGAAGAAACCCCGTTTCGCCGAAGCAAAACGGGGTTTCTCGGGGGCTGGGGAGAGTGGGTCACTTGAGCTTCGACTTCAGATCCTTGCCAGCGGCGAACTTCACGCCCTTCGAGGCCTTGATTTTGATCTTCTCGCCGGTCTTCGGGTTGATGCCCATGCGGGCCTTGCGGCTCGAGATCTTGAAGGTGCCGAAGCCGACCAGTTGGACGGGCTTGCCCTTCTTCAGGCCGGCCTTGATGCCGTCCACGACGGCTTCGACGGCGCGTTCTGCCTGAGCTTTACTGGCTTCCTTGCCGAGAGATTTTTGGACCGTTGCTACGAGTTCTGCCTTGTTCATCTGATGGAGTGTGCGGAGTGCGTGAGTTAAGTTGGGGTGGTGGCTGTCGTTGGGTTTTCCAGCGAGCGGCGGGAGTGATGGCACTCGCGAAAAATGAAGTCAAACAATTCTTCGGTGAACATTCAGGAACGCTCGCGAGGCTTGTATTCACCGGGCTCCGCAGGTGATCGTCAGCCTCAGCACGGCATGAATCTCCACGAGCAGCTCAAGCGTTTTCTCGGCACCTCTCCGACGTTGCATCCGACCGCCTTCGTGGCGCCGGGCGCGACCGTCATCGGTGATGTGACGCTGGCCGAAGAGGCGAGCGTGTGGTTCCACACAACGCTGCGTGCGGACATCAATCGCATCGTCATCGGCCCGCGCTCCAACATCCAGGACGGCTCCGTGATCCACCTCGCGGACAACTTCGACACGACCGTCGGTGAACTCGTGACCGTCGGGCACAAGGCGATCCTGCACGCCTGCACGATCGGCGATGAAGTGCTCGTCGGCATGGGCGCGATCGTCCTCGATGGCGCGGAAGTCGGCGCGCGTTCGATCCTCGGTGCTGGCGCGCTAATCACCGGCGGGAAGAAGATTCCGCCCGGCTCGCTTGTGCTCGGATCGCCAGCGAAAGTCGTGCGCACGCTGACGCTCGACGAGCAGGCGGGCATCAAGGGGTGGGCGGAAAAATATGTCGCGCTCGCGAAGGCGTATCGCTCGGGAGAGTTCGGCGATTTTTCCCGCCGCTAGCGCCAGCGGCGATTGCTGACCATCTCGCCTTTCGACAAAGGCCGAGAGTGGGCTTAGCCTCACTTCATGAACGCACGCACTACTGCCATTGCCGCCTTCAAAGACGCCATCGCTCCGCTCGGTGGAACGATCAAGAATCAGAACGATACTCCGCAGCGCGCCTACTGCCGCGCCGTCCTCCCCGTCACCGAAGAGGTGCGACCCAAGGATCTCCTGAAACCCGGAATCGCCATCCGCGCAAGCGGGCTCGCGATTCACATCACGCCTTACGTCTTCCGTGAGATCTGCGGAAACGGCGCGATCTGGGCGCACAGCTCCGCGGCCATTTCCCTCACCGTCACAGAAGACACCACCGACTTGGCGATCGAGGATTTTGTCGATGCCTCCACCAAACTGGCCGCGAGCGAGGAGACGATTGCCGCATGCCTTGAAGAGGTCCGCACGGCCATCGGCACGAAGGTCGATGTCCGCCGGTTGCTGCTGTCCACACCGAGTATTGGCATCCTCGATAGTGATCTCCACCTCGTGGTGGCTCTGGAACTGGCGCGCCAACCGGAGGCCACGACACGCTACGATGCGATGAATGTCGTGACCGCCATCGCACGGGAAATCCAGGACCCCGAGATCAAATGGAAGCTTGAGAGCATTGGCGCTTCCCTGCTCATCGGCGCCGAAGCGAAGATGACGCCGCCCGAGTCCCGTCGGGCTGCGGCTCTCAGCTTCTGACTTCCGACTTCTTCATGCAATCAACCGTCCGCTTCCTTCTCGTCCTCCTCGCTACCTGTAGCTTTGCCTGCGCGCAGAGTCCGCCCTCCGAAGACCAGGAGAAACAATTCACTTCGCTCCTCAGCAACGTCACGCTCGCGGGCCGCTGGTGCCTCGTGCGCGACGGCGCCCTCACCCCGGAGCGCGACGAGACCTACACCATCGTCGGCGTGCAGAAGGTGAGCGGCGAGCAGTGGATCGTGAATGCGGAGCTGAAGTATCAGGGGCAGAAAATCGTCGCGCCGATCCCCGTGCGCATGCAGTGGGCCGGCGGCGCGGCGCTGATGATCGTCGATGGGCTCACGATTCCGGGCGGCGGCACGTATTCCGCGCGGGTGCTCTTCCACGGCCAGACTTACAGCGGGACGTGGAGTGGTGGTGATCAGACAGGCATGCTGCACGGCCTCGTCAAGCCCGCCGCGGCCGGCGGCGCGAAGTAATCCGCCTTCCGCTCCACGCGCCGAGATCGCCCGCGACTTTGCGGCCAGGGAAGCGTTCGGTCATCCCGATGTCCCCACGCTCCCGCGCATGACGCCACGACTCGAGGACGATGTCGTCGCCTGGCGCCGCGATCAGGATGAGACCGCCGCGCGCCGCCTCATCGACGCTCTCTTCCCGCAGGTCATCCGCATCGTGCGGAATCACCTGCCCTTCCGCGTCGACGAGGAAGATCTCGCGCAGGAAATCTTCGCACAGCTTTTCCGCACGCTCGATCGCTACGATTCTGCGCGGCCTTTGGAAAACTGGGTCTCACGCCTCGCGCTCCACGTTTGCCTCAAGGCCCTCCGCTCGCGCAAACGCCGGCCAGAACTTCGCTGGTCCGACCTTTCCGAAGACGAAACCCGCGTCGTCGAAGCGCTCCAGCAGCCGACGGAAGCCGATCCAACCAGCGGCACGGAAACGAAGGCACTGCTCTTCCAGATGATGGACTCCCTGAGTGCCGAGGATCGCCTCGTCATCACGCTCCTGCACCTCGAGGAAAGATCGCTCAAGGAGATCCAGACGCTCACCGGCTGGAGCAGCGTGCTCATCCGCATGCGCGCCTACCGGGCGCGACGAAAGCTGCGGAAGATGCTCGAGGCGCGCGCGTAGATTTTTTCAAGGCGGCGGTTACATCGCGGAGGCTGCGGGTTAAGTGCTTGCATGGACCACCTGCCTGCCATCCTCGAGCGCTGCTTCCGCCGCGCGCGATCTGCGCCGGAGCGACCCTTGCCGGAAGGCGCACCGTTTGGCTTTGCGACCCGCGTGCTGGCCTCACTGCGCACTCCGGAAGCGCGCGATTGGACGCTGTGGCTGATGCCACGAGCGGTCGGCGTGGCGCTGGCCATCACGACCGCGCTCTTTGCCGCGAACCGCTCCGGCCACGTCTCCCTCGAACGGGATCTGGAGGCAGGATTGATCGCCAGCGCGCTGGAGGCGCAGCCATGAAGTCAGCCCGCTTTTGGAAAATCGCGTGCGGCATGGTGCTGCTCTTTGCGCTCGGCGGCGTCAGCGGCGCGACTTTCCACGCCCGGCGCGCGGAGGCGCCGCTGAACCGCGCGCGCCTCACCGATGCCTGGGCGCAGCGCTGGTTTGCCGAGACGAGCCAGCGCCTCGAATTGCGCGACGACCAGGTGCAGACGCTGCAGCCGCTCCTCGCGCAACTGCAGGAGCAACTCCGCGCCCTGCAAAAAGAAACCGCCACCCGCGCGACCGACATCATCAAGGGGAACGCCCGACAAATGTGGGAGGTGCTCGATGAAACCCAACGCGCCCGCTACCGCGCCCTGCCCCGCGAACACAAATTGCACGATCGTTACCTCCCCGAACCGCCGACCCGCTGAGCGAAACCTTCCCTCCTTTCAAAACTCCCATCTCTCCCATCCATGCGCACAAAATCCTCCCTTTCACTCCTCGCCCTGCTCGCACTCGGCGCCTTCGCCTGGGCCCAACGCACCACACCCGACGCGATCTTCCAGCGCGCGGATAAGAACGGCGACGGCAAGGTCACACCCGACGAACTACCGAACACCGAGACCTTCGCCCGCTTCGATCTGAACAAGGACGGGGCGATCACCCCTGGAGAGGGCCGCGAGGTGATCGGCAGCGGAGGGGTGGCCGACGCGATCGCGGCGAGTCCCACCGGTGGCGAGCAAATCTTCAAGGTTCTCGACAAGAACGGCGACGGCGTGCTGACCACGGATGAAGTGCCGAAGCAATTGGGCCGATTGAAAGCGCTGGATCGGGACAAAGACGGCCGCATCACCCGCGCCGAAGCCGTCGAGACGCTCGCACGGTTCCGCCAGTCCTCCACGGCCCTGCCCGCTGCCGCCGACGCCAGCAAGATGCCGCCCA
This sequence comes from Chthoniobacteraceae bacterium, assembly GCA_031425095.1. Classification (GTDB taxonomy): domain Bacteria; phylum Verrucomicrobiota; class Verrucomicrobiia; order Chthoniobacterales; family Chthoniobacteraceae; genus JANNXQ01. The sequence goes on from JANPIS010000409.1 coordinate 10,639, forward strand.
TCGAGACCGGCCCGCGCGTCGTGAAAGGCGGAGATGTGGGAGTGGGCCGCCAGTGGCCCGATCTCGCCTTCACGACACGCGACGGCAAGGCACACCGGCTCAGCGAGTGGCCATCGCACAAGGGTCTCGTGATCGCGATGACGAGCGCGACGTGTCCGGTGAGCAAACGCTACGCGCCGGCGCTGGCGCGGCTCGAGCAGGAGCTCGCGCAGCAAGGCCTCGCGCTGCTGTTCGTGAACCCCATGACCAGCGAAACTCCGGAAGCCATCGACGCATTTGTGCGCGAGCACGGGTTCACCGCTCCTTTTCTGCACGACAAGGAAAAGTCCTTCTCCGCCGCGATCCACGCTCGCAGCACGACGGAAGTCTTCCTCCTCGATCCGACGCGCACGCTGCTCTACCGCGGCGCGCTCGATGATCAATACGGGCTGAACTACAACCTCGACGCCCCGCGCGAGCGTTACCTCGCCGAGGCCGTGGCCGCGCTGCTCGCCGGCACCCGCCCGCAGATCTCCGCGACCGAGCCGCCGGGCTGCGAGTTGGATTTGCCGGATGGAAAAGGCACGCCGCTCACCGAGGTCACCTATCACCGCGACGTCGCGCGCATCCTGCAACAGAACTGCGTCGAGTGTCATCACGACAGCGGCATCGCGCCCTTCGCCCTCGACGATCTCGCGGAGGTCAAGGATCGCGCCAAGACCATCAAGCGCGTGGTCCAGCAAGGCCAGATGCCCCCGTGGTTTGCCGCGCCCATCGCCGAGGGCGCGGAGAATCCTTGGGCCAACGACTGCTCCCTCTCGCCGCGCGACAAGTCCGATCTCCTGGCCTGGATCGACTCGCCGAATCGCCCGCTCGGCGACGCGAAGGACGCGCCCGTGTCGCGCACCTTCTCCAGGGAGTGGAGCATCGGCACGCCCGATCTCGTCGTGCAAATCCCACGACCGATCGCGATCAAGGCCGAGGGATACATGCCTTACCAATTTGCCAGCACGCAAACGACGCTCACGGAAGACAAGTGGGTCACTGCTTATGAAGTGCAGCCGTCGGTGCGCGAGGCCGTGCATCACGTCATCATCCAGGTCCACGAAAAGGGTGCGAAGGTGCGCGACCGTGATGAAGGCACCGGCGGATTTTTCGCCGCGTATGTGCCCGGCAATGGCCGCCGCATCTACGAGCCCGGCTTTGCCCGCAAGCTGCCCGCCGGCGCGACCGTGAGCTTTCAAATCCACTACACGCCCTTCGGCAAAGCCGTGGAGGAGCAGGTGCGCATCGGCCTCGTCTTTGCCAAGGAGCCGCCGCGCTTCGAGGTCAAGACGCTCTCGGTCGCGGATCACCAACTCGCGATCCAGCCCGGCGCTGCGGATCATGTCGAGTCCACCGAGCGGCCCGTGCCCTTCGATGTCCACGTCCTCGGTTACGTCGCCCACATGCATGTGCGTGGAAAATCCTTCCGCTACGACCTCACCCTGCCGGACGGAAAACAGGAGACGCTGCTCGACATCCCGCGCTACGACTTCAACTGGCAGCTCCGATACGAATACAAAGAGCCCAAGGTCATCCCCCGCGGCAGTCGGCTGAAAGTCACCGCGACCTATGACAATAGTGCCGCCAACAAAGCCAATCCCGATCCGACCAAACTCGTGAAGTGGGGCCCGCAAACTTACGACGAGATGATGATCGGTTACATCGAGTACTTCGTGCCGGTCGGTCCGTCCGTCGCGGCAAAGTAAGGTGCGGGGTGGATCCCCTTCCCCGCGACGATTGATCGCCCAACCGTGCATGACGAACGGCAATCCTTCGTTGACGCGTGGCTCGGACGTCGCGACCAGAGTGCGGCCGGCGACCTTATTCAAGCGCTGCACCCGCAGGTCATCCGCATCGTGCAAAATCACCTCCCTCGCGGGGTGGATGCGGAGGATCTCGCGCAGGATGTGTTCGTGCAGTTCTTCCGGACGCTGGACCGATACGACCGGGCACGGCCGTTGGAGAACTGGGTGTCGCGGCTGGCGCTGAATGTGTGCCTGAAGGCGCTGCGTTTGCGGAAGCGCCGGCCGGAATGGCGTTGGGCGGACTTGAGTGAAGGGGAACAGGCGGTGGTGGATTCACTGCTGCGTGAGCCGGAGACGGACGCCTCGCAGGCGAGAGATGGGCGCGAGTTGCTGGTGAAACTGCTCGATGCGCTGTCGCCGCAGGAGGGCATGATTTTGACGCTGCTGCACCTTGAGGAAAAGTCGGTGGCGGAAATCGCGGCGGCGACGGGCTGGAATGCGACGTTGGTGAAGGTGCGGGCGTTTCGGGCGCGGGCGAAGATGCGGAAGGCGCTCGATAAGCTGGGGCGATAAGAATTCTAGCCGCGAGTAACCGGAATGGCCCGCCCGGGTGCGGGGGCACAGCTTCGCCGAGTGCCGGACCCGCGGGCTCCAGCAGAAATCTGTTGGAATTTTGTTGTAATACCGTCCAGACGGTATAGTCATAGCGTCATGACCAAAGCCCAACGCTCCCAGGTTTCCCGCGAAAAGCTCCTCGCGGCCGCCGAGACGGTGATTCTCGAAAAGGGGGTCGCGCACCTCACGCTCGACGCCGTCGCCGCCGAGTCGGGGATCAGCAAAGGCGGGCTGCTTTACCACTTTGCGAGCAAGGATGCCCTCGTCGTGGCGCTCGTTGAAAACCTCGTCGCCAGCATCGAAGCGGACCTCGAGAAGGCCTTCGCCGCGGAGCCGGAAGGGCCGGGGCGGGCGACGCGGGCGATGATCGCCGAGAGCGCGGGGCGCACGACTCCCGGAATCCTCGAGCGCCGCGAGCGCGTGGGCGCAGCGCTGCTCGCGGCGGCGGGGAACAACCCGGAACTGCTCGCGCCGCTGCAGCGCGCCTTCACCAAATGGATGAAGGAACTCGGCGACGACGGGCTGCCGCCGGGCGTGCCGATGGTCGTCGCGGCCGCGCTCGATGGGCTGACCTTCTGGCACCTCTTCGGGCTCTACCAGCCGTCGAAGCCCGCGCTGCGGGAGATGATTTCCGTCCTCGAAAAACTAGCCAACACCAAGTCATGAAACGTCACCTTCTCCTTCTCGCGCTCGCTATCGTCGCCGTGCTCGGCGGCTGGCAGCTCTTTGGCCGGACTACGGCGAAGCCCGGCAAACCCGCGGCGCTCCCGCCGGTCGCCGTCGCCTCGGCGCTCGGCCGCGTCGAACCCGCCTCGCGCATTCGCAAAGTCGCGCCGCCCGACTTTCTCAGCAATCCGCGCCTCGAAGCGCTCCTCGTCGAGGAGGGTTCGATGGTGCAGGCGGGCGAGTTGCTCGGCTGGTTTGCTGGCCGGGACAAGGCGCTCGCGGCGGGGCGGAGAGCCGAGGCCGCGCTCGAGCGGGCGACCGCGGAGCTGGTGAAAGTGAAAGCCGGCGCGAAGAGCGGGGAACTGCTCGCCGCCGAGGCGCGTGAACGCCGCGCCGCCGCGCACGAGGCGAAGGCCCGCCGCGATGCGGACCGCGCCCGGCAGTTGCGGACGCAGAGGATCGTCGCGCCGAGCGAAGCGGAGGAGAAGATCGCCGCGCTCGAGATGGCGCAGGCCGAACTGCGCGCCGCGCAGCAGGAGCACACCGCGCTCGCGGAGGTCCGCGCCGTCGATGTCGCCGTTGCGGAAGCCGCCGTAGCTGAGGCGCGCGCGGCGGTGGCCCAGGCGCAGACGGAGGTGACGGTGCAGGAAATCCGCGCGCCCATCGCCGGCACCGTGCTGCGCGTCGCCGTGTGGCCGGGCGAAGCCGCCGACACCAAGGGTGTGCTCGAACTCGCGGACCTCTCGGCGATGAATGTTGTCGCCGAGATTTACGAGACCGATGCCGCGGCGCTGCGCGAGGGGCAGGCCGCCGAGATCCTCGTGCCCGGCCGCACGGAGCGGCTCCGCGCCAGCGTCCAGCAGGTCGGCTGGATGGTGAAGAAGAAGGAAGTCCACGGCACCGATCCCGTCGCCGATATCGACGGCCGCGTGGTCGAGGTCCGCCTGCGCCTCGAGCCCGAGGGTGCGCGCCTCCTCGAGCGCATGACCAACCGCAAAGTGCAGGTCGTCATCGAACCCGGCCAGCCCCAGCTCGCCCAACTCGCCACCCCATGAAAGACGCCTTCCGCCTCGCCTGGAGCCAGCTCGCGCACCATCCCGTCAAGCTCGCGGCCGGAGTCGCCGGCGTCATTTTCGCCTGCGTGCTCATCTTCGCGCAGCTCGGTTTCAAGGGCGCGCTCTACGACAGTGCCACCGCCGTGCAGAGCGGCCTCACCGGCGATCTTTTCCTGGTCCACCGCAACACCGACACGATCATGCAGACCCACGCCTTTCCTCGCGTGCGCCTCTACCAGGCGCTCGCCGTGGAAGGGGTGACCGGCGCCAGCCCGCTCTACGTCGGCACCGGTTCGTGGAAAAATCCGTGGAATGCGACGCGGCGTGCCACCTTCATTTTCGGCGTCGATCCGGCGAGCGCGCCGATCGATTTCCCCGGCGTGCGCGCGGTGCTCCCGCTGCTCAAGCGCGATGACGTCGCGCTCTTCGACGAGCGCTCGCGCCCCGAGTTTGGCGATGTGCCCGGCGCGTTGCGGCGCGGGGAAAAGATCGCCGCGCAGGTCAACGAACGGCAGCTCGACATCGCCGGCACCTTCGCCCTCGGCGTCAGCTTCACCGCCGATGGCAATCTCATCACCAACGAAACCACCTTCATGCGGCTCTTCCGCAGCCGCGCGCTCACCGGCCCGGACATCGGCATCCTCAGCGTGCGGCCCGGCGCGCACGTGGAGGCGGTGCGCGCGGCCGTGCGCGCGCGGTTGCCGGAGGAAGTGCGCGTGCTCACCCACGCGGAGTTCGTCGCGCTCGAGCGCCGGTATTGGGAGAACAACTCGCCCATCGGCGCGATCTTCTCGCTCGGCGTGGTCATGGGGCTGATCGTCGGCGTGGTCATCGTCTATCAGGTGCTCTACACCGAGATCGCCAATCACCTTGCGCAATACGCCACGCTCAAGGCGATCGGCTATTCGCACCGCTTCCTCGTCACCCTCGTCGGCGCCGCCGCGCTGATCCTCGCCCTCCTCGGCTTCGTGCCCGGCGTCGGCATCTCCGCCGGGCTTTACAAGATCGTTGGCGATGTCGCCTTTCTCCCGATGAATCTGCCGCCCGGCCGGCTCATCGGAGTCTTCCTGCTCACCCTCGCCATGTGCCTCGGCTCCGCGCTCCTCGCCGTCCGGCGATTGCGCGCCGCCGATCCCGCCGATGTCTTTTGATCCTATGAAACCCATCGTCACCGCCCGCGACCTCGAGTTTGCCTTTGGCGAAGGCGCCACCCGCCGCACCATCCTGCGCCGCGTCAGCCTCGACATCCTGCCCGGTGAAATCGTCCTGCTCACCGGCCCCTCCGGCTCGGGCAAGACCACCCTGCTCACCCTCGTCGGCGCGCTGCGCAAAATGCAGGGCGGCCGCCTCCGCGTCCTCGATCACGAACTCGCCGAGGCCGACGAGGAAGCGCGCCGCACCGTCCGCCGCGAAGTCGGCTACATCTTCCAGATGCACAATCTGCTGCCCTTCCTCAGCGCGCGGGAGAATGTCGCCATGGCCTTCGGCGAAAGTTCCGCCGTGCCGCGCACCGAGCGGCTCGCCCGCGCCGACGCCCTGCTCGGCGAAGTCGGCCTCGGCCAGCGCGTGAATGACTTCGCGTCGTCGCTCTCCGGCGGACAAAAGCAACGCGTGGCCATCGCCCGCGCGCTCGTCCACCAGCCGCGCCTCATCCTCGCCGACGAACCCACCGCCTCGCTCGACAAACAAAGCGGCCAGGACGCCGTGCGCCTCCTGCGTCAGCTCGCCCGCGAGCGCGGCTGCCCGATCCTGCTCGTCACTCACGACAGCCGCATCTTCGACATCGCCGACCGCATCATTCACTTCGAAGACGGCGTGATCGTCGAGCCCGTGGCGGCGTGAGCGAACTCCTCGGCTCTCGTCCGGCTTGCGGGAGTCGGGGCGCTGTTCGAAGCCGCAGGAGCTCGGTTGCCCTTCGTCGGGCGGCATCCATTCGCGGATAGCCTGCCACGGGACTCGATGGGCTCGAATGGGTGTTCAGAGACGACATGCTGGTCCCGACACGCCCGCCGCCGGCCCCGGCGTGTTGCCAGGGAGCAAAATATTTCACCTCGCATGTAACCGGACCGCGGCTGCGGGTTAAGAGATGGCATGAAACCGAACTCTGATCCGATCCGAAGGCTCTTCGGACTTGCCCGCGAAGCCCGGCCCGAGCCGCCGCCTGCGGAACTGCCGTATGGCTTCACCACTCGCGTGCTCGCGCGGCTGAATGAATCGCTGCCCGAGAGTCCGTGGGAGCGGCTGGCGCTCGGTGCGCTGCCCGTCGGTGCGGCGGCTGCGCTGCTCTGCTTTCTCGTTCCGGCGTTGACGTCGCACGAGACGCGGGTGCCCGAGGACTACCAAGTTGCCCAAGCCTTCATCCAAGCCGCTGTCGAACCATGAAGAACACCAAAGTCATCATCTGCCTATTTGCCCTGTTCGTGCTCGGCGCGGCTTCGGGCATTGGCATCACGAAAACCACGCAACCTGCGCGTGCGGCGCAGCGCGCGTGGTCGGAGCAGGCTTGGCTGGAGCGGCGCTTTGCGGAGGACGCGCGGCGGCTGAATCTCACGCCCGAGCAGCAGGACGTGTTGCACGGGCAATATGACGGGCTCGCGTCGGACATGCGCACCATTCGCGAGGAGACGGCGAAGAAAGTGCGCGACCTCTTCGTGAAGAATGGCACCGAAATTTACCGCAGCCTCACCCCCGTCCAGCGCGAGGAATACCGCAAACTCAACGACGAGCGCCGCGCGCGCTGGAAACAACCCGCCCAATGAAAACCGCCATCACTCTCACCATCGTTGCGACGTTTGCCACGTTCGCATTCGCGCAGGAAAACACGCTGCCCGACGGGCTCAAGAAGCTCGACCGCAACGGCGACGGCAAAATCACGCGCGAGGAGATGCCGAAGCTGTTCGATCAAATCGATGCGGACAAAGACGGCGTAGCTTCCGCGGCGGAGCTGACGGCTTACTTTTCCAAGGCAAGAGCCGCGCAGCCTGCGGCGACGACCACGGGCGAGCCGACCGCCGCCGCGCCGACGCTGGACGATGTGGAGAAGCGCCCGGTGGTCATTTTCAGCGACGGCACACGGATGGCCGGCGACCTTTACCTGCCGAAGAATCGCAAGCCGGAGGAGAAGTTGCCCGCCATCGTCCTGTGCGCGGGCACGGGCGGCACGAAGGGCGGCACGCAGGCTCGCGTCGCGCCCATCTTTGCACGGAACGGCTACGTGGTGCTCGCGTTCGACTATCGCGGCTGGGGCGAGAGCGAGAGCCAGCTCATGGCCGTGGAACCGCAGCCCAAGCCGGATGAGAAGAACGAGATGACGCTCAAGGTGAAGGCGCTGCGCTGGCAGATGAATGCCACCGACCAGACCGAGGACATCCGCGCTGCCATCAGCTTCGTCGCGGGCGAGCCGGGCGTGGACAAGGAGCGCATCGCGCTTTGGGGCAGCAGCTATGGTGGCGGGCTCGTCACGACGATGGCGGCTCTCGATCCGCGCGTGAAATGCGTCGCCGCCCAGGTGCCCGGCATGGGCGGACGCTCGCCACGCGCGACCACCGCCGCGCTCGAACTCCACACGAAGCAGGCGCGTGCCGAGACCGAGCCGGTGCCGATTGAGACCGGCAAGATGACCGGCAAAATGGAGGGCTACTCGAACATGCGCGTGAACCCGGCCAAGAGCGTCGGCTTCAGCGCGGTCGAGGCGGCGGAGCGCATCACCTCGCCCATCATCTTTCTCGTCGCGGAGAACGAGGAGCTCAGCAGCAACGCCAACGTCGAGGCCGTCCAAAAGGGTCTGCTCGCGCGCGGTGTGCCATCGGCCTACCACGTCATCAAGGGCATCACGCACTACGGCATCTACCGCGAGGGCTTCAAAGAGGCGACCGACTTGGAACTGGCGTGGTTCGACGAGCACCTCAAGGGCGCGGCGGCGAAGCGCGCGAGCGCGGAGACTCCGGCCCGGCCCGCGCCTCAGGCTGCACCGACCGCGAAGCCCGCAGCGGGCGCGGCGTCGCCAAATATTGAGCAGGGCTTTGCCGCGCTCGATGCGGACAAGGATGGAAAGCTGAGCGCGACGGAGTTCGCAGCCCTCAAGGAGGCCGCGAAGTATTTCCAGGAACATCCCGAGCATATCGAGCCGGCGTTCAAGCGGCTGGATGCAGACAGCGACGGGGCGCTCACGCTCGACGAACATCGGAAGATATCCCAGCCCCGACCGCGCAAGCCCGCGGGCGACGGGGCGCGACCCAAGCCGGAGGCCGCGCCCGCGAAGCCATCCGCGCAGACTCCGGCAGCGAGCGCGGCGGACATCGCGCTATCTTTTGAAAAGAGCATCCGGCCTGTGCTCGTGAAGAATTGCTACGACTGCCACAGCGCGGACGCGAAGGAACTCAAGGCCGGCTTCGCGCTCGATTCGCGTGACGCACTGCTCAAGGTCGGCGCCAGCGGCGCAGCGGTGGTGCCGGGCAAGCCGGAAGAGAGCCTGCTCATCACGTCCCTGCGCTACACCGACCTGGATTTGAAAATGCCGCCGGAGAAGCATGGCGGAAAGTTGGCGGACTCCGTGGTGGCCGACTTCGCCAAGTGGGTGAAGCGCGGTGTGCCGATGCCGTCGGAGGCCACGGTCACAATGAACGAAAAGATGGAAGCGCGGCTTGTGCACTGGGCGTTTCAGCAGGTTAAAGATTCTGCAGTGCCTGCGGTGAAGAATGCAGCGTGGGCACGCACGGACGTGGTCCGCTTCGTCCTCGCCGCGGTGGAGGCGAAAGGACTCGCGCCGGTGCGCGACGCCGACCCGGCGATGCTTTTGCGCCGAGTGCATCTCGACCTGACCAGGCTGCCGCCGACCGCGGAGCAGGTGTCCGCTTATTTCGCGCAGCCGGGCACGTCGCGACTCGAAGGCGTGATTGATGAACTCATGAAATCGCCGGAGTTCGGAGAGCGCTGGGGACGGCGCTGGCTCAATGTGGCGCGCTACGCGGAGAGCAACGGGAAGGAGACCGACTTTGCCTATCCGCAGGCTTGGCGTTACCGCGACTACGTCATCGCCGCGTTCAATGCGGACAAGCTGTTCGATCAATTCATCCGCGAGCAAATCGCCGGCGGACGAGTGAAAGCCGGCCACGTCCACGGAGCCACCGACGAGTTCGGCTACGAGTCCATCGAAAAGCTCGCACACATCCACGACTGGCACGCCCCCAACCTGCACCTGCTCGGCCTCGAACACACCAAGCTCACCTACCGCCACGCCGGCCGCCACATGCGCCTCACGGAAGTGAAAGGCAACGTAGTGCAGGAACTCCTCGCGTGAGTTCGTGGATTAGCGTTTCGCGCATCATGAAATGGCCTCTCCCGGAACTGCTGTTCCTCATCGCCACCAGTCTCGCATTGCACGCGGAGGACACGAACTGGCCGCAGTTTCGTGGTGCGAATGCGCGCGGAGTCTCGATGAACACGAATCTGCCGGACCGCTGGTCGGCGACGGAGAATGTGGAGTGGAAGGCGGAGATTCCGGGGCGCGGATGGTCGTCGCCGGTGGTCTGGGGTGAGCGGGTTTTCCTCACGACGGTCGTCAATCACGGCGAGACCGAAGAACCGAAGAAGGGCCTGTATTTCGGCGGCAACCGGCCCGAAGTGCCGCAGACGGAGCACGAATGGACGGTGCTCTGTCTCGACCTCACGACGGGAAAGCAGCGCTGGGAAAAGACCGTGCAGCGCGGGCAACCGCAGACGGCGATTCATTTGAAGAACAGCTTCGCCTCCGAGACGCCGGTGACGGATGGCGAGCTTCTCTATGCGTGCTTTGGCAATGTCGGCATCTTCTGCTTCGACCTCGCTGGACGCGAGGTGTGGAAGCATCCGCTCGATCCGCGACCCACGCGTTTCGCCTGGGGCACGGCAGCGTCGCCGGTGCTGCACGGCGACCGGCTCTATTATGTGTGCGACAACGACCAGCAGTCCTACCTGCTCGCGCTCGACAAACGCACCGGCAAGGAAGTCTGGCGCACGCCACGCGACGAGAAGAGCAACTGGTCTACGCCCTTCATCTGGCAGCACGCGCAGCGCACGGAAATCGTCACGCCCGGCACCGGCGCGAATCGCAGCTATGACCTTGATGGCAAACTGCTCTGGTCCCTGCGCGGCATGTCGAGCATCACCATCGCCACGCCGTATGCGGCCGATGGCTTGCTCTACCTCAGCTCCGGCTACGTGGGCGACAAACTGAAGGCGCTCTATGCCATCAAGCCTGGCGCGATCGGCGACATCACGCCGCCGGCCGGCGAGACGAGCGGCGAATTCCTCGCGTGGTCGAGCCCGAACATCGCGCCTTACAACCCGAGCACGCTCGTCCACGACGGCCGCCTCTATGTGCTCTACGACCGCGGACTCGTGAGCTGCTTCGACGCGAAGACCGGTGCGGTGCACTACGACCGGCAGCGGCTGGAAAGAGGCTTCGCCTTCAGCGCGTCGCCGTGGGCTGTGGGCGACAAGATTTTCTGCCTCAACGAAAGCGGCGTCTGCTTCCTCCTGCGCGCGGGAAAAACATTCGAGCAACTGCACACCAACGAATTCGACGGCGCGATGTGCATGTCCACGCCCGCCCTCGCCGGTGACCGCCTGCTCATCCGCACGGACAAGTACCTCTATTCCATCCGCAACTCGTCGGCGAAACCGCGATGAATGCTCGTCACATGATAAAAACCCTCCGTCGTGCAGCAGCGGTCTTCGGCATCGCTCTTGTCGTCCTCATCGTGGCATTCGCCATCATGCGGACGCAGCGGGCGCGGGCGAATGCGGCCTTCATCGCTGCGGCGAAATTGCAGACCTTGACGCTGACGGTGGATGGAGTGGAACGGCGCGCGCTCGTTCACCTGCCTCCCGCTTACGATGGCAAAGCGGCGCTGCCCGTGGTGCTGATGTTTCACGGCAACGGCGGCACGGCGGAATCGGTCGTGAAGGAAACCGGCTGGGTGGCGAAGTCGGATACGGCAGGCTTCATCGTCGTCGTCCCCGAGGGGACGCGGCCCGACATGACGCAGCCGCCAATGTTTGGTCGCAACAATCCCGCATGGAACGACGGCTCCGGGCGCTTCCACGCGGGCGAGCGCAATGTCGCCGACGTGGCCTTCATCGCCGCGCTGCTCGAACACCTCGAAGCGAAGTTCGCCGTGGACAAGCGGCGCGTGTTTGCGACCGGCTTTTCCAACGGTGCTTCGATGGCTTTCCGCGTGGGCCTTGAGCTTTCCGAGCGCATCGCCGCCATCGCGCCCGTCTCCGGCACGCTCTGGATTGCCGAACCGAAAGCCACGCAGCCCGTGTCGCTACTTTACATCACCGGCACCGCGGACCCCATCAACCCGCTGGAAGGCGGCGCACCGAAAATGGCGTCCGGCTCCGGCTTCAAAGGCGTGCCGGAAAAAGCCAAGCCGCCCGTGTGCGAGATGGTGCGGGCGTGGGTGAAGCTGCTCGCTTGCACGCCGGACGCGAAGCCGCTCGCCAGCAGCATCGAAGGCATCACCACCGTCGTCCACGGCGGCGGGCGCGATGGCACGGAGGTCATCTTCATTACCATCCAAGGCCACGGTCACATCTGGCCCGGCGGAAAAAGTCCGCTGCCCGAATTCATCCTCGGCAAGGCCACGAGCCGCCTCAACGCCACCGATGCAGTCTGGGAGTTTTTCCAAGCGCATCCGAAGCCCAACACGAAGCCATGATTCCAAAGCTCCACTACTCCACCGGCCTCGGTGGCGACAGGAAGTATCGCGACACCGCGTGGATTTACAAAGGGACCCTGACAGCCACAACTGAGCAGGCAGGCCAACGTTGAAGATTACTGCCTGCCCGCCCTGAGTTACCCTCGTAACCGAGCAAGAAGCAACCGCGTCACCCATCCAAAACCATGAAAAAACTCCCACTCCTTCTATTCACCTTCGGGATTGCCTATCGCGTTAACGCACAGAGCCCGGTGCTGACGGATGCTTTCAAGAAGGTGGATAAGAATGGCGATGGCAAGCTGTCGGCGGAGGAGGTGAGTGGTTTCGCGCGATTGAAGGAGCGGCTCCAGGGCGCGGCCAAGGATGGCGATGGCTTCATCACCTTCGAGGAATTCCGCACACATCTGGTGGCCGGAGCGCGTCCGCCGAGCACGCCGTCATCGCCCGCGACAAAGCTGGTTGCGGGCGAACACACGCGGACGATTGCCGTGGGTGATTTGCAGCGGCGCTACCGCGTGCATGTGCCGAAGAAGTATGACGCTGCCAATCCCACGCCGGTGGTCGTCGCGTTTCATGGCGGAGGAGGCAATCCCGAGAGCATGGTGCGTCTCACGGGCATGAACGCGAAGTCGGACGAGGCCGGGTTCATCGTCGTGTATCCCTTTGGCACCGGCATGTTGGCTGACACTCTCCTCACCTTCAATGGCGGCGGTTGCTGCGGCTACGCGATGCAGCGCAAAATCGACGACGTCGGCTTCACCCGCGCGCTGCTCGATGACCTCGCGACGGTCGCGAACGTGGACACGAATCGCGTCTTCGCCACCGGCCTCTCGAATGGCGGCATCATGTCGCATTACGTCGCGTCGGAGTTGTCCGACCGCATCGCCGCCATCGCGCCGGTTGGCGGGCCGTTGATGATGGACGCGCCGAACGCGAAACGCCCCGTCCCCGTCATGCACTTTCACGGCACGGGCGATGAATTTGCACCGTTCAAGGGCGGCTTCGGCAAAGGCGGAGCCGGTGGCAAGGGCGTGACCGATTTCAAATCCGTGGACCACACCATCCAAAGCTGGGTGAGGGCGAACGGCTGCAAACCCGAACCCGAAATCGTCGCGCTGCCGGACAAGGCCGACGACGGCATGAAATGCACCCGCAAGACCTGGAGCGGTGGCAAGGACGGCAGCGAAGTCGTGCTCATCGAAATCGAAAACGGCGGCCACACCTGGCCCGGCAACGAACCCATCGTCGCCATGCTCGGAAAATCCACGAAGGACATCTCGGCGAATGACCTGATGTGGGAGTTTTTCCAGAAGCATCCGATGAAGCCCGCCGCATCCACAGCCGCAAAACCACAACCGTGAAAGCATTTCCTGCTCTCCTGCTCGCAGTCTCGACCGCGATTTCAATCGCGCAGGCGCAGAGCCCAGCGTTCGTGACGCCTCCGACGCGTGCGCCGCGCGTCCAGTTCCAAACGTTCGGTAGCAAGGCGGCGAAGGGGAAGGTCAGTTATCACCTCTACACGCCGGAGGTGTACGACACGGAGAGGGAGCGGTGGTTTCCGGTGTTGTATTGGCTGCATGGCAGCGGTGGCGGATTGCAGGGCATCGCGCCGGTGTCGGCGTGGTTTGATGCGGCGATCCGCGAGGGGGAAATTCCGCCGATGCTCGTGGTTTTCCCCAACGGACTGGCGTCGAGCATGTGGTGCGACTCGAAGGACGGCGCGGTGCCGATGGAAACCATCGTCATCAAGGAACTGCTGCCGCACATCGACGCCACGTTCCGCACCGTCGCCACGCGCGAGGGTCGAATCATCGAAGGTTTCAGCATGGGCGGCTACGGCGCGGCGAGGTTCGGATTCAAGTATCCGCAACTCTTCGGCGCAGTCTCCATTCTCGCGGGTGGTCCGCTGGATTTGGATTTCTCCGGACCACGCGCCACCGGTAATCCCGCCGAACGCGAGCGCATCCTGAAGGGCACCTTTGGTGGCGACCTCGATTACTACCAATCGCAGAATCCCATTACGGTCGCACAACAGCAGGCCGATGCGGTGCGCGGTAAGGTGCGTGTGCGAGTGGCCGTCGGGTCGCGCGACAACACCGGGCCGCTCAATCGCGCCTACTCCGAGCATCTCAAGAAACTGATCATCGCCCACACCTTCACCATCGTGCCCGGCGTCGGCCACGACACGCTGGCGCTGTTCAAAGGTCTGGGTGAGGCGAACTGGGAGTTCTATCGCGCGGTGTTCACCCCGAAACCTTCAGCCTCGAAACCGTAAGAACATTTTGCACGTTCCTCGCGCTCGCATCGACGTTCGCAATCGGCTCGGCAACGAACACAAGGCTGTAACCGAATCAGAATGTGTTTCGTCTCAAAGCCGATCACACGCGTGAACCCATGGCTTGAACTCCATCTCCCGATGCTGCCTGACCCATGAAACCCGACAAGACCTTCCACAGCGTGCTGGTCACGCTGATCATTCTTTCCGCCATCTTCTTTGTCATCGAGCGCATCGCCGGACGCGGGCGCAATCGCGTGCAACCGGTCATTCGCAGGGGCTGGTTCACCGATGTGGTCTATTGGTTCACGACGATTCTGCTCACGAAGCCGTTCGTGCGTCTCATGCTGATTCTGCCGTTGAGCGTGCTGATTCTCACGAAGGTCACTTCCATCGACGTTTTGAAGATGGGTACTTATTCGGGCTACGGTCCGCTCAGCCGGCAGCCCATCTGGTTGCAGGCGATCCAAATCTATGTGCTCGTCGATTTTTGCAGTTACTGGACGCACCGGCTGTTTCATCGCGGGCGCTGGTGGCCGTTTCACGCGGTACATCACAGCTCGGAGGATCTCGACTGGCTCGGCAGCTTGCGCGTGCATCCGATGAACGATCTCGTCAACAAACTCGCGCAGGTCACGCCCGTGCTGCTCATGGGCTACAACCCGCTCGTCACCCTCAGCACGGCGCCGATCCTCACGTTCTACGCGATCTTCATCCACGCGAATGTGAACTGGGATTTCGGTCCGCTGCGCAGCGTCATCGCCACGCCCGTATTTCATCGCTGGCATCACTCGCGCGATCGCGAGGCGTGGGACAAAAACTTCGCCGGTCTCCTGCCGATCTGGGACATCCTCTTCGGCACCTACTACATGCCGAAGGGGCGCTACCCGGAGAATTTCGGCATCTGCGAGCCGATGCCGAAAGGCTACCTCGGCCAACTCTGGGAGCCGTTTGCCTGGATTCTGCGTCGCGGAAAGAAAGTGGACCCGGCATGAGTTGAACGCCCACCCCTGATTCCGAACATGCACCTTCTGAAATCGCTCCAAACCTTTGGTCTCGCGCTCGCGTTTTTGAGTGTCGCTGCGGCGGACGAAGCGCGTCCCTACTCGCCAACCACACCGACACGGGAAGTCGCCACCACGAAGCTCGACTGGCACGATGCCAAGCGCGATCGCGATGTTCCGGTGAACATCTACTTTCCCAAAGAAGGCGCTGGACCGTTCCCCATCGTTGTCTTTTCACACGGTCTCGGCGGCTCGCGCGATGGCTACGAGTATCTCGGGAGGCATTGGGCCGGGTGTGGCTACGTGAGCGTGCACATGCAGCACCTCGGCAGCGACGATGGCGTGTGGAAGGATGTGCCGGTCGCCGAACGAGCGAAGGTGCTGCAACGCGCTGCGGCAAGCATCCCAAACATCCTGAATCGTCCGCCGGACGGCCAGTTCACCATCGATCAAGTGGAGAAACTGAACGCCTATGAAACCTCGCCGTTGAAAGGCCGGCTCGATCTCAAGTCCATCGCCATCGCCGGCCATTCCTTCGGCGGCTACACCACGCTGGCGCTCGCAGGCCAGACCTTCATCCTGCCGCTGGGCAAGAAGCGCTACGACGAACCGCGCATCAAGGCCGCCATCCAGATGAGCGCTCCGGCGCCGGCGATCCGGCGGGAGATGGACAAGGCGTTCTCCACCATCACGATCCCCGTGATGCACATGACCGGCACGAAGGACTTTCTCGAGATCCTGCCGCAAACGACCGCCGCGGATCGGCGCATCCCGTATGATCAGATGAGCCGCGCAGAGACCTGCCTCGTCATCTTCAATGACGGCGACCACTTCATCTTCTCGGGACGCGAACGCATGGCAGCCACGCCTGAAAAGCTTGCCCAGGATGCCATGTTCCAAAATCTCATCTGCGCTGGCACCACCGCTTTTTGGGATGCCTATCTCAAGGGCGATGCCGAGGCGAAGAAGTGGCTATTCCAGGGCGGCTATGCGAAGGCGCTGGGCGAGCAGGCGACATTTGAGCACAAAGCGCCGCAAGCGCCGGCGCATTGAGCACGGGACGCCACCCATCACGGGATGCGGTAGCCGGTACGCGGTCGAATATTTCGCAGACTGCGTGCAACCTTGGCGGCGTTACAGGGTTGATGGGAGGCACATAGACGGCTGTTGATGCGCCACGCCCCAGCCACATTGCCCGCCTCCATTTCCATCCATCCTTTCCTCATGAACAAGCCGACCTCGTTCGCGTTCGCACTCTTCCTCTTCGCCTCGGGGTCGTGGGTTTACGCAATGGATGCCGCGGAGAAACCTGCGCCTGAACAGCTCGATTTCTTCGAGAAGAAGATCCGGCCAGTGCTTTCGGAGCATTGCTACAAGTGCCACTCGGAGAAGTCGGAGAAGATTCGCGGCGGGCTCGTGCTCGATACGCGGGAAGGCATCCGGCGCGGCGGCGACAATGGGCCCGCGGTCGTGCCGGGAGATCTGAAAGAGAGCCTGCTCATCGAGGCGGTTCATCACACCAACAAGGACTCCGCGATGCCGCCTGAGAAAGAGGGAGGCAAACTCTCCGAGTCGATCATCAAGGACCTCGAGGCATGGGTAAAGATGGGCGCACCCGACCCGCGTGATGGCGCGGCAAAGGTCGTGGCGAAATATGACGATGCCGCGGCTCGGAAGTGGTGGTCCTTTCAGCCACTCGCCAAACCCTCAGTGCCGACGCCGAAGGATGCGGCGTGGGCGAAGACGGACATCGATCGCTTTCTCCTGACCGGGCTTGAAGCGAAAGGACTCAAACCGGTCGCGGATGCGGATCGGGCCACGCTGCTGCGCCGCGCGTATTTCGACCTCATCGGGCTGCCGCCGACCCCGAAGGAACTCGACGCTTTCCTGAAAGACACAGCGCCGGACGCCTTCGAGAAAGTCGTGGATCGCCTGCTGGCGTCGCCGCAATTTGGCGAACGCTGGGGGCGGCACTGGCTGGATGTGGCCCGCTACGCGGAATCGACGGGCAAGGATGTGAACATCGCCTTCCCGCACGCCTGGCGGTATCGCGACTACGTGATCGGCGCATTCAATGAGGACAAGCCATACGATCAATTCATCAAGGAACAGATAGCGGGCGATCTGCTCACGGCGCGGGACGATAAAGACAAGGCCGACAAGCTCGTGGCCACGGGCTTCCTCGCGATCGGGACGAAGAGCTTGAACGAACGGAATCCGAAGCAGTTCGCGATGGATCTCGCGGACGAACAGATCGACACGATGTCGCAGGCCGTTCTCGGCCTCACGATCTCCTGTGCGCGTTGCCACGATCATAAGTTCGACCCCGTGCCGCAGCGCGACTACTACGCGTTGGCCGGCATCTTTCTCTCCACTGAGACGCGTTACGGCACGCTGCCGGGTATTCAGAATGGGAACCCTTCCACCTTGATCGAACTCCCGAAGGGCGCTGGGTTGCCGACGCTGCGAGGACCGCTCGGCGCCGACGAACGGGCGCAACTCGAGCGCGACGTGGCTGACGCCAGAAAGCAGCGTGAGGAGATGGTGGCCGAAGGCATGCAGTCGCGGATGGCCGCGCAGAACGGAAAAGCGGAGGACAACAATCCCGCGGCGAGATTCGTGCAGATCCAGGCGGCCATCGCGCGGGCCGCGCTTGTCGAGTCCGAGTTGAATTCCTTCGATGCGAATGGCGAGCCCAAGGCCTTCTCCATGGGTGTGCAGGATAAACCGACACGCGACGCCGCTTTCCGGCAATACTCCGGGCTGATGCGCGGCGGGGCGCAAGGGATGCGCGCGGCCATGGCGGAGCGCATGAAGAGCGGGCAGCCGTTCCGCAGGCCTTCGGGATTCGAGGCGATCAATGACAGTCCGCTCTTTGCGCGCGGCGACGTCGAGAAACCCGGCGAGCGGGTGCCGCGGGGCTTTCCCGCCGTGCTGACTTCTTCCGCACCTCCGGCGATTCCCTCGTCGAGCAGCGGACGCCGCGAACTCGCCGAGTGGCTCGTCTCGCCGAGTAATCCGCTGACCGCTCGCGTCATGGTGAATCGCGCATGGCACTGGCTCTTCGGCCGCGGACTCGTGGAGAGCGTGGATAACTTTGGCACCACCGGACAGAAGCCGAGCAATCAGGCGCTCCTCGACCACCTCGCGAGCAGCTTCATCGCGGAGGGCTGGTCGATGAAAGGCCTGATCAAGGACATCGTGCTGAGCCGGAGCTACCAGCTCAGTTCCGCGCACGACGCGAAGTCCTTCGCCGCCGATCCGGAGAACGCCCTCGTCTGGAAAATGAACAAGCGCCGCCTCGACGCCGAATGTGTGCGTGACGCGATGCTCTCCGCGAGTGGCTCCCTCGATCTCAAGCCGCCCACAGGCTCGATCATCGGACGCGCCGGCGACAGCGGCATCGGCGGGCCACGCGGTCGTGGCGTCAGTGAGCAGGCCATCATCCACGCGAGCGGCCCGGCGCGGAGTGTCTATCTGCCGATCGCTCGTGACGTCGTGCCGGATTCACTCGCGGTCTTCGACTTCGCCGAGACGAGCCTCGTCACCGGTTCCCGCGAGACCACCAATGTCCCATCGCAGGCGCTCTTCCTCCTGAATAGCACGACGGTCTCGTTGCAGGCGCAAGCGCTGGCGGATCGCGTGCTGAAGGGTTATCCTGCGGGGCCGAATGGCGGCGTGCGGGCGAATCTCGATCAGCGGCTGACCTACGCCTACTGGCTGGTCTTCTCGCGCAACCCGGACGCCACCGAGCGCGCCGCGGCCTCGGAGTTTCTCGGCAAATTTCCGTCGGACTGGAAGAAGGGCGAGACCGTGCCGATGGGCATGCGCGATGCCGACGACGTGAAGGCCGCGTGGACCAGCCTCTGCCGCGCCCTCTTTGCCAGCGCTGAATTCCGTTACCTCAACTAAGCCATGAACGCCGACCACTCCTGCAACGACATCACCCCGCTTTTCACGCGTCGCGACATCCTTCGGAATATCTCGTGCGGCTTCGGCTATCTCGCCTTCGCCGGACTCTCGGGACACGCCGCGGTCACCGCGCCGACCGCCGGACCACTCGCGCCGAAGGCGCCGCATTTTCCCGCGAAGGCGAAGCGCGTCATTTTTCTGACGATGCGCGGCGGGCCTTCGCACGTCGATACCTTCGACTACAAGCCGCAGCTCAATGCGGACAATGACAAACCTGGCACTCGCCCCGGCACCAAGCTCATGGGATCGAAATGGAAG
>JANPIS010000410.1:0-1512 GCA_031425095.1 Chthoniobacteraceae bacterium
TTCCTCGGGGAATCGTCCTGAATCTGGGAAACGAACACTGGGCGTGTTTCGATACCGATCTCCTGCGCATCGCCGCCGTCTGGAGCGGACGCGGCGTCACTCCAGAGGCCCTCGGCCCCCTGACCTGGCAGGACACGCACCTCAAGACCATCGGCGGGCAGGGCAAGCTCCCCAAACCTGACGGTGACGTGTGGCTCATGAATGGCGTCTATCCCGGTTGGCAGACCGGCTCCACGCCATCGCTCGAAGACCCTCGCCCGGCCGAGACCAGCCCGGAGGAACCCGGTCGCGGTCCACTCCCGGGCGCAGCGCGCTTCAAGGCGGTTCACCTCGGCGGCAATGGCATCGTGCTCAAGTACACCGCCGGCGGCACGACGATCGAAGAGTGGGTCACTGCTTCCGATCCTGCGGTCGTGCTGCGCAATTTCCGTGTCGGTCCATCCACACAACCACTCACGCTGATGCTTGCGCAGAAAGGTGTCAGCCGTGCGAACTTCACCACGTCCTCATCCGCCGTCGCTCTGGTGGAAGACGATCGTGCGTGGTCGCTGACGGTGCCGCCACACCTAGCAGCCTTGGAGTTCGCCGTCGCGATGAGCCCCGTCCGCGTGCCTCCCGTCACTGCGACCGCGCCACGCCCGACGAGGAATGCC
The DNA here is from genome assembly GCA_031425095.1 of Chthoniobacteraceae bacterium. Classification (GTDB taxonomy): domain Bacteria; phylum Verrucomicrobiota; class Verrucomicrobiia; order Chthoniobacterales; family Chthoniobacteraceae; genus JANNXQ01. Next base: position 654 of record JANPIS010000410.1, read on the forward strand.
CAACGCTGGCCGCAACATGTGACGACGAAGCCCGTGCTCTCGATGACAAAGGATGCCTACGTCATGGATGACATCCCGCTGCCCATGGACAACCCCTGGCGGCGGAACATTCGCTTCTCCGACATCGCTTTTTTCAAAGATGGATCGGCGGCAGGGACTGCCTTCGACGGCGACGTTTGGACCGCGAGCGGCCTGAGCGGAAGCGCGAGCGAGGTGCAGTGGCGCCGCTTCACCTCCGGCCTCCACGAGCCGATGAGTCTCGCCATTCGCGACGGCGAAATCTTCGCCTTCGATCGGCTCGGCATCTGGCGGCTCCGCGACAGCGATGGGGACGGCGAGGCTGATGTCCACGAGCTCTTCTCGAACGTGTTTCCGCAGTCCGCCGAGACGCGCGAGTTTCCCAACTCGCTCAAGCTCGCGCCGGGTGGCGCCTTCATCATCGCGAAAGGCGGCCAGCAGGCATCAACCCTCAGCAGGCTGAACGGAAGTGTCCTGCGGGTCGCTCCCGACGGGCAGAGCTACGACGTGCTCGGCGTCGGATTTCGCCAGCCCTTCGCCGGTGTGCATCCGCTCACGGGGCTCGTCACGGCGAGCGATCAGGAAGGTCACTACACCCCGACCACACCGCTCTACATCGTCAAAAATGCCGAGTACCACGGCTACCTCAGCGAGCTGCTGCCGCGGGAAAAGTATCCCGCGCCGATCGCCGATCCGCTGACGTGGATTCCACACGCGGTGAATGCGTCGGCGGTCGCGCAGGTCTGGCTCGTCGGCGCAAAGCTCGGGCCGCTCAACGACGCGCTCATCCACGTCGGCTTCAATCGCCCCGAGCTTTTCCGCGTGCTGCTCAACGAGCGCG
>JANPIS010000411.1:0-3368 GCA_031425095.1 Chthoniobacteraceae bacterium
GCTCCGAAACGACCGCCGCCCAAGGATTCGCTTCATCCTTCATCCCTCATCCTTCATCCTTCATCCTTTCCCCAATGCCCCGCCTGCTCGTCGCCACGAAGAACGCCCACAAGACCGCCGAGATCCGCGCGATGCTCGGCCTGGCATGGGAGATCGAAGACCTGAACGCGCACCCCGCAGTGCCCGCGCCCGAGGAGACCGGCGCGACCTTTACCGAGAATGCCGCGATCAAAGCCGTGGCCGCTTCGCAGCTTTTCGCCGGCCTCGTGCTCTCCGACGATAGCGGCCTGGAGGTCGATGCCCTCGGCGGCGCGCCCGGTGTCCGCAGCGCCCGCTACGCTGGCCCTGGCGCGACCGATGCTGATAATCGCGCCCGGCTCCTGCGCGACCTGGCCGCAGTCGGCGCGCGAGGCAAGGCGCGATCCGCGCGCTTCCGCTGCGTGCTGGCGGTCGCGCAGAACGGAGAAGTGCTCGCGACCTTCGACGGCGCAGTCGAAGGGGTGATCATCAACGAAGAGAAGGGCGACGGCGGCTTCGGCTACGACGCGCTCTTCGTGCCGGATGGCTACTGCGAGACCTTCGCGCAGCTATCGGGAGATGTGAAGAACGCCCTGTCGCACCGCGCTCGAGCGCTCCACGCGGCTGGCGTGATGCTTCACGGAAATGAATCCACCGTGGACCGCACCGGATGACGGAAGATTTCCTTCAGTGACTTCACTTCGGCATTCGCGAAGATCACCATCTGGCCGTCGCCATGGACGTCGCCTCGCTCAACGAACCACGGATGCGTGGGCCACTTGTAAGGCGTGCGCGCCCCCTCTCCGAATGCGCTGGCCAGGTAGTCGACTCGGGCATTGGAATCCTCCTCGTAGTCCGGATTTCGCAGCGCGCGTTGAACGGCGGGGCAGATCCAGTTCTTTTTCGCGATCCCGTAGGGCGCAAACGCCTGCTGCCATGCTTTGGCGTATGCCGGGCTCTGGATGTCTTTTGCCGGGATCTGCGGCCAACCGCCCTGATCCTGAACGTAAGAGTTGGCTGCGACGTAAACGCCTTTCAGGTTTCCGATGCAGCTTTGCAGGTCTGCCCGACCCAGCACGCCACGGACTACCGGCACCAGCATGGTGACCAGAATCGAAACGATCACGATGACCGTTAGCAACTCCAGCAACGTGAACGCACCGACAACTGCGGTGCGCATCCGAGAATTCTGCTTAGGTGTCCGACTGCTTGAACCCATCGACGGCGAATTCGGTCGTCTGAGTGACGATAGGAGTGCCATCGTTCGCGATCTGGAAAAATATGTCCAGAATGGCTGTGCCTTCGAGCCGGATTGAATTCGAAGCAGTGATCGCGAACAGATTTTGATCGGTTGACGTGGCGGCCTGCGCGACAAGGCTGCCTTGGGCCGAGACGGCGAAACTTTGCGGCGTGACCGCACCGTTCTGACCGGGGACGAAGATCGTGACCGTAAATGTGCTCGTGGCGTCGATGATCCCGTTGAAGTTTCCATTGGAGGGGTCCATGACGCCATTGATAGTTCCGCTGAACGCAGTGCCGTTCACAAAGACGGAAATGGTTCCCGTCGCGAACCCGCTGTCTGGCTGGGTCAACGTGAAGAGGCCGATTGAGGTCGCGGCGCCGACAACTGGTGCTGCGACGGGTACTAAGACGCCAGCATAAGTTCCCGTCAGTGTTCCGCCTGCGGCAGACGAGGAATAGGGGCCACCGCTGAGCGCCCAAGTCTGCGTCTGCAGGAAGACGAAAGTCATCAGGAGGGAGAGAACTTGTTTCATGGCCGGAAGTAGAGGCCTCCTGCACGGGACCGTCAAATCGTTTTCTCACTTGTCCCACGATGCTGCGCGTTGCGCTTTGGACTTGGCGCGCAAGGCCGGCCCGCTATGGCTGGGCGTCCGCTTTGAAGACTCCGTTCAGCCTTTTCCTCGCCCTCCGCTATCTCCGGCCAAAGCGCACCTTTGTCTCCGCCATCACAGTGATCTCCGTGCTCGGGGTGACGCTCGGGATTTGCGTGCTCATCCTCGTCATCGCGGTGATGACGGGGTTCGACCAGGAGCTGCGGCGCAAGGTGCTCGGCTTCGATGCGCACCTGCTCATCACGAGCGAAGGGGTGATCGACGACTGGCGTCCGCTCATGGAGACGCTGCGCAAGGTGCCGCACGTGGTCGCCGCCGCGCCGTTTGTCCAGGGGCCGGTGATCGTCGAGTGCGAAGGGCGCCGGCTCGCGCCGAAGATCCGCGGGATCGATCTGGAGCAGGAGTTGAAGGTCACGGACATCGCGTCCGCAATCGTGGACGGCGAACTGCGGCTCTCGAGCGACGAGTGTGTCATCGGAAACGAACTCGCCGCGCAGCTTGGGGCGCAGGTCGGCGGGAAAGTGATCGTCTATTCGCCGGGGAATATGGGCGAGATCATGGATGCGCTGAATCGCGCGGAGAAGGATCCGAACGACAAGACGACAATGTCGGATCTGCGCTCGATGGTGCTGCCGCAAGAGCTCACGGTGGCCGGAATTTTCTCCTCGGGCCGCTATCAATACGACGCGGAATTCATCCTCGTCCCGCTGCACATCGGGCAGGAGCTCTACGGGCTGGGCGATGGGCTCCACGGCATCGCGCTCAAGACGGAGGATCCCTACAAGGCCCCGCAGCTCCAGGAGCAGCTCTTTCAGATCGTGCCGCCGCCGCTCGACGTCCGCACGTGGATCGACCTGAACAAACAGATCTTCGACGCCATCCGGCTCGAGCGGAACACCATGTTTTTCCTCCTTCTCTTTATCGTGATCGTCGCCGCGTTTGGGATCATGAGCACGCTCATTACCGTGACGGTGCAGAAGACGCGCGAGATCGGGGTGATGAAAGCGCTCGGCGCAAATCCCGCACAGATCGTCTGGGTCTTCCTCGCACAGGGGATGGTCGTCGGCTTCTTTGGCAACGTGACCGGCCTCGCGCTCGGGCTCGCGCTCATCCGCTGGCGCAACGAGTTCAAGAACTTCCTCGCCCAGGCGCTCGGCATCGAAATCTTCCCGCCGGGGATCTACCAGTTCAGCGAGATTCCGGCCGAAGTCGTCCCGGGAGACGTGGCGATTATTTGCGTGAGTGCGTTTGTGATCTGCTCGCTGGCGGCACTGATCCCGGCGTATTTCGCGGCGCGGCTCGATCCGGTGAAGGCGCTGCGGTATGAATAGTTGAGAGTTGAGGGTTGTGAGTTGAGAGCCGCGCGGGTTCGGTTGCGGGCGCGCCCATTAGAATCGGGGCGGCGCTGATCCCGGCGTACTTCGCCGCGCGGCTCGATCCGGTGAAGGCGCTGCGCTTCGAATGACAGATGGCAAGGGCATGTGACATGGCTTGACG
>JANPIS010000412.1:0-6138 GCA_031425095.1 Chthoniobacteraceae bacterium
CAGCCACGGCAGCCACTCGCGGAGATAGCCGCGATTCGCTTCGGTCAGGGCGAACAGCTCCTCCACGTCCGCCAACGCACGCTGACGCAACTCCAGTCCATCGCGGACAGGGATACGGACCGTCATGGCCGGCAGGGGAACCTCATCCGATGGATCACTTCGCCTGCACCGGGGCCGCTGGTGGTGGGTTGGGTCCGATGATCGCAGCTTCGGCTTCAAACTTGAGGGAGAAGTTTCCACAGAGGGCGAGATAGCTCAGCGCCTCGACCACAGTGCCCTTCTTCATCACGATCGAAAGCCGCGGCTCGTTGGCGGGCCGGCTGTAAGTCACAGGAACACCGCTCAGTCTTGTGACTTCCGCGAAGACTTCACCCGCCGGACGTTCCTTCACGTTGAGCGTGATTGTCGCCCTGGTGGCGCGCTCGCGCGCGCTCAGGGTCATCGCTGCGCCCGGCGTCGCCACCGGGCGGGCTTCTGGAAGCGTGGGAAGTGTGGCCGGCAGGCCGGACGTCGCTCCCGCCGCAATCCACCGCCGCACGAGATCCTTCTCACCACGAGTGAGCGGCGGAGTCTTTGGGTGATCATCGGGCGGCATCTCTTCATCGCGCACCATGCGGAAGAGATCGGATTCCGCCGGTTTTCCGCGCACGATGTAATCGAGGTTGTCGGCCATCCGCTGGAGATCCAGCACGTACCCAAACTTCCCATCCGGCTTCTTGAGATGGCTGCCATGGCACTCGTTGCACTTGCGCTCAAAGATCACGTGGACTGAGCCGGCGAGCTGCATCTGCTCGTCCTCCGTCACCCCGGCCCCGCGTGCCGACATGGTCGCCAGCAGGGCGGTGAAGAATGGCCGCAGAAGCTTCATGCCCTACACGACCTCAAACCGGCGGACCTGGATGCCATTCTTGCCGCTCTTCTGGGACGCCCTCGGCTCAGGCTGGGCAAAGCCATTGAGGTCCACAGACCGCGCGCGGACTTCATAGGTGCCCGGCGCCGGCTCACGCAGCTTTGCAAAGTAAGAGCACATGCCATAGCGCGGCGGCCACGACTTCGGTCGTCCCGTCGCTCTGTCGAACCCGAGAACTTGCTCCGGCGCTATCCCGTCCGGCAGCACCGTCCGCCAATCCGGCTGCGGCTCCAGTTCACAGGGCACCCACGGTCCGCGCTGCAGCTCCGGCGCATCATCGGCCAGAGGCTCTGGCTTTCCCTCCACCCTCCGCACCCACAACTCAACGCGCTGCACCCCAGAAAGGCCGCTGATGACCTGGCCCGTGACGAAAACCGGCTCGCCCGCCCTGAACTTCTGACCGTCAAGCCCCTTGTCCACATAAGCGGCGGTCTTGAGGAAAGAATCCGGATCATTATTACCGCTGGCGTAGGTATCGTTGTTGCGCGGGTCATTGGTCACGAAGATGTGCTGGAGCCACTTGATCGATTTGTATCCATGCGACCACGGCACCAGCATGCGCACCGGCCCACCCCGTAGCGGTGAAAGCGGTGCGCCATTGAGTCGATAGGCCAGAAAAACAGGCAGATCGCCCGGCGCAGTCTCCATGCATTGGGTATAACTCACGGAAGATTTGAAGATCTGCTTCGGATCGTGGTTGTGATAGCCCCAGAAGTAGATTCGTCTCACATTATTCATCCGACCACAGAGCTTCAGCACCTCGCGCAGCGGCACACCACTCCACAACCCCTGACCCAGGGGCGTGTCGATATTGAGACACTGCATCGCCTTCAGGAAATGAACCTGATGGCTCCGACCCAGCTCCATCAGCGCTGGCAGGTCCAGCGCATTCCCATCGGCAAGCGTCAGCGCCTTCGCAATCGTCGCCGGCACCTTGGTGTGCGGCTCCTCGGTGAATGGATCCGCCGTGATCTCACACCGCCACGTTTCCGCGGTAAGTCGCGCTTCCATCTGCGCCGCACCGGTGAGCGTATGTGGCTTCGGATCTCCCCGGGATACGTCGTAGAACTTAGCATCCGGCGTCAGCAGCGGCGTCATCGCCGGGCACTCCCCGACCGCGGCACCCGCCACGGGCTCCGCACCACTCGCCCCCGGGCGCACCGTGACCGGGAGCGTTCCAGCCAGCAGGGCGCCCATGCGGATGAAGTTGCGACGGTGCATGGGTTCAGAATTCATGACGAGGGGCGGGCTGATCGGTAGAGAATGGTGTCACTGAAGAGGCCCTTGCCATCCGAAATACAGATGATGTTTCGTCTCGTGCGGCCAGCATGGATGGGCCCAAGAGATACGAACAGGACTGCGACGAGGATAACGATTGCCTTCATGGATGGGGCGCTTTTTGGGGGTAGTGGGGCGCTAGGTTCTTTATCCCTCAGGGGTTTTGGAGTGCGAGTGTTCATTTCACCTCCGTGCCGTTGCCGGGCGATCCCAGCTTCTCCTGGATGAGCACAGTAATCGACGATGCCCTCGGCGTTCCTTGCTTGCGATCGCGATCGTGATCGACGATCTGCTCCACACCCGCCAGCGCTACACTGCGTTCATCGCGCCGGGCTATCCGCGGAAATTCCTCCGCCTGAGCATCCGCAGGGATTGAACCTCACGGCGCCCCGCACTGGGTCGCCACGCGACTCACGGAAGTGAAGGGCCTCCTGGCGTGAACGAAATGCCAGGTGAAACTGCGCCGCGCTGCGAGCACACGGCGGAAGCAGTCTCACAGGCATTGCGGAGGATGGCTGCACGCGCATGGTCGCACAGGAATCCGAGCGCAAACGCCGCCGTGAACGCGTCTCCCGCACCGACGGTATCGACGACCTTCGTAGGAATGCCGGGTTGATCCACGGTATCTTCGGCGGACACAAGGAGCGCACCCTTGGCGCCGCGGGTCATCACGACAAGTTGGAGTCGGAAGCGCGTGAGCAAAGAGCGCAACGTGGCTTCAGGCTTCGCATCGAGCACCATGCCGCAGGCGGCGGCGACTTCGCTCAGTTCATCATCGCTCAGCTTCATAATGCTCGCCTGTGCTATGGATTCGCGGATGAGCGCCGCATCGAAGAAGGGCTGCCGCAGATTCACATCGAGAACACGGAGAATGCCGCGATCCTTCGCGAGTGCGAGCACCCGTCGGATGGTCGCGCGCGACATCTCACCCCGCTGCCCGAGCGTGCCGAAGTAGATCCCGTCCACGTCTGCAATGCGCGCCTCCAGTGAGTCCGTCCACGCGACGCGATCCCACGCGGAGCCGGTGTGGATTTCAAACGTCGGCTTGCCTGCCGCATCCACGCTCACGCCGACGCTGCCCGTGGGTGCGTCCGCGATGCGCTGCACGAGCGAAGTGTCGATCCCGAAGCCCTGAAGAATCCCGAGTGCTTCATCGCCGCGCGTGTCGCTTCCGACGGCACTGAGCATCGTCACCTCGCCACCGAGGAGCGCCGAGTGGCAGGCGAAATTCGCCGGCGCGCCGCCGAAGCGTGCGCCTTCGGGGAAGAGGTCCCACAGCACTTCGCCGCAGGAGAGGATGCGTGGTCTGTGTGTATCAGCGGGCATGGCGGATCTTATCGAGCAACACCGCGCCGAGGATCACAAGGCCTAGGACGACCTTCTGTGTGTAGCTCTCAACGTTGGTGAGGTTCATGCCGTTTTGGATCACGGCTATAGTAAAGGCGCCGGTGAGCGTGCCGAGCATTTTGCCTTCACCTCCGCTGAGACTGGTGCCTCCGACGACGACCGCGGCGATCACATAGAGCTCATACATGTTGCCGTAGGTCGCGGAGCCGCTCTTGAGCTGCGAGGCCATGATCACGCCGCCGAGCCCTGCGAGCAACGCGCTCGCGATGTAGGCAAACATGAGCACACGCTTCACGGGCACGCCGGAAAGGCGCGCGGCCTCACCATTTCCGCCGACAGCGTAAAGGTAGCGGCCCAGCTTCATCCGTGACATGAGCACGTGCGCGAGGGCGTAGAGGACGAGCATGAGCACGACGGCATTGGGCAGGCTGAACAAATCCGCGCCGCGCCCGAGCCAGACGAACGAGTCGGGGATTTGGTAAATGGACTGGCCCTTCGCGAGGATGTAGGCGAGGCCGCTGCCGACGAGCATCATGGCGAGCGTGACGATGAAGGGCGGGATGGCGAAGCGCGTGATCATCGCTCCGGAGAATGCGCCGATGATTCCGCAGAGGACGATCGCCGCGATGCACGCGAGCAACATCCCACCGAAGGACGCATTCACGCCGCCAGCGAAATCGCGGATGAATCTCGCCGCCAGCACCGCGGACAACGCGAGCAGGCTCCCGACGGAAAGGTCAATGCCGCCGGTGATGATGACCATCGTCATGCCGATCGCGACGATGGCGATCACAGCGATCTGGTTGGCGATGTTCAGCAGGTTTTCGGACTTCAGGAAATTCGGCCAGCGATAGCTGCGCGGCGTGATCACGCGCGGTTCGCCGAGCGCGGGGAAGTCGGTCTTCAAGTCGGAGAAGACGAGCCACGCGCCGGTGACTTGCGTGCAGGCGACGGCGTCGAGCTTTCCGCCAGCGGCGTTGATTTTCACCAGCGCCTCGCGGGCGTCCTTTGGCTCGCCGCGCACGGTCGCGACAACCTGGGCGCCGGATGCGGCAAGCTCGCGCTCGATGCTCGCCGCGAAGGCCGCGTCGTCGGCTTGGTCGCTCGCGGCGATGAGGACACGCGGCGCTTCGCCAAACTGCTGGCCGATGGCGGTGACGACTTGTTTCGCCGCGGCCGCGCCTCTGGGTGACTGGTCGCTGTAAGTCACCACGCTGAAGAAGGCGCACAGCAACATGAGCACGAGGATCATGCCGTAGTCGGCGAGGATGCGGGAATTCTTCATAAGGTCAGGCGTGGGCGAGTTCCATGATTTGCTCCTGCGTCGCGTGGCGGGCGTCAGCGATTTCACCGGTCAGGCGTCCCTCGTGCATCACGAGGATGCGGTCGGCCATGCCGAGCACCTCGGGCAGCTCGGAGCTGATCATCACGATGGCTTTGCCCGCGGCGACGAGTTCGTTCATCAGCAGGTAGATTTCGAACTTCGCACACACATCGATGCCGCGCGTCGGCTCATCGAAAATCAGCACGTCGCAGTTTCGTGCGAGCCATTTCGCCAGCACGACCTTCTGCTGGTTGCCGCCGGAGAGAGTGCCCGCGCGCGCCTCCTGATTCGGAAGTTTGATTTTGAGCTGCTCCACGTATCGGCCAAATTCCTCGCGCTCGCGACCGAGCTGCACGAAGCCGCGAGCTGAAAGCCGATCGAGATTCGGCAGGCCGAAATTTTCGCGGACCGAATGCCCGAGCACGAGTCCCTGGAGTTTGCGGTCTTCGGTCAGGAGACCGATGCCAGCCGCAATAGCATCCTGCGGGGATCGGATGGCAAGGACGTTGCCATCGAGTTTGATTTCACCAGCCTCGCGCGGGTCTGCGCCGAAGATGAGTCGCACCGTCTCCGTGCGGCCCGCGCCGACGAGGCCTGTGAGCGCGAGGATCTCGCCGCGGCGAACGGCGAAGGAAACATCGCGCACCGCGCGACCCCGCGTGAGATGCGCCACTTCCAGCCGCGGCGCGCCGATGTTTCGCGTGCGAGCTGGGAATTCGTCCTTCAACTCGCGGCCGACCATCAGCTCGATCATCTCGTTGCGCGCGATCTGGCTCGTGGGCCGTTCACCGACGTTCATGCCGTCGCGCAAGACGGTCACGCGGTCGGTGATTGTGAAGATTTCGTCGAGCCGATGGCTGATGTAGATGATGCCGATGCCGTGGCTCTTCAGGTCGCGGATGATTTCAAACAACCGCTCCACCTCGTGCGAAGTCAGCGCAGCGCTCGGCTCATCCATAACGATGATGCGCGCATCGAACGCGAGCGCCTTGGCGATTTCGACGAGTTGCTGCTGCGCAGTCGTGAGGCGGCGGCACGGGACATTGAGATCAATCTCGACCCCGAGGCGCTTGAATAGCGCGGCTGCGCGAGCGCGTTCCTGCTTCTGCGCCACGAATCCGGCACGCGTCACTTCCTGCCCGAGGAAAATGTTTTCCACCGCCGTGAGTCCGGGGACGAGATTGAACTCCTGATAGATGACCGCCACGCCCGCGCTGCGTGAAGCCTGCGGGGAGTCAAACGGCGTGTCGCGGCCGTCGATCGCGATCGTGCCTTCATC
>JANPIS010000413.1:0-69234 GCA_031425095.1 Chthoniobacteraceae bacterium
CCTGGTTCGAGTGCGCCATGCCGCGCGATTTCAGCACGATGATCGTCCGGTTGCGCTCGCCGTTGGATTCCACATTGCGCAGCAGCAGCCACGTATCCATGAGCGAGGAGACGTGGAGCTGGCTGTCCTCCGGCGCGCTCGTCGCGGTGCCGTCGGAGGTGAGGCCGGTGAAGACTGAGGTGATTTGCTGCTGCTTCAGGAAATCGATGAGCCGCATCAGCGTCGGCTTCACCTCCGCCTCGGTGTCGTTGAGCGTGAGATAGCTGTTCGGATCGACTACCACGATGTTGCGCCGGAAGGCCAGCACCGTGTCGTGCATCATCACCAGATGCTGCTCCAGCCCATGCACTGTCGGGCGGTGGCTGTGAATCTGGAGCAGCCCCTTTTTCACCCACGGCGCGAGGTCGATGCCCACGGAGCGCATGTTACGCAGCAGCTGCGCGGGCGATTCCTCATAGGCGAAAAGCAGCGCGCGCTCGCCGCGGCGGCACGCGGTCTCGGCAAATTTCGCGCTGATGCTGCTCTTGCCCGTGCCCGACAAGCCGGTGATGAGCACGCTGCTGCCGCGATACACGCCGTGGCCGGCGAACATTTCATCGAGCCGCGCGATGCCCGTGGGAATGCGCTCCGTGGAGGCCTCGTGATCGAGCTGCATGGAAGTGATCGGCAGCACCGAGAGCCCGCGCTCGCCGATGATGAAGGGGTATTCGTTCGTGCCGTGCGCCGAGCCGCGATACTTCAGCACCCGCAGCCGCCGGGTGGAGATCTGGCCGGTCACGCGGTGGTCGAGCGTGATCACGCAATCGGCCACGTATTCCTCCAGCCCGTAGCGGGTGATCGACGCCTCGCCCTTTTCCCCGGTGATGACCGCCGTCATGCCGCGATCCTTCAGCCAGCGGAAAAGCCTTCGCAGCTCCGCGCGGAGGATGGCGTGATTCGGCAGCCCGGCGAAAAGCGCCTCCAGCGTGTCGCGCACCACGCGTTTCGCGACGATGGAATCAATGGCGTGCCCGAGCCGGATGAAGAGCCCCTCGAGATCATACTCGCCCGTCTCCTCGATCTCGCTGCGCTCGATGTGGACGTGATCGAGCACGATCTTTTTCCCAGCCACGAGCTTGTCCAGGTCGAAGCCGAGCGAGCGCACATTGTCCGTCAGCTCCCGCGCATTTCCTCGAACATCATGAACACCCCCGGCTCGCCAAACTGGGTCGCCCCGCGCACGAGGAACTCCATGGCAAGCATCGTCTTCCCGCACCCCGCGCTGCCGCACACGAGCGTGGGCCGCCCGCGCGGCAAGCCGCCGCCGGTGATTTCGTCCAGGCCGGTGATGCCGGTGGGGGATTTCGGGAGGTTCGATGCAGTTGGTGGGGAGGACTTTGTGCGAGCCATGCGATTCGGAAAAGTCCATGGAGGGTGCGGCAGCAGGGCCGCCGGGGCAATATGTTACTTTTGCCCCGGCCGTAAGTTCGCATTAGGGTGGTGACAATCCCCGCCGCAGCCGCGCCGGCGGTCGAGGCAGGGCAGGGGTGCGCCGTCTCGGCGGCGGGACGCGCGGGGCTCGCGGGCTCACTTGCGCGCGCGTGCGTTGGCTGCGTTTGCGCACCCGCTTCAGGAGCTTCAGTGCGCGGCGGGTCGCCCAGGCCGGGATTTTGAGCGCCAGGAGGCGCCGTCGAGCCGAGTCCAGCACCGCTCGCACAGGACGCATGGTTCGTCGTTTCGTCATGCCCCTGAATCGCACGAGCCTCCTCGGTGCCCCGCACCCCGACCCTCGGCTCAGGGGGCGAAAAGCCTTCTCCTCACGAGATCACCCGCACGTCCCGCTCGACGATCAGCACCGTGTCCTGCGCCAGTGACGTCTCCAGTTCATTTTTGAAGGCGCGCATATCGAATTGCGCTGTCCCGTCATCGAGCACGCGCAGGATCGTCACCTCATCGCGGAAGGTGACGCCACCCATCCGCCACGCGCCTTCGCTCTTCTGCGGCAGATGAGTGTAACCGCCGAAGGCCTCCGCCAGTCGCGCCTTGCCGCGCTCGATCTCCGCGGGGTCGGTGGGTGTGCCGTCGTTGTGCTTCGTCGGCAGATAGATCTCGTATTCCTTCATCGCCACCGCCTCCGATTCGGGCAAGCCCCGACGAGCGGGAGGATGAGAAATGGAGTTTTCATGACGCTTCCTTTTCGCCATGCGACGGCCTTCCGGTTGTAAGTCAGCTCGGGAGTTTATTTCATTGCGGTGGTGTTAGTCTTCCGCGTCGCCGGGCCGGGCAAGGGTGAGTCCGACATCAGGCGTTGTTCGGAGTGAAGGGTCGGGGCGATCCCCGGTTGCTGGTGGAGCGCTGGGAGCGTTCGCCGGGCCGCCGGAAAATTCCGAGATAGTTCCACATCGGGAAGACCGGAAGCCCGGGAAGCAGCGATCCTTTTGATATGAAAACCGCTTCTCCTCTCTTCCTCGCGGCAGCCACCGCGCTCTTCCTTCCCACTGCTGTCATGGCCCAGCAACAACCCCCGCCCGCCGCCGCGACGAGCAATCCCGCGCACGCCGGCGACGGCGTGCAGATCGGCGTAGCCCGGCAGGACGGCGTGACCGTTTCGGCAGACGGCGCCGTCGTAACCCGCAACGGTGCGACGGAGAAGCTGACCAAAGACTTGATCCTGCCCTCCGGCGTGACGGTGCGGCCGGACGGCACAGTCATCATGGCCGACAAATCGGAAGTGCCGCTGCGGACGACGCAGATTCTGACCTTTGAGGGCAAGATCGTGCCGCTCCCGGTTGATCCGCGAGTGAATCCTGGCGATCCCCGCAGCAATGGCACGGGCGCGATGCCCAGCGGAGCCACGAGCCAGAGCGGCGCGACGCCGGGTGCCAATGCCGCGATCCCAGCCGGCACGAGCCGCAACCTGCCGCGGAGCTCTCCGGCGGCGACGGGCAGCGTCTTCCTCGGCAGCGATGGCGTGCCCTTCATGGGGACGCTCAATCCCGATGGCACCCTCCTGCGCTCGGATGGAACGGTGATGCGTGCGGATGGCTCCTTCCGCGCCGTGAGCTTCGCACCGGATGGCACGCCGACCCTCGGGACGGTGAATAACAATGGAACGATCACCCGCGCCGATGGTGCCACGGTTGCCCCGGACGGATCGGTGGTCGGTGCCAATGGGCGAATGCTTTCCCCGGCTGCGCAGAATAATCCAGGCAACTCTATTCGCGGAGTTCCGCAGCAAAACGCCAATCCCCCCGCGCAGACGACTCCTGGAGCCACGACCGGACGAAACACCAATTCACCGAACAACCCTGGAACCGTAAATCAAGGCAACGCCGCCGGGGGACAATCTGCGAATAACACGGGGACGGTGAACAATCCGGCGATCAATCCACAAGCCGCGCCGGGCAATCGGCCCGGCACCGGAGGAACCAACCAGCCGGGCGCGCGCAGTGGGACCGGGAGCGGAACCAATAATGCGAGCGGAGGGACGAACACGGGGGGCACCGGAGGGACCGGTGGCGCCGCCGGAGGTGGGGCGAGCGGTGCTGGTGGAGCCTCGGGCGCTGCTGGGGGAAACCCTCGCTAAGACTCCTGTCGGTACTTTGAGAATTCGATTCCTATGAAAACTCTCTCTCTCCTCGGCCTATTCGGCGCGGCGTTGCTTCTTTCGGGTTGTCTGGAAGCGACGCTCGTCGAGCAGCGCCCGGTCCACCGCCGTCCCGTGGTTTATCACGATGGGCGTCATAACGACGGACGGTACTACGATAGCCGTCGCACTTACTACCGCCAACCAGAGGGTCGGAGCGGATACTACCGGCATCGGGACGACGACCGCGACGTTCGCAACTATCACTACGTACACGATGACGACGATGACGATATCCGGCGGAAGCAGAAAAGCCGCGTGGTCATCGTGCGTCCCGGATACTACTAACCCATTTATGTCACTCACTTATCAACCCTTTGCCGACTGCAAACCCGTCGAAAAGCTCCGCCGGGATCTGAGCATGAATCTGACGGATCGGCAGCGCACTATATCCACGGTGCTGGGCGCGGCCCTCCTGGGCCTTGCTGCCACTAATCGCGGCGGGTTCCGGTGGCTGCCCGCGCTGCTCGGCGCCGCTCTCGTCCACCGAGGGTGGAGCGGCTGGTGTGCCCTCAGCGCCGCGCTGGATCGCGACACCCGGCACGAGGCCCGCGGGGTGCCCGGCAATCGTGGGATCAAGATCGAGGAGGCGGTGGAAATTCAGTGTCCCGCCGACACGCTCTATCGCTTTTGGCGCAATCTCGGGCGGCTGCCGAGTGTCATGCGGCACGTCGAGTCGGTCGTCGAGACGGGCACCGGACGCTCGCATTGGAAAGTGCAGGGTCCGGGTGGCTACACGCTCGAGTGGGATGCGGAGATCATCAACGAGCGCGAGGGAGAATTGATCGCCTGGCAATCGCTGCCGGGCTCGGTCATCCGCAATGCTGGCTCGGTCTGGTTCGAGGCGAGCGAAGGAGGCTCCACCCGCGTGAAGGTGGCGCTCGAATACGAACCTCCGGCGGGTGTGCTCGGCGAGCGCGTGGCGGAGTTACTCGGCAGTTCGCCCCGCGAAGACCTCGCGGAAGACCTCGTCCGCTTCAAGCTCTTCGCCGAGCGGGAACTGCAAGGCGTCCAAGGCGAGACCCCCGCCAGTGTTTAGCCGGGATTGGCAGGAGATAGGGAGGATTCATGCGAGGCTATAGCACCGAACTGCGGCTGCGGATTCTCTGCAGCGAGGCGATACAACCGCTCAGGGAATGGGCCGCGAATCGACGGAAAACGAAAGGACTCCCATGCGCATCTCTCGATCTCTCCATAGCGTCTTCGACTACGTCTTCAGCGTCGTGGTGGCGGCTTGACCTTGGTTGTTTGGCTTTGCCCACGAACACATGGCGCCCCAGATCGCGCTACGTGCGGCATCATCGCAGCGATGTATAGCGTGATGACGGACTACGAAGGCGGTCTCCTGCACTTTATCCCGTTCAGCGGCCACCGCTTTTTCGATCTCGCGGTGGCGCTGATCCTCGGCGGATCGGCGTGGCACTTCAGCATGGGTGGGCGGCCCCGCGATGCGGGGACCGTAGCGCAGTGAAGTCATGCGGTCCAGCTTACTCGCGGTTGTCATACTTTTCGCCGGGCTCGCGACTCTCCTCGCGGCGCGACCTGACGACGATCTCTACGAACCTCTCGCCGTGGGACTCCGCTGGGAATTTTCCGTCGAGATCACCTCGCCCTCGGGGGAAGTGCGAAACGGTTCAGCCGTGCGGGAGATCATCGGCACGCGCACCATCGGGGAACGGTCTTACTTTGTCAGCGTGACGCGCTACGGCGACCTGCCGGGATTCGCCCCGCTGGTGACTTATCTCCGCAAGGCGGCCGATGGCATCTATGCCCTCGACGATGCTGAAGGTGCCGAATACCGCGAGACCGCGCTCCCGCTGACCGTGGGCCAGCGCTGGACGGTCGGCACCGTCGGGCGGGGCCATTTTCACGTCGAGAAAGCGGAGAGCATCGTCGTGGCTGGGCAGAGCTACGAGAATTGCCTCAAGGTCGTCTTTCAATCCGAGAGGGGCACTTCGCGCGGCGCATACTATCTTGCGGCGGGGATCGGTATTGTGCTCGATACGGCGGAGCATCTGGGCACCCGCTTTCGTTTCGCACTGCTTTCTTTTCGCGGTCCGGGCGCTGGTCCCTGATGAACCATTCGGGGCGAAAAAACGCAGGCGGAGCCGCGCACGCGGCGTTTCACATCCGTTAGTTGGGAGTCAATTCACTCCTTACTCTCACCAGCCATGTTGATCCGAGCCGGTTACGAACTTCTTTTCGATCTCCCCGCACCCACGCCCATGTCGCTTTTGCTACGGGTTCATCCCTCACGCGAGGCCGATCTCCGTTACCAGGAAATCGTGGTCGAGCCGGCGGTGCCCGTCGAGCCCTTCCTGGATTACTTTGGCAATCGCGCGGAGCGGCTCGTGGCACCCGCGGGCCGGCTACGACTCTGGGCGGATGCCGTGGTGGAAGATGACGGGCTGCCCGATCCCGTCTTCCCGCACGCCAAGCAGGCCCCCGTCGAATCGCTCCCGCGCGAGGTCGTGCCTTTCCTCATGAGCAGCCGCTACTGCGAAGTGGATGCGCTCAATGACGTAGCGTGGCAGCTCTTCGGCCACACCTCACCCGGCTGGGCGCGGGTCCAGGCCATCTGCGACTGGGTGCATGAGCATGTGCGCTTTGGGTACGCCTTTGCCCGGCCGACGAAGTCTGCGCTGGAGACCTTCGTCGAGCGTAAGGGCGTCTGCCGGGACTTCACCCATCTCGCCGTCACCTTCTGCCGTTGCCTCAATGTCCCAGCCCGTTACGTAAGCGGTTATCTCGGCGACATCGGGGTGCCGCCGCTGCCGTGTCCCATGGACTTGTCAGCGTGGTTTGAAGTCTGGCTCGAAGGGGCGTGGCATACCTTCGACGCGCGGCACAATGCGCGCCGCATCGGACGCATCCTCATGAGCACCGGTCGGGATGCCACCGACACCGCCTACACGACGGCTTACGGCCAGAATACCCTCGCCGGTTTCAAAATTTGGACCGACGAAATCCCCGCCGACCAAGCGCCGCATATCGCGACGGCAAAGCCTCTCATTGGGAATTCCGTAGCCACTCCGATGACCTTCTCACAACTACTGAGCATTCCAAAATGGGCTCATATATAACAGCGAATAACGTGGCGAGGGGGGAGTAAGTTCGAAAAGACTATGAAGCTATTTTGGAAGGCTCAGTAGATACACCCTACTTCTCTGGAGGCAACGCCCACTGAACGCAGGCTTCGATGAGTTGCGCACCGCGCGCTGGTTTGAGTAAGACGGGACGGCCTTTGAACGCCGCGCCGCTCTCCACGGCCCCCGTGAGAAAAACAATGGGCACGCTGCGAAGTTCAGGGTCGAGAGCCAGCTCGACGGAAATTTGCGGACCGTCTTTCCCCGGCAGGTGGCAATCGAGAAAGATCATGTGCGGCTGCACTGCGCGCGCCGTCTCAACCGCGCGCATGGCGTCGTTCTCCTCTCGCACGGTGAACTCTCCCGTCTGTTCCAGCACGCGCCGGCAGAGTGTCGTCATGCCGGGGTCGTCGTCGATGACGAGGATGCGGCGCTTGGGCTGGGGGGCTGCGCGGTCGGTATCGTTCATGACAACTTCAGAATCGTCCATGAGCCAGCGCACGGCCGTTTCGATTGTCCCGGCGGAAAGGTACGCGCACCTCGGACGGCAGCGGCGTTTCCGGCGATGCCAATGCCGTCGTTCAATCATCCTCATATGAAATCGTTCCTCCTACTCCTCACACTCGCCGCCTTTGTCATCGTCCAGGTCGGTTGTTCCGCCGGGGCATCCGTGCGCCACAACGATCATCGTCACGGCGTTGGCGTCACCGGCTCTTCGCAAGGCCCCGGCGTTTCGGGAGGCGTCCGCGCTTACTGACCTGCTTCTTTATGGCGGACAGGCCGAAGGTAACGAGGCGGCGGGTTGCAAGCCCGCTCTTACCTGGTGTGAGTCCAAGGTCCGCCTCCCTCCCGTTCTGAAATCATGGAAGAGTATCTGGTCACTCACTGGCGCCACGAAGGCCATGTGCTCGCCCAAGCGGTCGCAGCGTTGATCCTCGGCGGGGTGCTGGGCTGGGAACGGGAAGCGGCTGGCAAATGGGCGGGCTTCCGCACCCATATGTTTGTCTGTCTGGCGTCGATGCTCTTCGTTCGCCTGGGGCAATTGCTCATCACCGACTCAGCGGCGCACGTCACGCCGGTCGCGATTCGCGCCGATCCGGTTCACATCATCGCTGCCATCGCGACGGGGGTCTCGTTCCTCGGCGCAGGCACGATTTTTCGCGATCCCGAAAAGGAAACCGCGCGCGGCCTGACCACCGCCGCCTCGCTGCTCTCGACGGCCTCCATCGGCGTCGCGGTGGCGATCGATCGTTACATCATCGCCATCGGTGTCACCCTGCTCAGCCTTTTCGTGCTGCACACCTTGCGCAAGCTCGAAAGTTCCGCCAGGCCACGCGCTTAGTCGTTACAGCCGCGCTCTTCGCCTCCCGCGATTCCGAGAGCATGAACACACCCGAAAAATCCCGCTTCCCGGAACGCGAGCGCCCGACCACGAAAGCCACGATGGATGAACCGCAGGAAGAGTTCATCGCCGACGCAGCCAACACGAAAAAGGACGACGAACCGAACCCGGACGAGGCCAAGGCAGAACCCGAACGCCGTCCCAAACGCTCTCCTTCCGAGTTGCGGTGAAGCGACGAACTACGCTCCCGCCGTTTTCGCCCAGCAGCGGAGGGCTTCGGCGACGCTCCACGCTTGGGCGATGCAGCCGCGCGGAGTGTAAGGTTCCTCGGCATCGAAAATTTCATTGATCGAGCCAATGCAGGCGTGATCGAGGTGCGCGGTGAGACCTTCCAACCAGAGGCGCGCGCCGGCGCGGTCGTCGGGATGCACCTTAAGCCAGGCGTCGATGAAGGGACCGATGAGCCAGGCCCAGACGGTGCCCTGATGATAGGCGGCGTCGCGGGCGCGGAGTTCTCCGAAGTATCGTGGCTTGTAATCGGGATGGCCAGGCGCGAGCGAGCGCAGGCCGAAAGGCGTGAGTAATTCTGTGCGCACCTTATCCAGCACCGCAGACCAGTGCGCTTCGTCGAGTACCGGATGGTGGAGCGAGATGGCGAGCACTTGATTCGGGCGGCAGGCCGGATCGTCACCTTGCTCGCCATCGACCAGATCGAGGAGATAGCCGCGTGCGTCCGTCCAGAAGCGATGGTTGAAGGATTCGCGAGCGAGCGCGGCGTGCGCGGTGTAAGGCTGCGCGGCGTCGCTACCGAGCCAATCGGCGAGCAGACGCAGCGCATTGTACCAGAGCGCGTTGATCTCGACGGCCTTGCCGCGGCGCGGAGTGACGACCCAGCCATCGACCTTTGCATCCATCCAGGTCAGTTGATAACCGTCCGCGCCCTGCCGCAGCAGACCGTCGACGGGATCGACGGCGATGCCAAAGCGCGTGCCGCGCAGATGATGGTCGATGATCTCGACGAGCTTCGGAAGCAGATGTTCCAGCGTGCGGCGGTCGCCCGTGGTTTCGACGTAACGATCCAGCGCGTGAAAGAACCAGAGGGTGGCGTCGGCGGTGTGATAGACGCCCTCCCGCTTCCCGTCGGGAAAGTAATTAGGGATCAATCCATCGCGGATGTAGTGGCCGAATGTGCGCAGAATCCAGCCGGCTTCCTGATGCCGGCCCGTGGTGAGGGTGAGACCTTCGAGACTGATCATGGTGTCACGGCCCCAATCGGTGAACCAATGATAGCCCGCGATGATCGTGCGCACTTCATCCCCCGCCGCCCGCGCACGCACCGCGTCCTCGACGCGGCCCGCGGGCGTGATGATGAACTGATCCGCGGCGAGGACGAGTTCCGCCGCGGTGCCTTGCCGCACTTCAGGCACGGCGGCGGCGATGAGTCTCTGGCGACGCTCGAAGTCGGCCGCCTGCGCCGCCGCCGGATCGAGGGCAAGGATGGTGGGCCAATCCTCGGTCGAAGCAACGAAGGTCGCTGAACGATTGGGCCGCACTTCGATGTGAAATGCGCCCGGGCTCCAGAGCACCCCGCGCGAAGCATATCCGCGATCCGCTTCCATCTGATAGGCGATCTCGCTGAGTCGCCCGCCGTGATGGGTGAAGTGCGCGCGCTCGTCGTGAACGTAAATCCGCAGTGGGTAAGGCTGTTCGCTGGAGGAAACTTCGTAGCGGCGCTCCAGGATGCACAGCGAGTAACCTGATGGGGACGGCCCACCCACGTCATTTTCGTGCGGACGGAAATGCAGGGAAGGCCGCAATTCCAGCCGCGCGCAATCCTGCCCTGAGAGCAGACGGTAAGTCACATGCACGGTATTCTGCCCATGCACGAGGTGGACGGACTTCTCGATGGCGAAGCCTTCCGCGGCATAAGTCCAAACCGGTACTCCATACTCGAGGCGAAACTCCCGGATGTAGTGTTCCGCGAGCGAGTCTTCATCGGGCCGCTGCGGCTCATCGCCGCCGATGAGCAGGCAGCGGCCATCCGGCAGGCGGAGATATTCGGCGAGGTGATTGAGCATCATCACCCGGCCATAGGGCGCGGGCAGCGCCGCCGTGAGCAGTCCGTGATAACGCCGTGAGACGAGCCCCGCGATCGTGCCCGAGGCGTAACCGCCGAGTCCATTGGTCAGCAGCCATTCGCGGCGGAGAATCTCGCGCGCGTGGTCCGCGTGCGCCTGCGCGATGTCGATTCGGCGGGTGACGGTCGTCATGACGCCGCAGATTCGGGGATCAGCAGCACCCCAGACTCGGCGGGCAGCTTCCAATTGTCTTCCGTATCGAGCGGCGGGGTGCCGCCTCCGCCGTAGCGCGGGTCTTCGCTCGACCACGCCAGCGCCCATTGGCATCCGAGCGGCGGGGCAAGTAAAGGCTCGGGCGCGGGATCGAGATGCAGTTGTGGGCCGAGATTGATGAGTAAGAGGCGGTCGTTTTGCGCGCGCCCAAAGAACCGCAGCACGAAAGCCGTCGGCCCGAGCACCGCGCCGTCGTAAGTCCCGCGGCGCGCCTTGCCAAGCAGCGGATCGTTCCGGCGCAGGCGCAGCAGGTCGCGATGCAAGTGCAGCACCTCTTCGTGGCTCTCGCGTTCCCCAAAGTCGAGTTTGCAGCGGAGAAAGGTGTCCTCCAATTCGGGGTTCGGGACGAGCGCGGCGGTGTCTTCGGCGGCGATGCTGGGGAATTGCTTTAGAAACTCCGCGCGCCCCGCCGCCACGGAGCGCGCCAGTTCGGGATTGTGATCGGCGAAGTAGAGGAACGGCGCCGAAGCTGCAAACTCCTGGCCTTGGAAGAGCATTGGCGTATTTGGACCGAGCAAGAGTAACGTAGTCAGTGCCCGTAAGCGACCCGCACTGGTGACGGTGTGAATGCGGCGACCGACGAGCGAGTTGGCGATTTGATCGTGATTCTGCATGAAGTTCACGAAATTCGTCGGATCGAGATCAAAGCCCGGCGTGCCTCTCCTCGCCTTCTGCCATTTGTAACGCTGCCCCTGATAGAGGTAACCCCACTTGCACGCGGAGATGAACTCCTGCGGCGAGCCGTGATAGTCCGTGTAGTAGGCTTCGTTGCGGCCCGTCATCGCCACGATGGCCGCGTGGTGAAAGTCGTCATTCCACACCGCGTCGAGGCCGTAGCCGCCTGACTTCGGAGGACGCACGAGATGGCAGTGCTGCGTTTCATTCTCCGCCACGAGATAAGTGCCGCGTCCTCGGGCTGCCTCACGCACCCGCTGGGCTACGGCTGCGAGCAGGTGTTCCGGCGAATCGTCGAAGATCTGCTGCGTGGCATCGAGGCGCAACCCATCGAGATGAAACTCTGCGATCCAATAGCCCGCATTCGCGATGAAGAATTCCCGCACCGGCGCACTGTGTTCGTCATCGAAACTGAGCGCATCGCCCCACTCATTCTTGTAGCGCTCGCTAAAGTAGTGCGGCGCGAACTTCTTCAGATAGTTTCCATCCGGGCCGAGATGATTATAGACGACATCCAGGATCACCCCAAGCCCGAGTGCGTGCGCGCGATCGACGAAGCGGCGGAAGTCATCCGGCTCTCCGTAGAGCCGCGTGGGTGCGAAGAGATTCACCCCATCGTATCCCCACCCATGCTGGCCGGGGAAATCCGCCACGGGCATGACCTCGAGCAAGGTCACGCCCAGGTCGGCGAGATGCGGCAACTCCTCCAGCGCCGCGGCCCAGGTGCCATCGCGGGTGAAGGTGCCGATGTGCAGTTCATAGATCACCTGCCCCTCGCGCTGCACCCCGCGCCAAGCGCCATCCGACCACGCGAAGGCCCCCGGATCGACGATCCGCGACGCCCCATGCGGCCCGCGGGGTTGATAGCGCGTTGCCGGATCGGGGAAGGTCTCCCCATCGAGTTCGTAGCAATAGTGCATCCCGACGCACGCTTCCCCGACAGAACCCGACCAATAGCCTCCCGGCTCTCCACCCAGTTGTGCCGGGATGGCGTCGGTCAGGTCTTCCTTCGATCCGAAGACCACGGAGACGCGCTGCGCCGCCGGCGCCCAAACGCGGAAATGCACGCCTCCTCCTGCCTGTACGTCCGCGCCCACCGGCAGCCGCCGTGACTCGCGCTGGGTCATGTGTTCAGCACCGCCTTCCCATTACGCGGGTACGTATCCCGCGAACCCGCGACGCGCTGCCGCAAGGCCGGAGAGGCGCGATCCGCATCGTCGAGCAGGAGACGGTGCAGCACGGCGAGGCACACCCCCCAGACAAAGTGCGCCCCGAGCATGAGCGCATTGCGACGCATCGGATGCTCCGTCGCCGGACGGAGGATGCCCAGCGCCGGCAGCAACCCAAAGTAACTCAAGCTCCAGACGAGCGCACCCAGCAGCAGCCCGGCGAGCGTTGGCGAACCCAGCCGGCGCGTCGGAGCCGCCCCATAGATCGCCCCCGCTCCGCCACCGTAGGCAAAATGTGCGATGAGTGTAGCCGCGGACATCGCGCTGGCCGTCATCGGCACCCCGGCACGACTGGCCACTGCTCCGGTGATCTCGCGCGGTGGGAGCGGATACCTCTCCCGCGCGGGCAGGCGTCGGTGCCACAACACCATCGCCGCCGTCATCGGTCCCGTGGCGACGACTCCGCAGATTCCCCCGAGAATGATGCGAGACCAATTCATGGGCTGGTTACCGCCGAGATGTCGTTGCAGGATTTGCGCCCGGAGTGGCGATTCCGCCATCGCGCCCTGACGGCGGCGCCGGGATGAGAGGTTCGGTAGTTTCCCGCAGGCGACCATCGAAGGACAGCACTTGATCCGCGCTCAAGGTGATCTGCTTCCCATCTGCAAAGGTCACCGTGCCGTCCGGCTTCACTTTCGTCCCATTGGGGAGTGCCAATTCCTGTTTGAGCTGCTCCGTCACGCCATTACGCGTGACCAGCGCCGCGCCGCTGGAGACCGTCACCCACTCGGTCGAGGAAAGGCCGACCTCCTCGCCCACTCGCTTCATCGGCGTGACGACCGAACTCACCGGCGCCGTGCCTTGCGGTGAAAGCGCTACTTCCTCAAAGGTGCCGCTCATGGTGAGGAGCTGATTATTCCGCAAGCTGGCCTTTTCACCGCTTGGCAAAGTCACGCTGCCGTCGCCCTGTACCCGCAAGCCGTTTTCGAGCAGGATTTCCTTATCGACCTTTTGGGAAACTCCATTGCGCGTGAGCAGGACGGAAGTCCCGCTCTTGGTGAATCCGTCGCGCGCGGAGACCGTCCCGCCCGGCACCTCGCCCGGCACAGTGCCTTGCGCCAGGGATACCTGGCCGGCAACGGCCAAGAGCAGAGAAAGCAGTGAACTTTTCATGGAGTCCGAATCGCTGGCCGCGCCGGCCGCGGTCTTGTGAAATCGCGCCCCAGGCCAGCGCGGAACCCTGCCCGATTTCATCAGGCACCATGAATTACGTCTTCTACATCATGGCTGCGGTCACCGCGATCCTCGTCATCCTTAAAAATACCTCGGGCTCTACTGAAGCGGAGGATATGGGCCTTTGGCTCTGTCGCAAGGCTCAGGCGACACGTCAGGCCAAGTCGCCAGACGGCCCCGCCGATGCATCATCATCTGCCACCCAGCACCACCGCCGCCGGCACCGCGGCATCCTCGACCGGAGTCTCCTTGAACGCGCCCACTTCCAGCACGCGCCCCTCCCGCAAAGTCACCGCGCTATCCACCAGCACCTTGCGTCCTTCGCCCTTGGTTTGTACCTCACGGAAAAGCCACACCTCCACCGGCACCCCGCCTTTCACCGAGCGAGATTGCGAGTAGGGCTCACCCAGCACCCGCCGCACTTCCGCGCCCGTCATGCCGGCGGAGACGCGCTGCTCCGCGCGAGTTCCGAGGCAGCCAGCAGACGCCGCGACACACACGAGAAAGAGGGACTTCAGCGGGAGACAATTCATTGCTCCTGAAGATCGCAATCGCGCACCGCCGCGAGCGTACCTAAAAAAGCATCCGGCGGCCCGACTCACGAGGGAGCCGGACCGCCGGTCGGGAGTTTTGCCTATTGCCGCCGCGGCGTTAGCGCGGGCTGCGCTGGCCACGGCCTTGCGGCACACTGCGGCGCGCTTCATTGGCCGCGAGATCGTTCGTCTGGAAGAAGCCACGCTCATTGTAGAACGTGCGCTTCCCCGCGAAGGTCTCCCCGACGATCAGCGGCGTCCGCACCAGCGTGTAGCCCACCCGGAAGGGATAGCGGACCACGCGCCAGGCCATCGGCGAATCATCGCCGGTGGCGGCACTCGTGGCCGCGCGGGCGTCCCGCGCCTGTGGACCGCCGGGATGCCCCGGTTTGTGGGCCGCGAGCGCCGTCCCATTCATGGTGAGCGCGGCGAGGAACGCCGCACAGAGGGAGGTTTTCAGTTTCATAGTACTCCCTGAATCGACCGCCTCGCCCCGGCCGCGCCCCTCCCGATAGCCCGTTCAGGCCCTCGGCGGAGCATGGTCCACCCCCACGATCTCCAGCGCGCGCTCTCCAGCCGGCGAGGGAAAGACAACCCGCTGCCCGGTGCGCGCATTCATCAGCGCCCGGGCCACCGGCGAAATCCAGCTCACCCACCCGCGCTCCGCATCCACCTCATCCACGCCCACGATGCGATACCGCGTGACCGTGCCATCCTCCTCCCGCACCGTCACCGTCGCGCCAAAGCGCACCCGATCCGCCGGCTCCGGTTCCTCGGGCACGACCTCCGCCGAAGCCAGCGTCTGCTCCAGCTCCGCCAGCCGCCGTTCCACCGCCACCCGAGCCTCCGCCGGCAACGCCAGATGCTCTGCCCGCAGCCGCGCCCCTTCCGCGCGCATCCGCTCCGCCCCATCCGCCGTCAGGTAATTCTTCGCCCCCGGAGGCAGCGCCGCCGAAGCCCGCAGCGCCACCACCGGCTCCGGCGCATCGTCATCTTCGCGGGTGAAGGCTTTGCTCATGGGGAAAAGTGGCTGCTCCCACACATCGTTGCATGCATCAGTCTTGGATGCCCTACTCGCCGGTGGCCGCGTGCGCGATGATTGCCGCCGTCGGGTCACCAGCATCCCGCATCAGCCGCGCCCGCTCGTCGAATTGCACGCCGCTGCTCCCGCTCACGAATAACATCTCCGGTGCAGCTACATTGTGCGCTGTACCGCAAATGGGATTGCGCGCGTCGGAATGGAGATAAGTAAAGGCGGCGAACTTTTCGGCTCCCTGCTGATCGGGGAGTGGGTAGGAGAGGATGTTGTGCTTGGTGAGTTCGGTGAGTCCGATGTCATGGCTGATGTCATCCAAATCAGCGCGGTCGTTCTGACGCATGAGGAAGAACTGCCGGCTGTTGCCAAAAACCGCGGAGCGGATGCGGCTCTCCTTGAAGCGGCTGTATTGCT
Source organism: Chthoniobacteraceae bacterium (assembly GCA_031425095.1). Taxonomy (GTDB): domain Bacteria; phylum Verrucomicrobiota; class Verrucomicrobiia; order Chthoniobacterales; family Chthoniobacteraceae; genus JANNXQ01. Next base: position 15,465 of record JANPIS010000413.1, read on the forward strand.
GCACGATCGAGATGTTCCAGCAATTGAACTTTCGCATCTGCGCGTAGCTTTCCTTCACGATCTGTTCCCCGCCCGGAATGTCGAGGAGGCGCGCGACTTCCTCATAGACGTTCCGCTTTCGCAGTCCGCGCGGCATGGTGATGATGTGTTGGCGCGTGTAGTTGGTGATGAGAAATCCCGCGACCGCGCGCAGGAGTTTCGCAGCCTCGGGGATGTAGCCCAGCTCGAAATGCGCGATCTTTCCGGTGAGCGAGACGTTGCTGGTGCCGTCAAGCAGACATCCATAGTTCCCGCCTGCGCACCAAGGGAGCAGGCGCGCCGCGAGATCGCCGGCCGCCGGATCGGAGCCGTCGAGTTGGATCAATTCCTGGAGCATTCGATGCGTCGGATATTCTTCGCGTGCAAAATAAGAGAAGGCGAGATTGCGCACTTCGCGGCGCGTGCCCGGTTCCTTGTGGAAGCGCACCACTTCCTCTTCGGTTGCCTCCGCGAGTTGCGCGGCAGCAAGGTCGGGCGTGGCGCGCATTCGGTCGCGGAAATCCACAAAGACATCGAGGCCAGTCGAGCCGGGCGTCAGCCTCCGCAGCCGGGCGAGCGTGCAGGCGTGACGCGCGACTTCCATCATTCGCCCGGCGTTTCGCCGACTCCACTCCTCAAAGACATCGTCCTGCAGCGCCATCAAGTGCTTGGCAATCTGCGCCTCACGCGCGAGTTGCCGATCCTCATCGCTGCTGACTCCGACAATCGTGGCGACCAGCGCCATCGCCGAGGACAGATGCTCTGATGTGAGTGGAAGGCCATGCGTGTCGAGATAGTTGATTGTCAGCCCACCATCCGGCTGGATGATGATCGGCCGTGCGCCTGGCTCCACCGTCCGTGTGTAGATTTCGTAGGAGAGTCCTTCCTCGATGATGACCGTGTAATCGTAGAATGCTTCCGTCTGCGAGAGCAGGTCGCACACGGTCACGCTCTTCCCGGCGCCGCTCATGCCGAGCAGCACGGCATGTTGGGGCGTGGCACTTCCGCCGGAGCCTGAGAAGGTCGTCACGCCGACCAAGTTGTGCGAGTTTCCCTCATAGAGCGCCTCCGCCTCTGCCAGATGGCCGGTGAACGTTGCGCTGAAAGGCAGCACATCGGCGAGGTAGCGTGTCTCTGCGTATAGTTTGCGGTGCGGGTAACGACCCCACGGACATCCCGGCCAACTCTGGTAGAAAAGCTTCCGGGCCGTCGTCGGCAGCGCGCAAGTAAGATATTGCGCGCCATTCATCCCATTGATCGCATTCTTTATCGCCGCCATTTTCGCCGCCAAACCATCGGCGGTCTTGTCCCAAGCGCGGATGATATACTCTACATTGAAAGGCATCGTGTGCCCCTGCATCAGCGCCGCGATCTTTTTTTCCTTTTTCTCCATCGCAGTCAGGAGTGAGAGCCGTTTCTCGCTCGCATAGTCTCCCGCCAGCCGGTCGTGCGCCTTTTCCTCCTTGCCGATCTCCGTTCGGGTCGAGAGAGATTCGACGTTCACCGTCATGGTGTAGTCGAGCAGCGGTAAGCCCGTGAGCCTTTGCACCATGCCGGGATGAGTCATCTTAGGCCAGCGGCTCAACACAATGACGCCGTGATGGAACCCATCCATCCAAAAGCCGGAAGCATCGGCAAATCCCTGCGCTTCGCTGTGCCAGCAATTCTCCTGAATCGAAAGCTGGGGATCGAACGTCTCGATAGGATCATAGTCGAACCGTTCCGCCAGCGAGGGGTTGAGGAACGTCGAGCAATGTCGGAAATGATCAGCGTCCTTCATCGGCGTAATCCGCGCGCCAGGAAACACATGGCCAAGCAGTTGTCGCAATTGCTCGAACTCCCTGACCACTTGTTGCAGCAACGCCTCGTAGTGGCCGCGCTGCTTGGATGCGGTGGCGAGCGTCGGCGGGGAACTGTCGATCAACCGCGAGAAGTAGAGCACGAGCCGCTGCCGCCGCAGCCGACGATCGAGCATTGCCTGCCAGTAGCGGGCAAAGCGCTCATTGCGGCAACGCTTCGTCCATACATTCGACGCGCGATCGGTGTGCTCCCGATACCGGAGCAAGTCCGCCCGATAATCCGAATCACAGAACCACTGCACCTGCATCCGCAACTTGTCGTGCAGACAAGTAAGCAGGAGCGCCAGTTGATCCTGAAAGGCATTCAGATGTTCCGATGCCGCGGCGGTCAAGTCCGCAGGTTCGAGCACGAAGCCTTTCGAGACATGGCAGCCTTTGCGCAGGCCGTGGAAGACCAGCAGGTCGTTGATGAAGTAGCCGTTTGGAGCGGATTCAAACATGATGAGTGGAATTCGGAGAGCGAAGAGGAGTGTCGCGAGGAGGTTGTGGTCCGAAGCCGGAGCCTTTCAGCCACAACTCGAAGAGATCGGTGTCGTAACCGGGTGGCTTTCCTTGGCGTAGCGCGAGCGCATAAAGCAGCGCAAGCCCGAGCGGAATGAGCGCAGGAATTGCCGCGCTCAGGAGCGGCCAACGGCAGACGCTGAAGAGTAAAAGGAGCGTCACCACCGCCGCGAATGCTCCGCCGGCAACGAACCAGAAGAGATTGCCTTCCAGTCCCCAAGTCTTGCCGGCGGAGTCGTCCGCGCTGTTGGTCTCGGTGAGGCGCAGCTCGTGTCGCGAGTTCGCGTCGGTGTTCATTGGAACGCCCCGACATCGACCGTCGAGCCATCGAGACCGAATGCAGTGAAGAGCGCCTTCACGATCACCGGCGCGCCCGCGATGATGAGCCCGCCGATGATCGAGAGTTTGCCCGAATCGGTATCGCCGCGCCGGATCGCAAAGCCGCCACCGACGACGCAAATGGTGCCGAAGATGAAGCCGATGAGCATGACGATCCCCATCGCCTTGCTCGCGCCTTCAGCGAGACCGCCGCCAGCTTGAGCGAGGATGGGAGTGAATGGGTGGGTGAGTAGATAGGTTTTCATGTGGGTGACGTTTCTAGCGCGCTTCTCATTGGTCTCTGCTCCCGCGTCAGAGCGACCGGAACCCCGGGCGCTGCGACCCTCGGCGAATGCAATCGCCTTCCAATTTGCCCGACCGCCTCGAAGTCCTCCGTCAACTCCCCGCGCATCTCAGCGCACACATCCGCGGGCAGGATCACGTCATCCCTCGCGTCGCCTCCATCCTCCAGCGCGGCGAACTCGGATTGGCCCCGAGCAATCGTCCGCGCGGGAGTTTCCTATTCCTCGGACCAACTGGCGTCGGCAAAACAGAACTCACCTTCGCCTTCACTCGCTACCTCGCTGGGGACGATAAGCTATTCCGCTTCGATATGTCGGAGTATCAGACGCAAGACAGTCTCGGCCTGCTGCTGGGCGGAAAATTCGGCGAAGTCGGACTGCTCGGCCTGGCCGTCGCAAAGTCTTCCACCGGTACGCTGCTCTTCGACGAAATCGAGAAGGCGCACCCGCGCGTGCTCGATGTCTTCCTGCAAGTCCTCGACGCCGCGCGCGTCACGATGGCGAACGGCGACGTGCTCGACCTTAGCGGCTTCTATATTGTCTTCACGTCGAACCTCGGTGCTGCCGAGTTACTCAATCTTCAACACTCCTCATTCACCACGTTGGAGCGTCACGTCCTGACCAAAGCGCAGCGCACTCTCCGTCCTGAACTTTATGCGCGCATCACGGAAAAGATCGTTTTCAGCCGCCTCAGTTATGACGTGCAACTCGACATCGCCCGGCTCCACGTGACCCGCGAACTTGCGACCCTCCGGGACAAAGGGTTTCACGCTTCTGCCGATGAAACAGTGATCTCCTTCCTCATTCAGCGTGGCTTCCATCCGCGCCTCGGCGCCCGCCCATTGCGTGATGCGGTAGAAAAGTATCTGCGCGGAGCCGTCGCGGATGCCTTGCTGGCGGAAACTGATTGCCGGGTCGCGAAGTTTGTCGTCTGCGGTGACGAACTCCACCTGCTCACAACCCTCCCTGTGGTCACAACAGTTTAAGCCGGCAGCCATCGCGTTCCGCCGCACGCACAAACGCTCGCAGTAAGACGATTGTCTGGTGGTCGAGATTTTCAGTTGAAATGTAGATCGCGGTTCCCGGTGCAGGGTTCGGGAGATCCAGCGACAGTTCCGCGGCTGCTTGCCGGGCTCTTTGCCAGTGGTCAGCGCGGGGTGGGGTCTCTTCGGCATCAGTCATCGAGCATCATCAATGCAACGCCTTGGGAATGTTGTCAGCCCTCTTCGCCTGCGGATGGCGCGACTCGCCTGACGCCGTGACATTCAATGAGGCTCCACCATGCGCTCAATGCGGGCAATGGCAGGGCCGGCCAGCTTCTTGGCGTCAAGGATGCCGCTGGTTTGCCAGCAACGATCCCCCGCCACGACCATCCAGTGAACTTTGACCGTGCCCAAGCGGGTGCGGATGGTTGCCCGTAGCGGTTGCTCATAGCGGTCGAAAACGATGGAAACAATGCGAGCCATAAAGGAAATGCCGTTTAACGAGTGGCGCCCTCGGTTTGTTGTGGAGCTTTTAATATGCGTCACCTGTCACGTTATAGCAAGCGGAAAACCTCTCTTTTACAGAGAAAACTTTGCGCTCGCCGACTCGCCGGTAATCGTCTCTTGTCACGGTAATGCCTCGCCCGAAACCATCATCTCCAGCGCCGAAGAAGCGCGGTCCCGGTCGTCCGAAAACATCACCGCTCGATGCCTCGGCTCAAGCACGGGAACGTCAAGCCCGACTGCGCGCAAAAAAGCGTGAAGCTGGCCGCGTCGTCGTCCAGCTCTGGATCAATGCCAAGTGGCACGCTGCCATCTTGAAAAGCGGTGCGACCCTCCAGGATTCTGCCGATGAGGCGTTCGCCCTGCTCATGGCCAAGCGGCGCGGCAACTCCCGCTAGCCCCCACGTTAGCGCAGCGCAGGCGCAGCGCCGAGCAGCAAGGGAACACCTTTCGCTCTCTTTCCCTAGCCTGCGCGGCAATGAGCGCGGGCGAGCGCCAGCGAGGCGGCACCTACCAATCTTGGCCAACGCGAAGCCTCCCCGGAGTTCCCACGGAGGCTGAGCAACGGACCAACAAACTTCCGCCGGGCGGGGGTCCGCACGAAGCGTGACAGTTCCTCTGGCGCGCTTCGTGAAACGAGGGAACGGCCCGGAGGAGCGTCAGATGATCTGCGCCACCCGCAACGCAGCGGTAGGCCGTTCGCGCAGCGCAGCGGAGCGAGGAGGCCGGGAGCGCAGTGAGGACGGCGCAGTTCATCCCATTGACCATAAAACGGGGAGTCTGTGCCTTGGGCGTGCGTCCGCCGCCCTTGGCACAGTCTCCCACGGCGCGAGCCGCATCAGGGAAGCGTGGTGGAAACCTGTGGTTCGCCTCCACGCAAAGCGCTGTTCGCTTTCACTGCATCCATCGGCACTCCGCCCCGGCGTTCGCCCTCGATGGCGAGATAATCAACGCCCGCTGCGCGATTCGTCGCCTTACTGCCCGCCGCTGCAAGGCGATGGAGAAAGGTGAGCCGCGTGGCCTCGCCCACCTCGCGCCATTCGGGACGCACTTGCAGCTCCAGCCGCTGCCCCTCTCGCACCAGCAATCCCCAGCCCGCAGGAATCTCGTGCGGCTCCACGAGGGCAGGTTCCACGACGAGGTAATGCAGATTGGCTGCCTGCCATTTCAGCAACGATTCCATCTTCGTCTGGCCGTGGAGTTGTCGCGAAAGGGTCGCGAGTTCCTTGACGACTTTTCGATACGGCGCGTGCTCGGCTTGATCGAAAGCCACGGTTTCATACTCCGGCCAAAGCCCGTCGCCCTGGCGCAGCGATGGGTAATGTATTTTCAAAAAGTTCTCCAAGGTGAGCCGCCGCTCGGTGAGCATTTTCATCCGCTCGATGAGCCGCGCCGCGCTGCGGCAATCGCGCACGAGATCCGCGCGGCTGGCCTTGCACTCGAAGACCGCAGCGATGCCGGGCGCGGCCTCGCAAACCGAGCGATTCGTACGAAGCCGCGCGTCCCTCTTTAAGACCCGGCGCGATCCGGGACGGTAGGCGCCCACATCGAGACGGAAGCGCAGGTTCGGCAGCGATACTTCGCACCCGACGATCGGATACCCGTTCGCCTGCGCCCAGATGAGCGCGAGCCGTTTTAGCTCAAGATGGGCGGGTGATTCGCTGGCAGGCACGTCTTCGAGATTACTGCGGGCACCTGCTTTTGCGCGACTCCCTTTCCCCGAGTGGCGCTCTGGTGGCGAGTCACGGGGAATGGCCGTCGTCGCGACGATCTGCGCTGGCCGGGAGGCGTAGCGCGGCTGCCGCGTGGAATCATGGGCGGTAGGTCGGGAGCGCCGGGCGGCCGGGACGCAGATGGTCGCTGCCTGCCGACCAACTCGGGAGTCTGTGCCGCGGGCGCGCGCAGCCGGTGGGAGGCACAGTCTCCCCGGCGCGAGCCGCATCAGGAAGGCGTAACGGCTTGGTTGAATAGGGATGTGGAAGCCGGATTCTCCAGCTTGGACTTGCGGAAGACGCGTATTCCCGCCAAAACCCACCCGCCTTCCAAGACGATGATGTTGCTGGTGGTAGGCGTTCGGCAGGGAAATTTTGCGAAGAGAATATTTGCGGACGGCGCTTCAACGAATGCAGGAGACGCGCGTTTTTGAGAGGAGTCGGGAAAAGTTTGACGGAGCGCAAGGGCGGGTGCGCACCGCACCTCACTGGAACGGGGACTTTTTCGCGGCAAACTCCTTCTCCAGCCGATGGCACATCAGGTCGCAGAGTTCCGAAATCTGCGGGTCAGAGATGAAGTAGTAGGCGTTCAGCCCTTCCTTGCGGCGGCCGATCATGCCGGCCGCAACGAGGGTGGCGAGGTGCTTGGAGACGTTCGCCTGCGACTGGCCCGTGAGCGTGACGAGCTGGCCGACGTTTTGTTCGCCGTCTTCGAGCACCGCAAGGAGCTTCAGGCGCACGGGCTCGCTCAGGACTTTGAAGCGCTGGGCAACGAGCTGGAAACCTTCGTCAGTGAGTTTTGGGCGCTTGGATTTGCGGGGCATTGAAAAGGTGCGCGACTATATTCCTGTATCGGTATCAAGATTGAACGCGGAGGCGGTCCAGCGTATCACACACATCATGAAAATCGAAAGCCTCACCCCTTACTGGCCGTGGATACTTGGCCTGCTCATCGGCGCCCTCCTCGGTTCGGCCCTTGGTTATTTCGGCCAATGCACGTCGGGCACCTGCCCGCTCACCTCGACCTGGTGGCGCGGCGCGATCTACGGCGGCGTGCTCGGTCTGCTTTTTGCGGCTTCGTCGTCCAGCCGCGCAGAGCGATCGCACATCGAAGCTCCACGCGAGACGCACCCGGCCGACCAGCACAATAAAGGAACCGGCACTCGTTGAGGTTCTGCGGGTCCGGCACGGGGATTCCTGAGCCGCGAACTGGCGTAAGGGTGGAGCGGAGATTTCCAAAAAAATGCACCGCCAGCTTCGGTCTTGATAACGATGCAGGAATGAGACGCCTTCCACGTCTCGTCATCCACGAAAGGACACAACCCCATGAATCCACTCCACATGAAAGCTTGGTCGCCGTATCTCGTCGGCGCGGGAATCGGCGTGTTGAGCTGGCTGACGTTCGCCACGGTGAACCGGCCGATCGGCATCACTACGGCCTTTGAATACAGCGCCGCGCTGACCGAGCAGGCGGCGGCGCCGCAGGTCGTGCAGCCGTATCTCGAGGCGAAGGCGAAGGACAACAAGTCGCCGAAGATCGACTGGGAATGGATGCTCGTCCTCGGCGTGCTGATCGGCGCTTATGCCAGCTCGAAGATGTCGGGCGACCGCGTGCCGGAGGAGAAGGTGCCGCCGCTGTGGCGGTCGCGCTTTGGCGATTCGCCGGGCGTCCGATATGCCGGGGCGTTTCTCGGCGGCCTGATTATGATGCTCGGGGCGCGCATCGCGCAGGGCTGCACGAGCGGGCATGCGATCAGCGGCGTGCTGCAACTCGCGCTGTCGAGTTGGATTTTCGCGCCGGTGATGGGGCTGGCGGGGCTGGCGGTGGCGTTCCTGATTTATGGAAAGGAGGGCCGTAGCCATGTTTGATGAACCGCTCAAACTCGTGCTCGGATTGCTGACGGGGATCGTCTTCGGCGTGCTGCTGCAAAAGGGGCAGGTCGCAAAATTCCAGAAGATCCTCGGACAGTTTCTGCTGAAGGATTTCACCGTCGTGAAGATCATGGCGACGGCAATTGCGGTGGGAACGGTTGGCGTTCATGCGCTCGTCGCGATGGGGGCGGCGGAGATTCACATCCAGACGGCATCGCTGGCACGCGTCATCGTCGGTGGAGTGCTTTTCGGCGCAGGGCTCGCGGTGTTTGGGTTGTGCCCGGGCACGAGCGTGACGGCATGCGGCGAAGGTCGGCGCGATGCCATGGTCGGCGTGCTCGGGATGTTTGTGGGGGCGGGCATTTACGTCGCGGCCTTCCCGGCGTTGCAGCCGATCATCAAGTCGATGGCGGATTTTGGGAAAGTCACGCTGCCGCAATTCATCGGCACCTCGCCGTGGCTGTGGGCAGGCGGGCTGGCGGTCGTCATCGCCATCGCGCTCGCGATCCTGGAGCGCGTCCATCCCAAGCATCTCGACGCTACTCCCTAGTCCTTATCATCAAAACCTATGTCACTCGTATTCGAACGCATCCAAACTGAAGGCATCGCCGAGTTATCCTACCTGCTCGGCGACGATAGCGACGGCGTCGCGGCGGTTTTTGATCCGACGCCGGATGTGGAGAAATACGTGGAGCTGGCGCGCGAGAAGAAGGTCTCGATCACGCATATTTTCGAGACGCACATTCACGCGGATCTTGTCAGCGGTTCGCGTGAGCTTTGTGCGCGGCTGCAATCGGCGAAGGTCTTTGTCAGTCACGAGGGCGATGCGCGGTATGGCTTCGATCACGAGAAGCTGGAGGACGGTGATCAGTTCACGTTTGGCAAGACGCTGGTCACCGTGCGCCACACGCCAGGCCACACGCCGGAGCATGTGAGCTATCTCGTCGCGGAGAAGGATCACCCGGACACGCCGTGGGGTGTGCTCACGGGCGATTCGCTTTTCGTCAATTCCGCCGGGCGGCCCGATCTGCTCGGCTCCAGCGAGACGGAGGAGCTGACGCAAAAGCTCTTCAAAACTCTGCGTGAATTCTACCTCGCGCTGCCGGACAGCGTGATGATTTATCCAGCGCACGGCCACGGTTCGCCGTGCGGCGCGGACATTGGTGACCGACTCGAGAGCACCATCGGCTACGAGCGGAAGTTCAATCCCTACCTCCAAATCTCCGACTATGACAAATTCCGCGAGCACGCGCTGAGCAGCGCGCCGCCGGTGCCGAAGTATTACCCGCGGATGAAAAAGGTGAACGCGAAAGGGCCGAAGATCCTCGGCAATTTACCGCGCGTGCCGGGCCTGCCCGCAAAGGTTTTCAAGGAGGCCGTGGAAAGGAAAGCCGGCGTGCTCGTGGACACGCGCATGATGCTCGGCTTCGGCGGCGGGCACATCAAAGGCGCACTCAGCATCGGCGGCACACCCATGCTTTCCATCTGGGCCGGCTGGCTCCTGGAGCCTGACGAACCCATCCTGCTCGTGATCGACAAGGACAGCCAGATCGACGAAATCGTGAAGCTGTTTCTGCGCACCGGTTACACCGAGTTTGCGGGCTATCTCGTCGGTGGCATGAAGGCGTGGGACAATGCGGGCTTCGAGTTGGAGGAAGTCGGCCAGATGACCGTGCATGAAGTGAAGGACGCCGGCGCCGCGCTGCAAATCATCGACGTCCGCGCGCCGACCGAATGGAAAAAGGGGCACATCCCTGGTGCGCGTCACGTCTTCCTACCGGAGCTGCGGGAAAAGATCGGCGAGTTGGATCGCGAGCGACCGACGGCGGTTTATTGCGACAGCGGATATCGCGCGAGCATCGGCGCGAGTATTTTGAAACAGGAGGATTTCAACTGCGTTTGCAACGTGCCGGGAAGCTGGCAGGCGTGGAAGAAAGCGAAGTTCCCGATCGAAGGAGGGAACGGAAAATGAAACGCGCGCTTGTGTTTGCATTGCTGCTCCTGCCTTCGCTGGCGCAGGCCGCGGATCTCGCGGTGGATGCCACGAGCTACGACGGGCCCGCGTGGTCGCCATACGTCGTCGGCGCGGGCATCGGCGTCCTTTGCTGGCTCACGTTTTATTTTTCCGACAAGCCAATCGGCGCGTCATCCGCCTATGCCACGCTCGCGGGCATGATCGGGAAAATCTTCGCACGCAAGCGCACCGAGTCGCTCGCCTACTACAAGACCGAGCCGCCCGTTGTGAATTGGGAACTCGTCTTCGTGCTCGCCACGATCGTCGGCGGCTTCATCGCTGCGACCACCGGCGGTGACTTCACTGGACGCTGGCTCCCGCCGATGTGGGAGGCGCGCTTTGGCGAAGGCACGCTTGGCTTGCGCGCGCTCTTCGCCGTCGGCGGCGGCGTGCTCATGGCCTTTGGCGCGCGCCTCGCTGGAGGCTGCACCAGTGGCCACGGCATCAGCGGCACGCTCCAGCTCAATGTCGCGTCATGGATCGCCGTGATCTGTTTCTTCATCGGCGGCATCGCTGTCGCCCTGCCCCTCTACGCGCAATGAACTCCACGATCGACCCAGGCAAATCCGTAAAAGAGTCCACCGCCGCGCTGCCGTCGTCCGCACCGCCCGCGGCGAAGCTCATCGGCGCGATCCTCTTCGGCCTCGCCTTCGGATTCCTCCTGCAAAAAGGCGGCGTCGGAAAATTCCACGTCCTCATCGGCCAGCTTCTACTCCAGGATTTCACCGTCGCGAAAGTCATGCTCACCGCAATCGTCGTCGGCATGGTCGGCGTCTTCGCGCTGCACTGGCGCGCGAAAGTGAACCTCAACATCAAGCCCACGCGCCTGGCCTCCAACATCATCGGTGGCCTCGTCTTCGGCGCCGGTTTCGCGCTGCTCGGCTACTGCCCCGGCACCGCCGCCGCCGCGCTCGGCCAGGGAAATTGGGACGCGCTGCTCGGCATGGCTGGCCTGCTGCTCGGCTCATATCTCTACGCGGAGTTTTCCGCCGGCATCAAAGCCACGATCGAAAAGTGGGGCGACAAAGGGAAGCTCATGCTCCCCGACCTGCTGCAAATCCCGCGCGGCGTCTTTGTGCCAGCCTTTGCATTGCTGTTGATCGCGGTGCTGTTTGCGCTCGAGCGTTTTACGGATCGCTAAGTTATGAACGCCGCCGACCTGCCATTTCCGCCTAGAGCGACGCGCGTGGAGCGCAGCAGCGCCGAGGAAATCAATGCCCGCATCGAGCTTGAAACCCTGGCCAACATCGAGCGTGTGGCGGCGGGCGGACGCGAGGCCATCGGGCGACGGCTCGAGGAACTCGACCGGGAGTGGGACATCGAGCGCACCTTGGAAGCAAACGCCGCAACCGTCACTCTGATCGAGCTGGGGCTGGGATCCTCCGTGGACCGGCGCTGGTTTGCTTTCCCTGTCGTTGTCGCCGCCTTTCTCCTCCAGCACTCGCTCCAAGGCTGGTGTCCGCCGCTTCCGCTATTCCGCCGACGTGGCATCCGCACGGAACGCGAGATCCATCTCGAGCGCACTGCCCTGCGCATCTTGCGCGGCGATTTCGAGTGGTTGTCGAACGAGCCGCACGAAGCTTTCCGCCTGGCGAGGGAGGCATTATGACCGCCCGGCTCGTCCGGTCGAAAAGCGGGAGTTGGGCCGGCATCCTGGCGCTTTGTGCGGGGTTGTGGCCGCGCATGGCGGCGGCTTGTCCGATCTGCAACACGGAGACCGGGCGGCAGGTCCGACTAGGCATCTTTAACGACAGTTTTTGGAGCACGCTTTTGGCGGTCGTATCCCCGTTTCCCGTCCTCCTGCTGGCCATCGCTGCCTACCGTTTCGGGTGGCCGCCGCTCCGCGACCGTTCCGCTTCAACCTCGCACGCGAACCTAAGTCATCAGACACAATGAATCGTGACGTGAATCAAAAGCCGCTCGTTGTCGCTGGCATCTTTATGGGCATCGGCCTGGGAGGATTTTTCGATGGGATCCTCTTCCATCAACTGCTTCAGACCCACAACATGCTCTCGGCGAAGTTTCCCAAAACGAGCATCGCGAACATGGAGATCAACATGTTCTGGGACGGCTTGTTCCATTCGATGACTTATACGATGACCCTCATCGGCTTGGTCCTGCTCTGGAAATGCGGCGCACGTCGCGACGTGCCGTGGTCGGGGAAGACTTTCCTCGGCGCAAATTTTCTCGGTTGGGGACTTTTCAACTTCGTCGAGGGCATCATCGACCATCACATCCTCCACATTCACCACGTCCTGGAGAGCCACGGTCCGTCGATGTTCGACTACCTGTTTCTTGCTTCGGGACTAATCTTCATCGTCGGCGGCTGGATGGCGATCCGTTCGGCACGTTCGGATCCCGCTTTGCCGCGCGGCGCTTGATCACTTGCCTCGATGCAACGGCCTCTCGCTAACGCCCATGAGCACCACTTCCGGAAAGCATGAAGCCTCGGTAAAAGCAGCCGATTTACTTTCGTCGGGCGGGATGATTGTCCGGGAAAAGGAGCCTTTGAACTTGGAGATGCCATTTGGGTCGCTCAGCTCCTTTGTCACGCCGGTCGAGCGATTCTATGTGCGCTGTCACTTTCCCATCCCCGACATCGACGTGAAGTCGTGGCGGCTGAGTGTCGAAGGCGAGGTGGAGCATCCGTTGGAACTGAGTTACGAGGACCTGCGCGGGATGGAGACGCGCACGATCACCACCGTGATGGAATGCGCAGGCAATGGCCGGGCGTTTCTCGAGCCGCAGCGCGACGGGGCGCAGTGGGAAGGCGGCGCGGTCGGCAACGCGGAATGGACCGGTGTGCCGCTCGCCCTGGTGCTTGCGAAGGCCGGAGTGCGAAAGGCCGCGCGCGAGCTGATTCTCGAAGGCGCCGATCAGGGCGAGATCAAGGAACCGCCGCGCCCTGCGGGAAAAATTCACTACTCGCGCAGCCTGCCGCTGGCCAAGGCCAACGACGATGTGCTCCTCGCCTTTCAACTCAACGGCGAAGACCTCCCCGCGGCGCATGGCTTCCCACTGCGCGCCGTAGTGCCCGGATGGTATGGCATGGCCGCGGTGAAGTGGCTCACGAAGATCCTCGCGACCGCGCAGCCCTACAGCGGGTATTTCCAGTCGATCGATTACGCGTATTGGGAGCGCGGTTCGAGCGCGCCGACGCTCGTGCCGATCACCGCGGGGCGCGTGAAATCCCAGATTGCGCGCCCCGAATTCGCCGAGGCCGTGCGCGCGGGTCAGAGCTATCGCGTGCATGGCGCGGCGTGGACGAGCGGGGCCGAGATCGCGCGGGTCGAAGTGAGCACCGACGCGGGGAAAACATGGAACGACGCGCGTCTCCTTGGAAAATCCATCCGCAACGCGTGGCGACTGTGGGAATACGATTGGCCCGTCCCGACGCAGCCCGGAAAAGCCACGCTCATGGCCCGGGCCACGGATTCCGAGAGGCGCACCCAACCCGCCGAACACCACGACGATCGCGGCAGCTACCTCATCCACCACTGGCTTCCCATCGAGGTCATCATCCGCTGAATACGCGCGACCCACCCCTTATGAAAACCATGCTCCAAACTCTCGCGCTCGCCGCGCTCACCCTGCTCCCGCTCACTGTCGTGACTGCTGAATCCGAAAAGCCATCCCCCGAAAAAGCTCACAAGGTCGTCTTCGAAGTCGCCATGGACGGCGCTGACAAATGGCAGGGCGCGCTGCGCAACGTCGAGAACGTGCGCATATCGCTCGGCGCAAAAACCAAGGTGGAAGTCGTCACCCACGGCAAAGGCGTCGGGATGCTGCTCGCGAAGACTTCCGCCGAGAACGCCGAGATGAAAGCCAAACTCGAACAACTTCACGCCGCTGGCGTCGTCTTCGCCGCGTGTGAGAACACAATGAAGCGCGAGAAAATCGAAAAGAAGGATCTCGTCGAGCTATCCACGACCGTCGATTCCGGCGTCAGCGAAGTGGTCCGCAAACAAGAGGCCGGCTACGCCTACATCAAGAGCGGCGGCTAGAAGACTAACGACGCGCTCATGAGCGATCGCAAATCCATCACCCTTCTTCAGATCAACGACACGCACGGTTATCTGGAGCCGCACCCGGAGCTTTTTTGGGAAGGCGGCCATGCGGAATACCGCACGTCGGGTGGTTATACGCGGTTGCTCTCCGTCTTCAAGCAGGTACGCGAGGAACGGAACGGTGCGGTGATCGCGCTCGATAACGGCGACACGCTGATGAAGTTCATCACGATCTGCGACTACACCGGCATCATCGAATGCGAAATCTTCGCCCAAACCTACCGCCGCTTCGGCCTCGAAACCGTCCGCCACCCCGTCGTCGAACTGGAAGCCCGTGTGACGCCGTTCGACAGCGGCGAGGGCTGCACGCTCGATGTCGTGCGCATCGGTCCGCCGCGCATGGGACTTGACCATAATCCAAAGCTTTGCGCGGCAACTTAGCCTCCATACTGATTCTCATATAACAGAGACTACCCGACTTTTACTGTGCCGGCTTTTGCACGCTTCAGGCGGACGGTTTGCTGCGGAGCTTCGTCGAGTGACTCGCTGGCCTGCTCCGCGCCCTCGTCGAGTTTGGCAGATGCCTGGTTCTTGGTAATGTCGAGAGCTTCCACGATCTCCTGCTGTCGGTTCGCGGCCGCCGTCAGCTTTTCCTCATGCTCGAAGGGGTGGACGAGTTGCCTGGTGAGGTCTTGGGTTTGTTTGTCACACTGTTTGAGATCGGCTTCGCGCTGGCGGAGACGGTCCTCCATACTTTCCAAGGCGTGTTCGATGGAGGCGATGGTGCCAACGGGACTGTCGCTTACGTTTGCTTTGTATTCGTGCTTCCCTTGGATGAGGAGATTTGCCCGTTCATCGAAGCGATGCAACGAAATGGGGAAGCCGCCGATCTCGCCGATGGCGTTGGTGGATTGGAAGGGCTTCAGCGCGGCGGCGAGGAAGACGAGGGCCCGTCCGGCTTTCACGCGGTCGGTGAAAATCTCCTTTTGCACCGTCATGGTGAATTGGTCGCCGCGTGTATTGGTCCGGGTGCGCAGGTCTTCGCGAATGCTGGCGATGTCGCGCTCGGAACTTTGAATGCTGTCGCCCAAAGTTTTTAGCCGGTAGCGCATTTGGTAGAGGCTTTCGGTGTGTTGCTTCTTCAAACGGGTGAGACGCATGACTTCGGCATCGACATGCGCCTTCTCGATGACGAGCGGATTGCCGGACGCGATGGCCTTGACCTCGGCATAGGTGAGCGCGGCGGCGTCCACGTCCTCGGCGCGGCGCACGGTTGCGTCGCCGTTCATCACTTGCGCAATGAAGCGGCACTTCGTCTCCAAGGTCTGCCACATGTAGGCGTCGAAACTGCCTTCGGTCACGTAGCGGAAGACCTTCACGTATTCGTTTTCATTTCCCTGGCGGAGAATGCGGCCGTCCCGCTGCTCGATGTCGGCGGGCCGCCACGGCGCATCGAGATGGTGCAGTGCGACAAGCCGTTTCTGCACGTTAGTGCCTTCGCCCATCTTGGGGGTGCTGCCGAGGAGCACGCGTACTTTTCCTTCGCGCACGTTCTTGAAGAGAGAGGCCTTGGCGGCGTCATCGTCGAAATCCTGAATGAAGGCGATGTCATCGCTGGGAATCCCGCGGGCGAGCAGCTTTTCCCGCACGTCGTCATACACGGAGAAGCACCGGCCTCCGCCCTGGGGCGTGGACATGTCGCAGAAGACGAGCTGCGCGCCTGTCGTCTCCGCCGAGTCGAGCCAGACTTGATAAATCTTCTCCACCGCCTGATTGGTCTTTGAATCCGGGTTGTCGCGGACGTGTGGGAGGACGAGGCGGAGATCGAGTGCGGCCTTCCGGCCTTCGGTGGTGATCTTGAGCATGTTGTCGTCGCGCGGATCGACTTTGCCGCTCTTAATCTTCTCGGTGCGCTTCACGAGTTGATCGACGAAGCGCTTCAACTCCGGGCTGCACGGTGCGTTCACGGTGATGGGTCCGCCTTGCTCCATCTTCGGCACTGGCAGCTTGAGCATCTCCGCCGTCTGCACATCGGCGACCTGGCGGAACTGCTGCATCAGTTCCGGCACATTGACGAACCGCGCGAAGCGGCTTTGCAGCCGGTAGCCGCTCCCATCCGGGCTGAGTTCCATCGCCGTCACGGTCTCGCCAAAGGTGCCCGCCCACGAATCGAAATGTTGGAGCTGGTTCCGTCTCAGCGTGCTCATCTGTAAGTAACGCTGCATCGTGAACATTTCCGCCATCGTGTTGGAGATCGGCGTGCCAGTGGCGAAGACCACGCCGCCGCCTCGGTTCTTCTCCTGAATGTGCTGGACCTTGAGAAATAGGTCGAACGCGCGTTCGGAAGCAGTCTGTGGCAGGCCCGCCACGCGCGTCATCTTCGTGAGGTAGAAGAGGTTCTTGAACTTGTGCGCCTCGTCGATGAAGAGCCGGTCGATTCCGAGTTCCTCAAACGTCAGCGTGTTGTCCTTCTTCTCGTCCGCGGCAAGCGATTCGAGTTTGGTCTTGAGCCGTTTCTTCACTCGCTCCAGTTCTTTCACGATTCGCGAGCCTCGCTCGCCCCTCTTTTCGCGGATGGCCCGCTCGATCTCGTAGATCTGTTCGTCGATGAAGGCGCGCCGTGTCTCCACCGAGACGGGAATCTTCTCGAAGCTGGAGTGCGTGACGATGACGCCATCCCAATTCCCCGTGGCGATGCGGCTGAACAGGCGCGCCCGCTTCGACGCCTCGAAGTCATCTTTACCGGCTACCAGAATGTTTGCGGCGGGATACAGCGTGAGCAGTTCGGTTGAGAACTGTGCCAGCATGTGGTTCGGGACGACGAACATCGGTTTCCTCGCCAGTCCGAGCCGCTTTAACTCAATCCCTGCCGCGACCATGGTGTAAGTCTTGCCCGCACCAACGGCGTGCGCGAGGAGTGTGTTGTCAGTCTGCACGATGCGCCAAATCGCGTTTTTCTGATGCGGTCGGAGCGTAATCTCCGGGTTGCTCGTCGGAAGGGTGAGATGACTCCCGTAGAAGACGCGGAGCCGCACGCTGTTGAACTCGTCATTGTATTTGCGGCAAAGCCGTTCGCGCCGCGCATCGTCCTCCCAAA
This sequence comes from Chthoniobacteraceae bacterium, assembly GCA_031425095.1. Classification (GTDB taxonomy): domain Bacteria; phylum Verrucomicrobiota; class Verrucomicrobiia; order Chthoniobacterales; family Chthoniobacteraceae; genus JANNXQ01. The sequence continues at coordinate 32,652 of JANPIS010000413.1, forward strand.
TCCACGACTTAAAGCGCTCCTTGATCTTCTCCATCTTGTCCCGCGCCGCCTCGGTCTGCTGGGGATTGATGATCGGCGCGTCGGTTTTCGCGTCGGTGTCATAGACCGTGGGCGTTTTGAGATCAAGCGCGTCCTGGATCAGTTCTATGGCGGAATAGCGGGCCGTGCCCCACTCGGCGGTGTTCGCGACGGTGGCCCGCGCTCCGTAGTCGCCGCGGATGAACCAAGTCCCCACCGCCGCCGCGTGTGAAACAGTCACGCCCTCCGTGCCAAGCAACGCTTGGGAAAAAGCCTCCACATCTGCCGGTGGAATCCACACCGCGCCAAGCCGCGAGTCGATCTCCGAAGGCGTCAAGTCCGCGGGCTGCACCGCCTCCAATGCCGTGACATTCTCGTGATAAGCCGCATCGGTAGCCGCGGCAGCCCGCGCATCTCGCAGCTTTGTCCGCACGTCGTCGGAGAGATATTGATCGTAAGTCTCCCACTGCTCATTCTGCGGATTGCGGTAAAGGAGACCTTTCAACTCCGGCAGGAATTTCTCCGCCGGTTGGCCCAGCAGTGCTTCCATGCGGTTGAGGTCCACCCTCCCGAGTTCATTGAGGACGAGGATGAGAGCATCTTTAGCCGTTTCCGCTGCCTGCGGAGCCTCGGGTTGCTGGATGGTGCGCTCGCGGAAGATCGCGGTCTTCTCCGCGCGCTTCGTCTCTTCGTTGTAGTCTTCCAGCGAGCAGAGCAGTGGATACTCGGGATCACCGCGAAAGGCGCGGCGGTTGGCGCGATCGTTGATCGCTCCGAAACGCGCGACAAAGTGGTCGTAGTGAAGGTTGAGTAGCCGCCGCCCACGGACAATCGCATCGTAGTCGGGTTCCTGAAGTTGGCTGCGAATCACTTCGCGCACGGCATCGCGCACCTTGATGAGACCACGGATGCGCCGTGCCGTTTCGTCCGGCAGGTTCGTCACCGGCGTGAGCGTCGGGCCGGTGCGAATCGCGATGACGCCATCATGAAGTGTGAAGGCATTTTCCTTCACGTAGTTCGGGGCAAGAATCTCCACCGGCGCGACCGCACGCAAGTTGGTCGCCTCTTCGGGCATTTGGTAAATCCCCTGCGGTAGCGCCGCGACCGCAACGCGCAGGGCATCGGCCAGCTCGCGACCGTCGGGAATCAGCGCCGCCTCGTTCCCGCGATACATCTTCCCCTCCTCGGTGATCGTCCCGAGCATCATGTACGGATTCGCGGCGAAGTATTCGTTGATCTTGAAGGCCACTCCTTCTGCGTTGACGTGCTCCGCGAGGTTCAACCAGGCGGGGACGGACGGCCTTTGCCCGGTCGCAAGCTTGCGAAGGAATACTATGTCCGCCGTCACCTTGGTATTGGCATTCTGCATGAAAGCGGTATTCGGCAAACGGATGGCACCGACAAAGGCAGCGCGTTCGTGGAGGTAGTCACGAAGACTGGAGTTGACCTTATCGAGTGTGCCCTTGGACGTGATGAAGACCATCAAGCCCCCCGGTTTCACTTTCTCCATCCCTTTGGCGAAGAAGTAATCGTGAACCAAAAATTCCGCTCATCGAATTGCGGATCGACGACTTTGTAATCGCCGAAGGGGACGTTCGAGATGGCAAGATCGAAGGCATTATCGACCAGCGCCGCGTTCTCAAATCCCTGCGCGCGCATGTCGGCATCGGGATACAGCTTGCGCGCGATGTTCGCCGTGAGCGGATCGAGTTCGATCCCTGTAAGCCGAGAGCGTGCGCTCATTTCCGGCGGCATCAGCCCGAAGAAATGGCCGATGCCCGTTGCCGGCTCCAACACGCGGCCATGCTTGAAGCCGAGTCGCTGCACCGCGTCGTAGATCGCGCTGACGACGACCGGCGCGGTGTAGTGGGCATTGAGCGTCGAGGCGCGTGCAGCCTCGTATTCCTCTGGCGTCAGCAGCGCCTTGAGCCGCTCGCGCTCTGGCTGCCATTCGGGAGCCTCGTGCCAGGCAAAGACCTGCGGAATGCCGCCCCATCCGACGTATTTCACCAACACCCGCTTCTCCGCGTCGGTCGCCTCTCGCCCTTCCCCGTCGAGCCTTTGGACCAACTCAATGGCCGCAAAGTTGTCGCGGCACTTCTGCTTGAGCGAACCTTCGCCGACTCGATCTTCCGCTCGGATGCGGTAGTTCCCAGCGTTTAGACGCTCTGGCTGTCTTCCGCTGGAAGGAGAATATATTTCTCGCGGATCAACTCCCACGCCGCCGTCTCCGCCTGCTGCGGCGTCAGGTGCATTTCCGTCTCCAGTTTGCGCGTCAGCGTTTCCATTTCGTCGAGCGTCGTCTCCTGCGCCTCGAAGAGCGCTGCCATCAACGTCCCCGTCGCTTCCATCTCGCGCACCATTGCGGGGAGGAACTCCCGCCAGTGATTCTCGGCCATCAGTCCGTACTGCATCAGCTGGATTGGTGGTGTGCCCATGATTGGAGGCGAAGTCAAAGAGGTTGAGTTGGTCCTTGGGAGAGACCTTACCCTTGCGCTTGAGCATGCGGCGTCAAGGCGTTGCTGGGTTGAGGGCCAGTTTCGGCACGACCCGACAGGTCGTGTCTCGGGCTTCGTCAGCGAAACGGCACGCAATTGCCGCGATATGCACGGAATCCCGGCTGTAGGTTGGATGATCGTCGAAGTATTGACGCACCCGGTCTTCGATTCCTGGTTGGGCCAGAGCGCGCACTCCCGCCCGTAAGGCCGCCATGAATACTGCGCAGTCGTTATGTCGGTGAGTGTCGTTGCGAAACATTTACCGACTCTGCGGCAAAGCGACCGCGCGGGTGCTCCGTAGTCAGCGCAGGCTGTCGTCCGCCGGCTCGTCGGCACGATCGGTGAAGCGACCGCTCAAAAACTTACCCACGGCATCTCGGGCGGGACCGCGAATTACGCCGCAAGAGCAACGGAGTCACTACTCCTCGCCTAGGCCTCGCCGATGCCGAAGCCGAGACGCTCCGGCGGGAGTTCAGCGAGTTGGTGCAACGCCACTCGCGCTGGGGATTCTAACGCGCCTGCGTTTTTTTGGAGGGCGAGGGGCGCCTGCTCCGGGCCAGGGGAGGGACCGGGCCGTAAAGAAGTTCCCCGCCGGCCATCGCTGACCGCAGCAAGAGCGCGCCGCGGCTCATGTCTCCGCGACCCGCGAACTACAGAGGAAAGCGCAGTCGCTCCCCGAAGATCGGCAGGAGCGTGTCGAGGTAATTTCCGGTCGCCACACTCCCCAGCAAGACGATCTCCGCGGGCGAGTAAGCGAGGATTCCCGTGGTGAGTTTTAACGGTTCGGTGAAACGCGGCTCCGCGGAATCCACAGGCACGCCGGCAAGTTCTTCAAGATCGCGCAAGCCCACCAGCGTGTCGGGCGTGACGAGTCCCCGGCTCGGCGTGATGATGAAGACGCCGGCCAATCCCTCGGGTGGCGCGGCAAAGCGACGGGCGTAGGTGAGCTTGCCGCGGAAATAAAGACCGCTGCAGAAGGCGAAGACATCCCCCAAAGCCGCGGCTCTCCGGCAAAAAGTTCAACGAACTGGTGAATACGCGGCGGCGCTAGCGCCGCAGTGTCTCCGCCGCCGCCCATTACCGCCCGCAGACGCGAAGACTGCTCAAGGAGAATCGCCTTGCTCCGATATAAGCAATCGGGCACAAAGATGTCCCTTACACTCTGTCCGGCGCTTCCTCGCACGTCTCAGAATCATGAGCCCACCAGTCACCGATTGGGGCATTGCCACCGTAGCCGATACATCGGCGCCAGGTTGCGACCTGGTCCGTGAGTGGTTGCGCGAGCACAACTGGACGGTCAATCCAGCTTTCATGGAGCAGCTTCAGCAGCCGGAGCATCAGCTTCGGCCGCTGGTCCTGCTCGCGACCGCCGAGGCGTGCGTCCTGGGTGGCCTCTTTGCCGAGACCCAGTTGGCGTGGCTTCGCATTTCCGTCATGTCTGTTCACCCGGAGTGGCGTTCGCAAGGGATCGGTGGGGCGCTGCTGGCCGAGGCGGAGCGGCAGGCCCTCGCACGCGGCTGCAAGTATGCCTGCGTGGACACAATGCAGTATCAGGCGCCACGCTTTTACCTCTCGCACGGCTTCAAGACCGTCGGTGAGATTTCCGACTGGGATTCGCGTGGCCACAGTAAGCTCTATCTCTCCAAACGGCTCCGATGAACCGACCGGAAGCGCTCCGTGAAACCCAAAGACCAGCAATGAAGTTTCAAGGACTCAAAGGCTGTTACGAAAAGACCCGCGGACTGTTCTATTTCGCCCGCATGTGTTCGAAGATTCGGCTGCACGCGAACGGCGAACTCCCGGGGGATTACCATGCAATGCTTGGACAGGGGTTCGACGGACGCACCTGCCGCTATCTGGCAGTCCGCTACGAGGACGCCAGGGCGCAAGTGCTCGCCGGCAAGAACGACGAGGAGGTGCTCGACTGGTGCATGACGAATGGCCGCCGCCTCACGGACGAGGAGGTGCTCATCTACAACAGCTTTATGAGCAAGCGCGGTTGGCGGGACGACGAGACCGACGGATATATCCCTGACATGATCCGGCAATACGGTTTGAAGGACGACGGCTGCGTGATCACCGACTTCGACCTGATCGAGATGGACGAAGGTCGCTGGTATCCCGACATGTGGAGGGACGCATGGAGGTAATTTCGCTATGAAAGTAACGCCTAACCGTTTCCCCGCTGGTGCTCTCATCGCCACGATCGAAAGACTGATTATGAAACCCGCTCTCCTCCTCATTCTCACGACCATGCTTCCGTTCATGATGCGCGCAGACGATAAACAAGCCACGGGCGACGCGAAAGCCGGTGCCATCGCCCAGGAAGGCGTCTGGAAGCCAATCGCCGCCATCCTTGGGGGTGCGCGGCTGCCGGAGCCCGCCCTCAAAGCCATCACGCTGAGAATCACCGGCGGGAATTATGAAGTCACCATCGAAGGGGAAAGAGAGCCGGACAAAGGGACTTGCACGCTCGACACGACCACCAGTCCCAAGCGCATGACCATCAAGAGCACGGCCGGCCCCAACCACGGCAAGACCTTTCTTGCCATCTACGAGATGAAGGACGCCGTATCGATGCGGGTCTGCTATGACCTGTCGGGCATGGAGTTACCGAAAGAATTAAAGGCACCGAAAGGGACTTCCCTTTATCTCGTCGGTTACCGGAGGCAGATCGGGCAGCCAGCGGAGAAGACAGCGCCAAAGCAATGAGCGCGGATACGGGTGACCACGCGCAACTGCGAACTGCTCCGTGCGTCATGGCCCATGCTCCTCCCACCTGCGCCCCCGCCGCCTTTCCGCATCGGCCGCGCCGCCCTCCGCAGTTGTTGAGCTTGGGGGTGTTCGGCGCCTCAGGGCTTCACGCGGCATGACGACCACCATTTGTACGGAACGGTTGGAATTGATCCCCCTTCTTCCTCCATTCCTGCAGGCCGTCCTTACGCATGACCTCACAAAGGCGGAGCGATTACTGGGGTTGTCGCTCCCGGACGGTTTGCTGGCTTCCACCGATGTCATGGCCCTGCGGCTTCAGCAACTGCAAGCGGAGGCGACGTTCCAGCCATGGTCCTTGCGGGCGATGGCGCTCCGCGACCGGCGTGTAATGGTCGGCCACATAGGGTTCCACACGGCCCCCGGAGCAGAGTATTTTCGGCCTTATGCTCCGGGAGGTGTGGAGTTTGGATTCACGGTGTATCCGCCTTTTCGGCGTCAGGGTTACGCCCGCGAAGCTTCGCGGGCGCTGATGGGCTGGGCGCATCAGGTTCACGGTGTGACGAGATTTGTGCTGAGTATCCGGCCGGACAATACCGCCCCTCAAGCTCTCGCCGCCGGGCTTGGTTTTGTGCGCATCGGCTCTCACATCGACGAGGTGGATGGTCTTGAAGACATTCTTGAGCACAGACTTTGCAATGATCACGTGGCCTAACCCGTCGCTGTCGCACTCTCACGACACGGCATTCATGAATAAAACGGCGGGTCACCCATGCAGGCAGGTGGTTATGCCTGCGTTTTTTGGGCGGGCGAGGGGCCCCTGCTCCGGGCCAGGGGAGGCACCTGGCCGTACTGAAGTTCCCGCCCGGCCAGCGCGGATCGGAGCAGGAGCGCGCCGCGGCTCATGTCTCCGCGACCGGCAAACTCCAGAGGAAAGCGCAATTGCTCCCCAAAGATCGGCAGGAGTGTGTCGAGATACTTGCCGGTCGCCACACTCCCCAGCAAGACGATCTCCGTGGGTGCGTCCGCGAGGGGTTCCGCGGTGAGTCTTAACGGTTCTGTGAAGCGCGGCTCGGCGGAATCCACGGGCACGTCGGCAAATTCCGCAAGGTCGCGCCAGCCGACCTGCGTGTCGGGGGTGACCAGGCCGCGGCTCGGCGTGATGATGAAGACGCCGGGCAATCCCTCGGGTGGCGTGGCAAAGCGACGGGCGTAGGTGAGCTTGCCGCGGAAATAGAGTCCGCTGCAGAACGCGAAGACATCGCCCAGAGCCGCGGCGCCGATTTGCACCTGCCGCGCGAGTTCAAATGTGGCCGTGGGCCGCGTGAGCAGAGCGGCGCGCTTCCCATCGGAGCGTGCGGGCGAGAGGAGAAAGACCCGCTTCATGGCCTTTCGATGCCGCCGGGAAGCCAGCGCGGTGCGATGCGAGAGAGACCACGCGCCATGAGCAAGAAATCTGAAATCGAAGTCGCCGGCAAAAAGCTCACGGTCTCGAATCTCGGCAAGGTGCTGTATCCCGAGTGCGGATTCACGAAAGGGCAGGTCATCGACTATTACATACGCATTGCCCCGGTGCTTTTGCCGCATCTGAAGAACCGGCCCATCACCCTCAAGCGGTATCCCGACGGCGTGGAGGGTTTCTTCTTTTACGAGAAACAGTGCCCCTCGCATCGGCCAGCCTGGGTGAAGACGACCGAGGTGCCCTCGCGCCGCGAGGAGGGAAAGATCGACTATTGCCTGATGAACGATCTGCCGGCGCTGGTGTGGGCGGCGAATCTGGCGGACTTGGAGTTGCACACCTTTCTGCACCGCGCGCCAGCCATCACGAAGCCGACCATGCTGGCCTTCGATCTCGATCCCGGTGCGCCTGCGGACATGGTGCTCTGCTGCCGCGTGGGGCTGCGGCTGCGGGAGACTTTCGACGCCCTCGGGCTTCAGGCGTTTCCCAAGACCTCCGGTTCCAAAGGTCTCCAAATCTTCATCCCCCTCAACTCTGCGACGACCTACGAGAAGACCAAAGCCTTTGCGCACGCGGTCGCGCAAAAGATGGAACGCGAGCACCCGGGGGAGGTGGTGTCGCGAATGCAAAAGACGCTGCGCAAAGGCAAAGTGCTCATCGACTGGAGCCAAAACGGTGAACACAAGACGACGGTGAACGTGTACTCGCTGCGCGCCAAACCGCACCCAACCATATCCACTCCGGTGACCTGGCAGGAGGTCGAGGCGGTCGTGAAGAAACGGAACGCCAGGCTTTTGGTCTTCGAGAGTGATGCGGTGCTGCGGAGAGTAGAGAAACACGGCGATCTGTTCGCGCCGGTCCTCACGCTCAAGCAGCGGCTCCCTTCTCTTCGCGCGTTGGAATAATCCCTACTTGAGCAGCTTGAGCACGTTCGCCTGCTTTTGCATCAACTGCTGTGTGGTGCATTGCCGCGGCGATTTGTCGGGGCGCCAGCGCAGCAGCCTGGTCCCGTGGCGAAAGCGCCCGCCAGTGACATGGTCGTAACATACTTCGACCACGAGCTTCGGCTGGAGTGGCTGCGACGAGGTGTCTTTCCCGGCGTTCCAACGACTCGGCCCGCCGGGTGCCTTGCCGGTGAAGGCGGGTTTCCCGATCAAACGCTCCAGCTTTTTGGTGAGAGCTGGCTTATCGGCGGTGCAGAGGCTGGAGGTGAACCCGACATGGTGGAGCAGGCCTTGCTCGTCGTAGAGTCCGAGGAGGAGGGAGCCCACGAGTTTGCTCCCGGTGCCGTAACGGAAACCGCCGACCACGCAATCTGCGCTGCGGAAGTTCTTGATCTTCTGCATCCCATCGCGCTCACCCGAGCGGTAAGGTAAATCCACTCGCTTGGCGATAATGCCATCCAGGGTTGCTCCGGTCTGCGAGAGCCAGCGCTTCGCCGTGGACAGTTTCTTCGTGGCCGGTGAGAGACGGATGATCCCCTTTTCTGGGAAATGCGCGGCGGCGAATGTCTCCAGCGCCACGCGTCGCTCCCGAAGCGGTGCGTCGAGCATCGAGCGTCCGTCTTCCCCGGCCAGCAGGTCGAAGACAACCAGGATGGCGGGCGTCTCCCCGGAGAGTCTCGCGATGCGCGACGCCGCTGGATGGATGCGCTGAAGGAGGGCGTCGAAGGAAAAGCCGCGGCCTTGGGGGATGGCGATCTCGCCGTCGAGGACGAAGCACGGCGCATCCAGATCGGCGAGTGCGGCGACGAGCTCGGAAAAGTAACGTGCCAGGGGTTGCTGGGCTTTCGATTGCAGGCGCACGTCCGCGCCGGCGCGAAAAGCAATGCAGCGAAAGCCGTCCCATTTCGGTTCATACTGCCATTCACTTCCGATCGGAATGGTGTCCACCGAGAGCGCCTCCATCGGCGCCAGCGTCGCCGGCATCTTCAACGTCGCCGCGCCCTTCATCGAGCCGCGCGAAGTTAGCCGGGGGTTCCGCACCGTGCGGTTCTTCGTGAGCGTGGATACAGCAGGCATGCCTCTCCTTTCGTGGCGAGCGGTCAGGTCGGACGTGAAGGGTTCGCATTGCCTGTCGGCAAAAGCGCATTGCCCCGCGGAGGCTCCACCTTACGATGACGCCTGCGTCGCGCGGAGTCGCGATTGAACCATAGAATATGTCCGCCCCTTTCCGTAAAAGCCCGCGCCTCTTTCCGCCGAATGTCCGCTCTTACCTGCGGCCATGCCGTGCGAGGGGGGCGGTGGCGCTCTTCACAATTCTGCTCTTTGCACTCTCCATCGCTGCGCGGACGGAACGGCCAAACATCATCGTCCTCCTCGCCGACGATGTGGGCTATGGCGATCTCGGCTGCTACGGGGCGACGCTCGCGCACACCCCACACCTCGACCGGCTCGCGCGCGAAGGCCGCCGCTTCATGGATGCGCATTCGCCGGCTTCGATGTGTACGCCCACGCGGCGCGCGCTGCTCACCGGCACGTATTCGTGGCGGCAGGAACCGGGCGCCACCATCCTTAGCGGCACGGACCCGCTCTGCATCGCGCCCGGTACGGCGACTCTCGCCTCAATGCTGAAGGCGGCGGGCTACGCGACGGGGGCCGTGGGCAAGTGGCATCTCGGGCTCGGCGGAAAGGGAGGGGCGCAGTGGAATGACAGGATCGCACCGGGGCCGGGCGCGCTCGGGTTCGATGATGCTTTCATCATGCCGGCCACGGGCGATCGCGTGCCTTGCGTGTATGTGGAAAACGAGCGCATCGCCGGGCTCGATTCTGCCGATCCGATCGCGGTGAGCTATCGTGCGAAAGTCGGCACGGAGCCGACGGGCCGCGAGCATCCGGAGTTGCTGAATCTCAAAAGCCGCCGCGGCCACGACGGCACGATCGTCAATGGCATCGCGCGCATCGGGTGGATGAGTGGCGGTACGTCCGCGCGTTGGGTGGATGAAGAGATGGCGGATACTTTCGCCAACAGGGCGCGGACATTTATCGAGGAGCATCGGAATGCCCCGTTTTTTCTCTACCTCGCCACGCACGGCATCCACGCACCGCAGGCACCGCATCCACGATTTCACGGTGCGGGCCAATGCGGCACCCGCGGCGAAGTGCTCGCGGAACTGGACGATACCGTGGGCCAGATTCTCGCCACGCTCGATCGACTCGCGCTGGCGGAAAAGACGCTGGTTATATTTACGAGCGACAACGGCGGCGTAGTCGAGGACGGCTACGCGACAAACGTGGTGCCGGAGCACCGCTGCAATGGCCCACTTCGCGGCTTCAAGGGGACGCAGTGGGAAGGTGGACATCGCGTGCCTTTCATCGCGCGCTGGCCAGGCCGCGTCCCGGCGGGCAGCGAATGCGGCGACCTCGTCATGCACGGCGACTTGTTTGCGACCTTTGCCGCACTGCTCGGCATCGCGCTGCCAGACGAAGCGGCGCTCGATAGTCTCGACGCTCGGCCCGCGCTGCTCGGCGAGCCGCGCGCGCAGCCCGGACGCACGACCTTCATCTCGCATGGCGCGGGCACGAATGGTCCGTTCGGCATTCGGTCTGGCCCGTGGAAGCTCGTGCAGAGCGCCGGCGGCGGGATCGGTCGCGCAAAACTCGCCGAACGCCCCGGTCGTCCCCCGCAGCTTTTCCATCTCACCGACGATCCCTCCGAAGCGCACGATCCCGCCACGCGGCATCCCGAAAAAGTGCGGGAGCTTACCGAGATCCTCGCGACCGAGCGCGCGGAGGGACGGACACGTCCCGCCAGGAAACCTTCACGCTGATGGTGGAGCGCGTGCTCATTTCGCTCGCGGTTGCTGGCGGCACACGTGCGGCTAGCCGCGCACTCTCGCCGTGAACAACGTCTGTGCCGTCGAGCGTCCGCGTTTGAGGTGCTCGCTGCGAGCAGCGATGACTGCCTCGGCTCGCAGCACGTCACGAAACTGTAAATGCCGAACCCACTGCTCGCCGCCGAAGACGACAAGGTGGAGATGATGAGTCCGTGGGCCGGAGGCGTGCCGCATGAGCCAGCGTCGGACTGGCAAGGCGGCGAAACGACCCGGCAGGAGAGCGAAGAGGCGATCACGCTCCGCGACGAACTGCGCCGTCCATTGCGATTCGTGCGCCGTAAGATGGACTTCCTCGGCCATCGCGTGGGTTAAAGAATCGTCTGTCGCCATGTAACGGAGTTAGAGAAGCGTGCAGAGTAAGTAACTACCCATTAGACGCCCCGCTCTGTCCCTGGCAATTCCACGATGAAGACCGCACCCCGTCCCACTCCCGGACTCTCCGCGCGGATCGCGCCCTCGTGCAGTTCCACGATTCCGCGGGCGATGGCCAGCCCGAGGCCGAGGCCGGCCTGACGCGGGCGGCCCTCGACGGTCTCCTGCTCGAAAGGTTGGAAGATGCGGGTCGCCGCCGCGGGCTCAAAGCCGATGCCGGAGTCCCGCACTTCCACGGCGAGGCGCGAGCAGTTCGCGCGGCCGTCGAGCCCGCCCATCTCGTAAGTGCGCACGGCGACGCGTCCACCCGCCGGGGTGAACTTCACGGCATTGCGCAGCAGATTCCAAAAGACCTGTTGCAGACGGGCGGGATCGCCGAGGAGGGCGGTGCGCCGAGCCTCCCGCGCAATCTCCAGCGTCACACCTTTGCGTCGCGCCTCGTCGCGCACCATGCCCGCGGCGAGATCGAGCACGCGGTGCAAATCGCACTCCTCCGGCTCCAGCGTCAGCTTGCCCCGCGCGATCCGCGTCACGTCGAGCAAATCGTCGATCAGCCGGGCTTCGAGCGCGATGTTGCGCTCGATCATGCCCAGCGCGTCGCGCGTCTCCGGGTCGAAGCGCGGATCGTCGCGGAGGTCTTGCGCCAGCAGCAGCGCCGGCGTGAGCGGCGTGCGCAGCTCGTGAGAGAGCTGGGCGAGGAAGTGATCCTTCGCCAGCGACGCCGCCTCGGCCGCATCGCGGGCCGCCTGGAGTTCGCTGGCGGCGCGCTCCCGCTCCGTCGCATCGTAGAAGTAACACACCACGCCGAGCCGGCCATCCGGCAGCATTTCGCGCGCGATCTGCCAGTCGTACGTCTCCGTGGCCGGCACGTCGGCGCGCTGCTGGGTGGTATTCGGCGCATGGAAGGGCTCGCCCGTTTCCAGGGTGCGTCGGAAAAGCGCGATCACCTCCGAGGCGAAAGGCTCCGGCCAGACGGCGCGCAGCACTTCGCCGAAATCCCGGCCGAGTAACGGTCGCACGCTGGCAAAGACGCGCTGCGAGCCGGCGCTCACCAGCGCCAGCCGGAAGTCGGCATCTACCGCATACACGCCGAAAGGTGCGCTCTCGATCAGCCGGGCAAAGGCGTCGCCATGCGCCTCGGCCCGCGCGTCGCTGGCCTGCAGCTCCACATCTGCCGCCCTCCGTGCTTCCGCGGCGGCGAGTCGTTCCCGGCTCACGCGAACGCTCTCGGCCACGAAGGCGATGAGCACCGAAGTCGCGGCAAAGATGCCCAGGATCACCCAGTCCTCGGGGGTGCCGAGGGCAAAAGTGCGGACCGGCTGCATCCAGAAATACTTCAGAATCGCAATCGAGAGCCCCGCTGCGAGCAGCGCCGGACCGCGCCCGCCGTAAAGCGCCGCGAGGATTACCGCCGGGAAGAAAGTGACCGTGGCCGCACGCGTGCCGAGTCCGGCGAGAAAGGTCATGCGCACCACTGTCGCCACCGCGACCAGCACCACCGCAAGCGCATAGCGCAGCCTGCCATCCGCGGGCATGGCTGCGAGCGAGACTTCCCGCGCATTCGACTCCCGCGCGAGCGCCAGCGCCGCGAGCGTCAGATACACACTGCCCGCCCAGCTCGTCGCCCGCGCCGTCCAGCCGAGCACGCTGCCGTGCTCGCGCTGGAGCATCAGCCCGACCAGGCCCGTGGCGATGAGCAGCAGTGCCAGCGCATACCACTGCTGGAAAGCCGTGCGCCGCCGCCGCAGGAGCAGGATGGCCGTGAAGCAGAACATCCCCGCCGCCGAGCCCAGCACCATCGCCCGCACCGCCGACCCGCCACCGCCTTGGACAAAGAAATCCGGCAGCCACCCGCCCCAAGCCGCCTGAGCCACCGCCAGCGAAATGGCCAGCGGCACGGCCACCGCGGCGAGGAGCCACCCGCCGGCCCCGCGTAGCGGACGCGGCGACGGCGGCAGCACCACGCCGAGCAGATGGCACAGCGCCGCCCACCACACACTCACATTGTGCGTCGCGATCATGGCATTGGCATTGCCGCCGGCCAGTCCCGTGGCCAGCACGCCCGCCAGTCCGTAAAAGGCCACCCCGGCGATGAGCCACGCCAGCCCCGGCGTCGGCTGCGCGAGGAAGCTGCGGCTGGCCAGCACCGCGATCCATGCCGAAGCCAGCGTGGCAAAGAGGAGATTGCACAGAAAGAGGAGCCACGGCGGATCGTAGCTGCCGTGTGGCTCCAGCCACCAGAGCACCCCGAGCACCGCCATCATCACCGGCACAGGCCACGCCACCCAGCGCGGCGGTGGCGGGACCGCGCCGGGGGAGTGCGAATCAGCCTTGAGCGCCGAATCTTTCATGAGTCGTTGCCATGCAAAACTATCGACCCCACGAGCGCGCAAGCCTTAATGACTCGCAGAGTTCACCCTAGGCAGAATTCACGGGCGTCGGTCCCGAACGCGGGTGGACTTGCCCGAGTCTGCCGGCGCTTTGGCTCATCCCGTCAGCACAAGTCTTTCCCTACCGCACGGCTCGCGCCGCACGGACTCGTCCCCTGAAGCCCTGTTCAGGGCAAAGGACGACACGCGGCAGCCGCTCCCACTTCGATGTAGCGGGCATGAAAAGCACTCTCCTCACCCTCGCCGCGCTCGGTGCCTCCCTCGGCCTGACCCTCGCTCAAGACCAAGGCAAAGCCCCCGACAACAGCGGCAAAAACGAACGCGACAAGTCCGGCGCCACCGTCACTCCTGGCGACCAATCGAATGCCCCTGCAGACCTGAAGATCACCCAGGATATTCGGCGCATGGTCATGGACGACAAGTCACTCAGCATGACGGCCAAGAACGTGAAGATCATCACGATCGCGGGCAAAGTCACGCTGCGCGGACCCGTGAATTCCCCCGCCGAAAAGGAAGCCGTATGCAATCACGCCAAAATGGTCGCTGGCAAAACCGCCGTAACCGACGAAATCGAAGTCAAATCCACCAAGTAACCCACTAAAACCTCAATAACCTCATCACCTATATGTCACACAACGCTGTCTTTTGTATTGCCACCAACCGCCCGCAGGCCGAGCGCATTGTCGATCGCCTGCTGACCTCCGGCTTTACCGCCGCGGATGTTTCTGTCGTCTATCCTCAAGGCCCCGGCCAGGATGTCGGCCACGTCAAAGCCACGAAGGCTCCTGAAGGCACCGCCACCGGCGCCGCCGCGGGTGGCGTGACCGGTGGTGTCCTCGGGCTCCTCGCGGGCATCGGCGCGCTGGCCATCCCCGGCGTCGGGCCGCTTATCGCGGCTGGCCCCATCATGGCGGCACTCAGCGGCGCGGCCGTCGGCGCTGCGGCGGGCGGTCTCGCCGGTGGGTTGATCGGCCTCGGCATTCCCGAGATCGAAGCCAAGGTCTATGAACAGAAGCTCTTGAAGGGCAACTATCTTATCTCCGCCACTGCGGCGACCGACGAGTTGGAGGACCGCGCGGAAGAAATCTTCCGCCAGGAGAAAGCCGAAGACATCTCGACCGTGGACCAGGCCAAAGTTCCGACTCCAGCCTGACACTCTTTCGGCAGACGGCATCTGCCTACAGAATGCTGCGCCCGACCGCCTCGCATGGGGCGGTCGTGGCGCGCAGGATGGAAAGCCATGTCCCCGAAAGGTTCGTTGGGGATAACTCTTTAGATCCTCTGTCAGGAAAGAAGCCGACGCTCACCCCTTGCTCACACTCCCAACCACATGAAGACCACTCCATTTGCCAGCGCGCTCGCGCTGCTCACCGTCGCCACCCTCTCCGCGGTCGCCGCTGAGGCGGCAGATAAAGCCGCGCCCAAGCTCGCGGGCGAGAAGCGGGCGGAAACCCATCAAAGTGCGACCGGACTGAAGGAGACGCTGACGACCAATCACGGCGCACCGATTTCCGACAACCAGAATCAGCTCAAGGCCGGGGCGCGCGGGCCGGCGCTGCTCGAGGACTTTGTGCTGCGGGAAAAGATCACGCACTTCGATCACGAGCGCATTCCAGAGCGCGTCGTCCATGCGCGCGGCTCGGCGGCGCATGGATACTTTCAGTGTTACAAGTCACAGGCCGACATTACGAAGGCGGCGTTCCTGCAAGACCCGGAGAAGAAGACCGAAGTCTTTGTGCGTTTCTCCACGGTCGCAGGTGAGCGCGGCTCGGCGGACCTGGCGCGCGACGTGCGCGGCTTCGCGGTAAAGTTTTACACCACGGAGGGGAACTACGATCTCGTGGGTAACAACATCCCGGTCTTCTTCATCCAGGATGCGATGAAGTTTCCCGATCTCGTCCATGCGGTAAAGCCTGAGCCGGATAGCGGCGTGCCTCAGGCCGCTTCGGCGCACGATACCTTCTGGGACTTCGCGTCGCTCACGCCGGAGATCAATCACATGCTCCAGTGGGTGATGTCCGACCGCGCGATCCCGCGCTCGTATCGAATGATGGAAGGCTTTGGCGTGCATACCTTCCGGCTCGTGAATGCGAAGGGCGAATCGCACTTCGTGAAGTTTCATTGGCGTCCGAAGCTCGGGATGCAATCGCTCGTCTGGGACGAGGCGACCAAGATCAACGGCAAGGATCCCGACTTTCACCGGCGCGACCTGTGGGAAGCGATTGCGGGCGGCGATTTCCCGGAATGGGAACTCGGCTTGCAGCTTTTCGACGCGGAGACTGCGGCCAAGTTTGACTTCGACATTCTCGACCCGACGAAAATCATTCCAGAGGAAGTGGTGCCGCTGCGCATGGTGGGAAAGCTGGTGCTCAATCGCAATCCGGATAATTTCTTCGCCGAGACCGAGCAGGTCGCTTTCCTGCCGTCGAATCTGGTTCCGGGGATCGACTTCACCAATGACCCGCTGCTGCAAGGACGGCTCTTTTCTTATCAAGACACGCAGCTCTCGCGGCTGGGTGGACCGAACTTTCACCAACTCCCGATCAACGCACCAAAGGGTTGCCCTTTCGCGGCGAATTTCCAGCGGGATGGCATGCATCAGATGGCCATTCCGAAAGGCCGCGTGTCCTATGAGCCGTCGTCGCTCGACGACGGGAAAGGGCCGCGGGAAAATCCGAAGCTCGGCTTTACCTCGGTGCCCGAGAAGATGGTCGGGGAGAAGGTGCGGCAACGTCCGGAAAGCTTTGCCGATCACTATTCGCAGGCCCGGCTATTCTTCCGCTCACAGACGGAGCCGGAGCAACGTCACATCATCAGCGCCTTCGCTTTCGAGCTGGCGAAGGTGCAAACCAAAGCGGTCCGCCTGCGCATGCTCGCGCACCTCGCGAATGTGGACGAAACGCTGCACTCTGGAGTGGTGGACGCGCTCGGGATGAAAGAGAAAGGCGACCCGATCAAACCCGCGGTAGCCACGCGGGACCTTCCGCCTTCGCCCGCCTTGAGCATTCTCGGCAAGGCGCCGAAGACGCTCGCTGGCCGGAAAATCGGCGTGCTCATCGGCGATGGTTTCGATGCGGCGCGGCTGACGGAATTGCGCGCCGGGGCGAAGGAGGCGAAGGCCACGCTCGTGGTCGTCGCGCCGAAAGTCGGCGGGGCCAAAGACAATGAGGGAAAACTGGTCGAGGCCGACATGGCACTCTCGGGAGCACCGTCGGTGCTGTTCGATGCCGTGGCTGTCCTCGCTTCCAAGGAAAGCGCACCCGAACTCGCCCGGAATGCGGCGGCGGTCGATTGGGTCCGGGATGCCTTCGGCCACCTCAAAGTCGTCGGGCACACCCCTGACGCGCAACCCCTCCTCGACCAGGCAGGCATACTGCCCGACGGCGGCGTGATCGCTCTCGGCAAAGGTGCCGATGCTTTCCTCCAAACCGCAAAGGAAGGCCGCATCTGGGCGCGCGAGCCAGGAATCCGCCCGCCTGGTTGAAGCGCCTTCAAAATGATCTACCGACTCCCAAAGCCTTGGCAATCACTTCTGACCTATGCCCGACGTTGGCCTGACCACTGCCACTGAACCCCTCGATCCGAAATACCGAGTCATCATCAAGTACTCGGTCGAAGTCGAAGGGTTGCCCGTCTATAATGAATCGTATGATGTGGCTAAGCTCGCCGATGAATTGAAACAGGACGAGGCGGAAGTGGCGCGGCTGTGGCTGCGCCGGGTGAAATGCGTGGTCGCTTGCCGGCACGCCCCCATGTTTTCCGCCTCGCTCACGCGTTGCCTCGCGGAAGGATTGGCGCCAGACAAGCCCTGATGTTCGCCTTTTTCTCCAATCGACTCGGCTGCCTCGGCTCCCTTGGTGTTTCCCTGATCGGTTCGCTTCTGCTGTTTCTCGTTCTGCGGGGATGTAGCGGGGCTCTTTGACCGCAGACCCCACTGCGATGGCGTCTCCCTCCACGAGTCGATTGCTCGATGTCACCATCGTCGGCGGCGGCGCAGCTGGGCTGAGCGCGGCCCTGGTACTCGGGAGATGCCTTCGCCGAGTCGTGGTCTGCGATGCGGGTCGCCCGCGCAATGCACCGGCGCGCGTTTTCAATGGATACCTTTCGCGCGACGGTTCGACTCCGGGAGAGTTTCTGAAGATCTCCCGCGAGCAGCTTCGGCGTTACGAGACGGTGGAACTTCGTCGGGCGACGGTTACCGCCGCAGAGCGAGGGCACGATTGCTTTACGGTGACGCTCGACACCGGGGTGAAGGTCACTTCGCGAATGCTGCTGCTGGCGACCGGATTAGTCGATGAGCTTCCCAAGATCGAAGGCTTCGAGGCGTTTTACGGCAAGACCGCCCATAGCTGTCCCTATTGCGATGGTTGGGAACATCGAGGCGAGGCCGTCGTCGTGCTCGGCGGCACGCAGGAGGGCGCCGACCTCGCGATCGAGATGCTGCTCTGGAGTAAGGACCTGGTGCTCTGTGCCAATGGACCTTTGCGTTGTGACGCAAAAAGTCGCCGGCAAATCGAAAAGGCCGGAATGCGCGTGATCGAGACACCGATCCGGCTCTTGGAAGGAGAAGGCGACGAGCTTTCCGGCGTGCGCTTCACGGACGATACGTTGCTGCCACGCACCGTCCTTTTTTTCTCTCCGGGCCAGCATCAGCGCTCGCCGCTGGCGGAAAAGTTGGGCTGCAAATTCTGCGAAGAAGATAACTGCATCCAATGCGACGAAAAGGCCGCCACCTGTATCCCGGGACTGTATGCCGCCGGGAATGCCAGCCGTGGTGTGCAGTTAGTCATTGCTGCGGTAGCGGAGGGAACCTTGGCGGCTGTGGCAATCAACAACGCCTTGACAGAAGCAGATGCGGAAGCGGGAGACCTTCCGGCGAATTGATCTGCCACGCTTCATGACGTGCCGCCGCCGCTCGCTGCGGTCGGCGGCACGTCGCTGTCACTAACGCGACCGGGCCGCTTTGCGGCCGTTTCCTTCGAGCGTGGTTTTGCCAGCCTTCGGCGTCGCCTTGAGCACCTGAAACTCTTTCAGCGCAGGCGACTCGACGACAGTGATGCCGTCGCCTCGATTCCAAGGACCGTCCGCGTCCACTTCGCCGTCCTCGCCCTCGCCAGTCGAGTCATTGTAATAGTGATCCACGATGCCCGGAGTGGGCGGAATGAGACCGATGGAAAGCGGCGGCTTGCCGAGGCTCTCCAGCGCTTCCATAAAGGCTCGCATGTGAGTGATCTCCCGCGTCATCAGGAATTGCAGGGCCTCCTTGGTGCCGGGATCGTCGCAGAAATTGATCAGCCGTTCATAGACGATCTTGGCCCGCGCTTCCGCGGCGATGTTACTTCGCAAGTCCACGTCCAGTTCGCCCGTGACCTTCAGATAATCGGCGGTCCATGCATTGCCCATGGAATTGCACAGCGCCACCCCGCCGCCGCCCGCAATCGCAATGAGCGGATCGTGCTCCGCCGCATCCGCGTCCTTTTTCATCGGCTTGAGATGCATGCGGGCGAGAGTGCCGATGATTTCGAGATGGCTCAACTCCTCGGTCCCAATGTCCATGAGCAAGTCTTTGCAAGCCATGTCTTCGCAGTTGATCCCCTGGATGGAATACTGCATGGCCGCCGCAAGCTCACCGTTTGCGCCGCCAAACTGCTCCAGGAGCATATTGCCAAAACGCGGGTCGGGCTGGCCGACGCGCACCGTGAACATGAGTTTTTTGATGTGATGATACATAGATGTGGGTTTGAATTCTGCCCCGGCAGACCATCCGGCGGGGCATTTTCATTTCGCCGCCGCTTGGTGGTGTGGCCGGAGAAAATTTGAGAATCGTGCGATGCGCACGTGGCAGCCTGCTAGGTCGCCGCTCGGCAGCCACTCAGCCCGCGCCGTCCCGGCCGATCAGGGGTCCGTCACTCATCGGCGCATCTTCTCATCGCGCGAAGCCGGGGCGGCGAACGCTTAACTTTCGACCAGACTAAGCCACTCGAACGGCCACTTGCGGGCGCAGTCGCGAAGATTGACCGTATGACCGCGCCCACCCCACTTGAGTTACCCTCGAAGCCGGTTGCCTCCGAATCTTGGATCAGACATCGGAAAAAATTCGGCGTGATCCTCGGCGCTATCGTTTTATTGGCCGTGGGCGGCTACTACGCTGGCGGCGCTCTGCTCAGTCGCTACCTGGAGAGTGGGGATCTGCGCTCCCGCATGACCGGCCACACCGCCAAGGTTCTGAGCGCGCCAAGCGCCTATCAGCCGCTCTCATGGCGGGGCCTTTCCGTTTTCTCGGAGGGCTTCCGGGCTGAGGGGAAACCGCCATCGGCACTCACGGCGCTTCGTGCGCGATCCATCCACGCGCGAAGCAATATTGCGGAACTGTGGCGTGGCAAATGGCGGATTGAGACCCTTACGCTCGACCATTTGGAGGCGGCTTATGGCCCGGCCGCAGCGACGCGGCTCGTCGAAAAGTTCCCGCCCTGGCCGCCGTTGGAGCTGCCCGCTGAAACCGAGTCGCCGTTTAGCCTCGATCTCCGGCACACTTTGATCGCCCGCACCGATCTGCACTGGGGCGCTGAGCCGAATGCGCTCGGCTCCTTCCGGGGTGTGACGACGAACTGGTATCCCACGGGGAAAGATTTGGTCGTGCATGGCGAGGGTGGCAGGCTGAGTCAATCCGGTTTCCCGGAACTGGGGGTCGCGAGTTTCAAACTCTATTACGCCAAGCCGTCGCTGCGTATCGACGAAGGTTCGTTGACGCTCGGCGAGACCGGGCTGATCACCGTTGGGGGACAGTTTATCTTCGACCAACCCGGCACGATGGATGTGCAGCTGAATTTCCGACGCTGCTCGGTGACTCCTTTCCTCCCCAAAGAGTCACGCGCGAAATTCTCTGGCGCGTTTGCTGGAGAGACCCGCTTGCAGAAGAAATTGAGCGGCGAGGGGCCTGTGGTATCTGGAGGGCAGCTCGTGTTCAGCGGCGCAGTGTTGCAAAACATCGACGCGCTGGAAAAGGTGGCCGCCTTCACCGGGAAGCGTGAGTTTAGCCGTCTGACTCTCGAAGAACTGCGCGGCGATTTTCAGTCCGACGGTGAGACGACGACGATCAAAAACCTTCAACTCGAAGCCCGCGGCCTCCTCCGCGTGGAAGGTTCCTGCACCGTGCAAAAACGGTCGATTCGCGGGACGTTGAAAGTGGGCACGACTGCGGCGGTGCTTGCCTCATTTCCCGGCGCTCGCGAAGCGGTCTTCACCGAAGTTCGCGGAGATTATTTCTGGACGACGGTGAAGGTCAGCGGGTCGATGAAAGAGCCGCGCAATGGCCTCAAACCCCAATTGGTTTCGGCGGCGAAGAAGCATTTCGCGAAGAAGCTTCTCGCGCCGCTGCTGAGGCCCGGCAAGGAAGTCATCGAGCAGATCGACGCGCTCTTCTGAGAGCGAGTGCCGCCGGGTGCGAGCTTTCTACTTCCCTCGGCGCAAGACCATCTGTCGCTTGCTGCAAACGCGGCCGGTGACGCGCCGAGACGCGAATCACTCGACGTATGAAACCCCGGAAACTTCGTTTGATCCTCAATGGCAAGTCTGCGGACGCGCCCGAGCTGCGCGAAGCGGTGGACGCCTTGCGCGCTGCGGGTCAACCCATCGACGTGCGGGTCACCTGGGAAAAGGACGACGCTCGGCGTTGGGCCGCGGAAACGGAAGAAGGTGAGACGATCGTCGCCGCCGGGGCGACGGCACACTGCACGACGTCGTGCAGGGCATCATGAGCCGACCCGCCGCGGCACGTCCTCTCCTGGGAGTCGTCCCGCTCGGAACGGCCAATGATTTCGCCGTCGGCTGTGGCATCCCGGTCGGGCCACGAGAGGCGCTGGATCTTTGTGCCCACGGCGCTCCGGCCCCTATCGATGTCGGTCGTGCAAACGATCACTGGTTCATCAATGCCGCAAGCTGCGGCTTCGGCGCCGACGTGACCGCCAACACGCCACCGGAACTCAAACGCCTTCTCGGCGGCGCCGCCTACACGCTCATGGGTGCCATCCTCGCCATCACTTTCGAGCCCGCGCAGGGCCGACTCGTCCTGCCGGATGGAGAAGCGCACGAGGATGCCGTCGTTGCCATCATCGGCAATGGCCGACAGACCGGCGGGGGCAAACAGTTCGCGCCCCGCGCGCTGCTCGATGACGGCCTGCTCGACATTCTCGTCATCCGAAAAGTGCCGGCGACCGCGCTCCTCCAGGCCGCTCGCGAACTCCAGGAACTCCGCTCCGACGGCGAATACATTTCCTACCGACAGGCCCCTTGGGCGGAGTTCAGTTGCGAACATCTCATTTCGATCAATCTCGACGGCGAGCCCGTTTCTTTCGATCGCGTGCGCTACGAAGTGGAGCCGGCAGCTCTGCGCCTCATCGTCCCCGCCGACTGCCCTGAGATTCGTCCCGCATCAGCTCCCAAGCAGTGCCAAGAGGCACGGAGCGGGTCTGTTGCAGCCGCCAGAGGTTAGGCGCGTTTCGGTAAAGTTCCCATGCTGCTCGGGAAATGAGAAATTCCAGCGATCAGACCAGAAAAATCGTCCCGAAGCGTTAAGGCAGCCTCACAGGACGCCGCTCGGCAGCCATCCACCCCCCCGACCATCGCGAGTAGTGCCGAGAGCGCGAGGAAGAGCCAATCCGCCAGCGCTTCATGCGGGCTGCCGGCCATGACGTGGTGAATGCGCAGCAGGTGGTGGTCGATGATCCCCTCGACGAGGTTGAATACGCCCCAACCCATGAGCATCGCGCCGGCCAGGACGCGCCCCTTCCACTGCCGCTGCGGATGGCGTGCGGCATGGAAGAGCAAAACGACTCCGGCGAGGGTCACCACCCAGACTGCGAGGTGGAAAAATCCGTCCTGCGCCGTCTGCGCTTTAGCCTCCGCCAGCGAGCGCGGCTCGCACGTCGCGGAGACGCAGACGAGGTGATCCCATTGGAGGATCTGGTGGAGCACGATGCCATTGAGAAACCCGTCGAGCCCGATGCCCGTCACAAAACCTGCCACTGGAAGCGTCACCGGTTTCATCGGCTGCGTAAGACGACCAGTTCCGGCCGGTCGAAGGCTGCTTCGCCAAGCTCGTCGTTCCAGCCGCTCGCACCGTCACCGCCGAAACGGGTCTCTCGCGTCGAAAGCACGCACCGCCACTGGCCACCACGCGCAGGCTCGGGGGCTTCGGTGAGCGGGCCGTGCGGTTCCCCGCTGAGATTCATGAGTAGCAGATACTCGGAGTCGGCCGAGGAAAGGAAAAGAGCACACAGGCCGATGGACAATTCGCGGGCGGTCCAGCCGGCCCTCCCCGCGGGGCGGAACGCTGCATCGCTGTGGCGCAAGGCGAGACACGCCCGGTAGAGCGCGAGCACCCCGGCCTGATCCGGGAGGCTCGTCTCCTCCCAGAGCAGACGCGATTGCGTGAAGGTCTCCGCCGCTTGCGGATCGGGGATGCGCTCGACCGCGCCGGGCGCCTGGAAGGCGGCAAAGTCGCGAAATTCCTCACGCCGGCCCTCGGTGATTCGCCGCCCGAGTTCCTCATCATGATCCGTGAAGAAGAGAAAGGGCGACGATGCGGCCCACTCCTGGCCCATGAAAAGCATCGGCGTGTAAGGAGTAAGGCAAAGCAAAGCAGAGGCCGCTCGGTAGGCGTCGGGCGAGATTCCTTCGGTCAGGCGTTCCCCAAAGGCACGGTTGCCGATCTGATCGTGATTGGTGATGCAGTGAACGAAGTGCGCGGGTGGCAGCTCCGCGCAGGGAGTGCCGCGCGGAAGCTGCCGCGAGCGCAAAGGCTGGCCCTGGTAAAACCAGCCGTCTCGCAATGTGGCCGCGAGTTCCTGGACGGTGCCGAGATAGTCCGCCAGATACGCTTCGCGCTCGCCCGTGAAGGCGACGCGCACCGAATGGTGGAAATCGTCGGCCCACACGGCATCGAAGCCGAACCCGCCTTGCTCAAAAGCGCGCATGAGGCGCGCATCGTTGCGATTGTCTTCCGCGATGGCGTAGCCGCCGCGCGCGTGGATGCACTCGGTGATCTCCGCGAGGAGGTGCCGTTCCGAGGTATCGACGATGGCGTGCGTGGCATCGAGGCGGAATCCGTCGATGCGATACTCCTCCATCCAATAAGCAGCATTCTCCGCCACCATCCGGCGCAGACCGTGAAAGGCCGGACTATCGTAGCGGATCGCGCCGCCCCACGGGGTCTTCGCCTTCTCGTCGAGGTAATCGCCGATATAGGCCGACAGGTAATTCCCGTCCGGTCCGAAATGGTTGTACACCACGTCGAGAATGATCGCCATGCCCTCCCCATGCGCCGCATCGACCAGCGCGCGGAGATCGTGGGGGTGTCCATACGCTCGAGAGGGCGCGCAAAGGCAGACGCCGTCGTAGCCCCAGTTCCATTCTCCGGCGAAATCCGCGATCGGCATGAGTTCGAGCGCGTTGACGCCGAGCGTGCGGAGATGGGGGAGCTTACCGATCAACGCGTGGAAGGTGCCTTCCGGGGTGAAGGTGCCAACGTGCAATTCGTAGATCACGAGATCGCGGAACTTCGGGCGCTGAAAGCGCTGCTCGCGCCACCGGTAGGCATTGGGGTCGATGACCATCGACGGGCCATGCACACCGTCCGGTTGCCAGCGTGACGCCGGGTCGGGATGACTCCTCCCGGTGTCGAGCCGGAAGCAGTAGGTATCACCAGGAAGTCCGGAGGGATCGAAGCCGACGAAGTAACCTGCCGCATCTCGCACCATCGGTACCCGCCGCTGCACCGCCCCTTGGTCCATGATTTCGACATCCACGGCCCGCGAGATGGGAGCCCACACCCGGTAACCGACGCCATCTTCCATTACCGAAGCGCCGACTTGGGAAATCTCTTCCGCAAGGGTGGTGGGAGACGCATGAGATTTAGTCATGGGATTTAGCATCGCCGCTCCCGGCTCCCGCCAGCGGTAAGGCACACGGCGGAACGACGGGTCAGGGACGCGATGGAATCTTCCCGTTACCGGAAGCGTGGGACGACCAATGAGCCAGTGTTACTGCCGCAACGCTCCGGCGGGACTCGGTCGCGCAGTCGTCAGGACGGATTCCACAAAGGCCGAAACTGCCTTGGCATATTCTCCGTGATGCTCGATGAGGCCGAGGTGGCGCGCGGGCTTCAGCGTTACCAGGCGCGCCCCGGGGATGGTGCTGCGCATCTCCTCGCTGGCTTCCTTTTTCGTGGTCGAATCCTTGTCACCCGCGACCACCAGAGTGGGAACCTGGATCGCCGGCAACACGGCTCGCGCATCGTATTGCATCATGCCAAGCATCCCGCGGGCGAGCACAGCCGGGGAAGCTTTGGGTTGGAATTGCGTGGCAAACTCGATCTGCGACCACTTCTCCGTGCCGGCGAAGCTCCCGTGTTTGGTCGAGAGATGGGCCGTGCCGTTGCGGTAGCTCAGCCAGTTTAGCAGCCACACGAGCGGCGAGAGCGCTATGGTGAGATACATCAGCGGGACGAGCACCGGTTTCTCGATGGCCGTGTAAAACGCGGTGCCTTTGGTCGTTCGCACGGGGTTGGTCGGCGTGGTGTGGGTGAGGATGAGTCCGGCCACGCGCGACCGGAGCGCTTCCGGGTAGAGCCGGCAAAAGGTGAGGGTAATCATCCCGCCGATGCTGTGTCCGGCGAGGAAGGCGGGCTTTTCCCCAGCGAGAGGGAGCACTGCGCTCAGACAGTGCGCGAGATTCTCGACCGTGTAGTCCCGCTGGGGCGGGCGCGTGGAGCTGCCCAGCCCTGGCTCGTCCCAGACGATCAAGCGGTAACGACTCGCGAGCGCGCGAACCGTCAGATTCCACTCCGCGCTGTGCAGTCCCCAGCCATGAGTTAGGATGAGCGGGGTGCCATCCTCGGGACCGTGAAGCGCGACGTAGAGCTGCGAGCCATCGGGCGCTTCCACCGTCTGCGTCTTCACGGGTACTGGAGCGATGCGCGGATCGTCCGCCGGCTTGTCGTCCTTCCGCTTCAGCAGCCAGAGACCCGCGCGCACCATGCTGCCGCCAAAGAGCGCCACCAGGGCGAGCAGCACCGCGGCGACAAGGAGTGCAGTCGGCTCATTCCACCCGAGATTCGGGTGGAAGAACGAGCGTTGCAGTCCGTCGTCCCAATGCCATGAGCGCTGCTGCCACTCATGCGCCAGCCACCCCGCGGCCCCGACGATGCCGAGCGAAAGGAGACCGAGGAGCCAAGTGTGAAGAATGAAAATCGGAATCATAATAGATGAAGGCGCGGTGAGGGATGGTGGCTGCGCGAGCGGTCACCGCTCATGCGGTGCGCAGACCCGCAGGCATATCGCCGGAGGCCACCGGCGCGGTTGGCCCAATCACTCCGATCGCGCGGGAAATTCGTTGAGCCGAAGTTTTTTTTCGTCCGCAAGCGACCAAATGCCTCCACGTCCGCGATAAGCTTGGTCCAACAACTCGAACCAACCTCAGATCACCTTCACCAAATGAGCATCATCGGAACCATCCTCATCGGCCTTATTGTCGGCGCTCTCGCCAAATTCCTTATGCCGGGTCGCGACCCGGGCGGCTGGATTGTCACCATCCTTCTCGGACTTGCGGGGTCATTCCTTGCCCACTTCATCGGTCGCGGAGTTGGCTGGTATGGGGAAGGCGATCCCGCGGGCTTCATCGCCTCGGTCGTCGGTGCCATCGTGCTCCTCGGACTCTATCGCGTCGCTCTCGGAAAGCGCGGGGCATAACCACAGCGGGGCGGCAGACTCTCGGCAAAATCTTCCTACAACCAGCTTCCGAATTCAGCGCGATAAACCGCTTGCAGTCCGAAATACAAACCAAAACCAAACTAAACTGATACCAATGAAAACTCGCAATACCCGCATCCTGTCCCTCGTCTCCGCCGCTGCCCTCTTCGCCGCTGCGGATTTCGCCTCGGCGCAAACCGTCGTCAAGGAAACCACCACTACGACCTCTCTTGGCACGATCAGCGAATTCAGCCCCGAGACGATCGTCATCCGCTCGGAGACGGCGCCGGAGCCAATCCGCTACCGTTACACCAAGACCACCACCTATGTGGACGAGGCCGGCCAGCCGGTCTCGATCGAGACAGTGAAATCGGGCCTGCCCGTCACCGTTTATTACACGAAGGTGGGTGACCAGATGGTAGCTTCGAAGGTCATCGTCCGCAAAGTCGCCGCGGCACCAGCCGTGGAAAAGAAGACCACTACGACCACCACGATCAAGAAGGAGAAAGAATAAGCCAGTCATGGAGAGATCCATTATGAAATTCGGACCCATGACCCTGCTCGCCATCGCCCTGGTAGTGTTGCCGGGTTGCGCTACGGATGAAGCTGTTGTCACTGAAACGACAGTTACGACTGAGGAGACCGCCGTCCACACGCCAGCAGTCTCGGAGACTCGGACCATCCGCAGTTACTGAGCAGCCAGTCGCACTGTGCCCCCCGTCGCGCATCTTGAGAGCGGAACCCTCGCGCTCTCGCGCGGCGGCGGGCCTCGGCGGCGGATTGCGGCACCCTATTCCCTATGAGAGTTGCTCCTGCTTTCGTCGGGTGTTTGGGGCTGCTGTCCTTCGCGGGCTGCTCCCGCTCTCCCGAATTCACCCGGCCCCTCCCGTCCGTGGCGAGTGTGCATTCCCCGGCTTTCCGACAGGGGATGGGTGCGGTCGTCGGCGGGACGTTTGTGACTGGTAATCGCATCACCACCCTCAACAACGGGAACGAAATTTTTCCTGCGATGCTGGCGGCGATCGAGTCCGCCCGTGCGACGATCAACATGGAGATGTTCGTCTTCGAGAAAGGCGACATTCCGCAACGCTTTGCGGATGCCCTTGCCGCCAGAGCGCGCGCGGGGGTGGAGGTGCGGGTGTTGCTGGACGCGGTAGGCGCGGGCAAGTCGCGCCAGTATCACGCGGACCTGCGGGCTGCGGGAGTGCTTCTGGAATTGCATCATCGCGTTTGGTGGCCCGATCTGCGGCGCTACAATCACCGCACCCATCGCAAGCTTCTGATCGTGGATGGGCGGGTGGGCTTCATCGGCGGCGTCGGAGTCGCGGATCATTGGGACGGCGCGGCCGCTTCGCCCGAGGAATGGCGGGAAATTCATTACCGCGTCGAAGGCCCAGTGGTCACCCAATTGCAGGGCGCTTTTCAGGACAACTGGGTGCAGGCCCACGACGGCGAGATCCTGCAAGGCCCGGCGCACTTCCCGGCCCCCGCGATGGCGGGCACGGCGGCCGCCGGTGTCTTTTACAGTTCCCCGCGGCGGCAGCGCTATGGTTCGGAGTTAATGTACCACTTGGCTCTGGCTTCCGCCCAGAAGACGATCCGGATTACCAATCCCTACTTTCTTCCTGACCGTGAATTGACGGACGCCCTCTGCGCGGCGGTTCAGCGGGGAGTGAAGGTGCAAATCCTCCTGCCGGGAGAACACATGGACCAGAAGGCGGTGCGCCGCGCTTCGCGCAAACGGTGGCCGGCCCTGCTCGCCGCAGGCGTCGAAATTTATGAGTACGAGCCGACCATGATCCACACCAAGCTATTCATCGTGGACGACTATTTCGTCTCCCTCGGCTCGACCAATCTCGACCCGCGCTCCTTGCGGATCAACGATGAGGCGAATCTGAACGTGCTCGACCGCACGTTTGCGCGGGAGCAGGCCACCCTCTTCGCGAAGGATTTACTCCGCGCCAAACGGGTCTCCAGCGAATCGGACGGAAGCCGGATAGTGGACCTGCCCGCGCAAGTGCTTCAGACCCCCCTCGAGTCGCAACTCTGAAAGGTCGCCTCCTAATGCGGCGCCTCGGGAAACGGAAGCGTCTCTTCGCCGTTTGCGGCGTCGTCCTGATGAGCTGACTCAACAGGGAAAAGAAGCGAGCGGCCGAATGGGGCCTGCTCGTTTTGCTTGTCGCCCCCACTAGATGTCCGCATCCCGATTCAGCAACCGGCGGATACGATGTTCACGACTTCGTTGTGCGCGCCCTTTTTGATGCCGGCACTTTTCCAGCCTTCCCCGGGGGCTTGCGCGTCGCCACCTTGACGCCGGTGGATTTCGCTGCGGCTTTGGTCCGCGCACCCACTTTGCGGACGGCCTTCATCGCGCGACCTGCCTTCTTCGCGGCGATCTTTTGGAGTTTGCCGACCGCGGGAGTTCGCGCCAAGCGCGCGCCCGCAGCTTTGAGGTTCTTGGTATTGCCAGTCATGAGCGTCCCGACTACGCCGCCGACCACCGCACCCACCGGGCCTCCCATGACGCCGCCGACGACCGCGCCGGCTGCGGCTCCGGCCGCTTTCTTGCGGGGAATGGAAACGGTGATGTCGTCGTCGGCCGCACGTTTGGGGGATTTGGGTTTCTTCATACCGCGAATATCGGACGCCGACTCTTGCGTGGTTGTGTGGGATCAGTCTATGTGCAGCCACGCATCAGAAAGAGGATGAGGAGCACGGGGATCGGGATGCCGATCAGCCAAAGGAGGCCCCAACCGAGGGCGCCCGAGATGGATTGAGTTTTTGAGGTGTTCATTTGCTCCGGATTCGCCGCTCCGGAGCGAAGTGCGCGGGTCGATTTGCTGGCCAAGCCGACATGGCGCAGTTACCTGAATTTGGAACCGCTGGATCGGATTCCGATTCGGTATCTGACGCGGCCAAAAATCTCAAATCGGATTTCCATGTCGCAATCCTGACGGTCGGGGATGCGGCCCCCGCGAAATGGCCGGCATCCAGATCGAGTGCCCGAGCGGAAATGTGGCGTTGGACGAAACATTCAAGCGGGCGCCGAAAGCCAAAGCCAAAGACGGTGGGGGAGCGGTTATTCCCGCTTTTTCTCTTCGTCCTTTTTCTTCTCATCCTTGCCCTTGCCCTTGCCATTTTCAGGAGCAGGCGCGGTCGGCTGAGGCTTTGCAGCCGCAGGCGCGGCCTGCGGACGTTTCTCTACTTTCTTGGCCTGGGGGCGTGGCTCCGACGCGTTGGGCATCTTGCGTTCCTTGCCGCGCGCGGGAGCGGACTCGACCTTGGGCGGGGCGGCTGGCTTGGCCGGCTGCGTCTTCCTGCCGCCCGCGGCTGGCGACTGCTCGCCCGGCGGCTGCGCCTTCTTCTTTGTGGTCACGGGACCGGGGGCGACGGGGGTTTTGTCCGGGGCGTCTGCCTTGGGCTCCGCCGATCGTGATGGTGGCAGATTACCCGGCTTTGCGCGCTTTCCGCCTTTGCCAGACTTGGGTGCCGTCCGCGGCTCTGCGGGTTTCTCCGTCGCAGGGGCAGTCTCGGGCTTGGGGGGTTCCGTCTTAGGTGGAGCGATCGGTGCGGCGGGGTCGGGAGTCCGCGGCTCGGCAGCACTCTTCGGCTTGGCGGCAGCCTTGGGCTTTCCCTTCGCCCCCTTCGCATTGGGCGAAGATGCCGGTGGCGTAGTGGCGTCGGGATTGCCGGAAGCGGGCTTCGCTGGAGCGGGTGCCGCGGGATCGGGAGTCGGCAGCTCGGCCGTGCTCTTTGGCTTGGCAGCGTCCTTGCCCTTTCCTTTCGCACCCTTGGCATTTGGCGGAGACGCCGGTGGCAAAGTGCCATCAGGCTTCACGACCGCGGTGGCCGGCGCATCGGCCGCCTTCGGCGGGGCGGGGGGTTCCACGGGGGTGGCCGGATCGCTCTTGATCTTGGCGCGGAGTTTTTGCACCTCCGCAGCGGGGCCGGCATTTTTCCAGCCGTTATCCACGTCGGCCTTTTTCACTTTCGCGGCCACTTTGCGAGGCGCCGCGGTCGTCTTTTTCTCGGCGAAGGCCGGCGCCAGGACACGGAAGGCGTCGCCTTCGATCCTGGGCCGCAATTGTTCCCTGCGATCCTCCCCGCGATCGCCATCGAATTCTTCCCGCCTGTCGAGTCTGAACCGGCGGATCGGGTCCGCCGTCTGGCGCGAAATCACCTCGTACTGCGGGCCTTCGTTATAGACGACATTATTGACGTAGGTGATGCGGGTCACATTGGTCGTCTGGCGGATGATCGTGATATTCTCGCGCGGCTCGACGATGACGGTGCGCAAACGGGGCGCGCCGAAGTTCCGCGTTTCGACAAAGCTGTAGTTCGTCGGGCCGATATCGTAATCCGCATCCACACGGGCACTGAAGCCCACGGAGCGATTGAACGAGGCCTCAGGCGGGAGCGGAGCCCAGCCCACATGCCGCGGACTATGCCGCCATGAGACCCAGGCGGGCGCCCATTCCCGACCGGGCACCCACACCCAGCCGACCCGATCGACCCGCGCCCACCGGCCATAGTGATATACCGCCCACGAATAGGGCTCGTCCGAATCCCACGTCCACCCGGCATCGGTATAGACCCAGCGACCGTCGCGATAGGGCCGCCAATCGCTGTCCACATCGCGCGGCTGCCAGCAATAGCCGTAGTCGCCGACTTCCCGCCAGTCGCCATAGGGATCCAGGCTGTCGTAGAAGTAATCCACCGACACTTCCACCGCCGCTTGCGCGGAAGGAGGCGCGGTAAAAAGGAGGAGGGCCGCCGCGAGGAGGGAGCAGGAGGCCGTCGCAGCGAGTGTGGTGGGGATGATTCTCATGGCGATGGGAATCGCGGTTGCGCCACGCTACGGACGCCCCTGTCTAAAAAATTCATGGCAAAGATGCGCGCACCGGGAAGGGCAACCGCGAAGAAGCAGTAAATCCGTATCCCATGAACAACAGCATCTTCTACATCATCGGTCTCATCGTGGTCGTCGTCGCCATTCTCAAATTCGTCGGCGTCTGGTGAGTCGCCCCTCTCTGGCGGCGCCGCGCTGCCGACCTTTGCATTTCGAAGAGCAGCTCACCGACGTGCGAGGGATTCCGCTGCACAGCTTCGGTCCTGTGGGCGAAGGGGGTGTGCCGATCGTCCTGGTGCATGGATTGGTCGTGTCGAATCGCTACTGGCGGCCTCTCGCCTTGGAGCTCTCGTGCTACGGACAAGTTGAAGCCGTCGATCTTCCGGGTTTCGGAAGAAGTGCCCGTCCCAGCCTAACCTTCTCGATTTCCGATTTCGCGCGCTATCTCAGCGAATGGCTCGACGCGCGCCGGATCGTTCGCTGCCACCTCATCGCCCACTCGATGGGTGCGCAAGTCGCGGCGCACGTCGCGTTGCAGTCACCCTCCAGGCTGTTTTCACTCACCCTGATCGGCCCGACGATTGATCGGGCCGCGCCCCGCTGGTGGGAGCAGGGGATTCGTCTGCTTCGGGGCCTGGCTCGAGAAAACGTCAGCATGTTGCGAATCGTTTTGGGAGATTTCTTTCGAGCCGGCCTCCCCCACACTCTGGGCACGGTGCGTCGCATGTTTGCCGACTCGATCACGGAGCAGGTGGGCGGAATCGAAACGCCCACGCTGGTGCTCCGGGGTGAGCGCGACCCGATCGCGCCGATGCGCTGGGTCGAGGATCTGGCGCGGCTGATGCCGGCCGCTCAGGCGCAAGTCATCCCGGGTGGTTCGCACTGTGTGCATTATTCCCATCCGAAGGAGACGGCAGCGGCCATCCATCACTGGATGCGAGCGACGGCGCTGTAGGTCAAAATTTTCCACCACCGATACGCGCACTGATCGCGTGGAGCGCGATCTCCCGGAAACCAAACCCTATGAAAACCATCCTTGCCTTCGCAGCTCTCGTTATTGTCACCGTAATTCAATCTGGTTGTGCCGCCGGAGCTTCCGTCGGTCACAACGGACACCGCCATGGCGTTGGCGTCGCGGGCTCGAAAGACGGCGGAGTTTCGGCTGGAGTGCGCGCCTATTGATCTAAACCGCACAGTTTTCTGCCGGACATGCCGAAGCCTACGAGGCGGCAGATCGCAAGTCTGCTCTTACCTGTTGCAAATCCCGGGTCCGCCTCCAACTGCGCGAAACTCCAACCACTCGGGCGCCTAATCGCTCTTGGCTCAAAGTCACTACCGAGCGACTAGCGCAGCTTCGATTTGCGGAGCGCTGTGGATCGCTGTGCTCCTGGGAACCGCTTGCGAAGTCCGCCCGGAAGCGAAGTTGCTGACGGAGTGGGAAAAGATTGAAGCCCTGATTTCCTCCATCGAGAAAATGAAGGGAGCCACCTTCATCCGCAACGGGAGTGCGTACAACTCCGAGACCGCCGCGAACTTTCTGCGGACCAAATGGCACGCCCGCGACAAAGAATTGAAGACCGCCAAGGAGTTCATTGCGCAGGCCGCATCGGTGTCGTCCATCTCTGGAGAGCCCTACTTGATCCGGTACGTGGATGGTTCAGAGGTGACATGTGGCGACTATCTTACTGCACAGCTAAGGAAGCTGAATTTGCGCGCTCCGTAAGCGCGGCGGCGATCCTCTTCGGTTACCTTCACCGGTTGCCGCGAGTTAATTGTCTGCGCGGGTGGATTTAGTCCCCGCCCCTATTCATAATCATCGAGATCACAACCCTCTCCACACGCGATAAAGGTGCATGAAGCATTCCCTCCGAACCGCATCACAGCGTTGGCCTGAAATTCTTGGCGTCGCGGCGTTGGGCGGTCTCGCCACCCTCTTTGTCGCGCGCAATTTCTTCCCTGCGGAAAAGAAGGTCCGCAGTCGCATTGACGCAGATTATCACCCCGGCGACGACGCCTTCCTCCGCACCATGGGGAATGTTCTGGGGCCGCCCTTGCTGGAGGGAAACAAATGCACGTTGCTGCAAAATGGCGACGAGATTTTTCCCGCCATGCTTGAGGGCATCCGTTCCGCGGAGCGGACCATTAACTTCGAGAACTTCCTGTGGGCAGAAGGGGAAGTCTCCGATGGAGTCGCCGACGCCCTGGCGGAAAGGGCCTGCTCCGGCGTGAAAGTCAATTTCCTCCAGGACGCGATGGGATCCAACTGCGTCCGCGGTCGCGCCATCAGCCTTCTCAAACGCTGTGGCGTGCAAGTCGAAATCTACCGCTTTGTCCGTTTCACTACGTTCAATTTCCGGACGCACCGCAAGATCCTGGTCATCGACGGCAAGCTGGGGTTCATTGGCGGGGTCGGCATTTCCGACGGCTGGAAGGGCGACGGTCGGACCAAAGGCCTATGGCGCGACACCCACTACCGATTGGAAGGGCCGGCCGTTGCGCAATTGCAGCAAGCCTTCATCGACAATTGGTTGGAGACCCGGACGGAACTGCTCCACGGAGAGCTCTACTTTCCGAAACTCGAGACGGCAGGCGACCGAACCTGTCAGGTGTTCAAAAGCTCAGCCGGCGAGGGGTCGGACAGCGCCCGCTTGATGTTGCTGGTTTCGATTGCCGCCGCTCGGAAGTCCATCCGCATCGCCAATGCCTATTTCGTCCCCGATGACCTCTGCCGCCGCACCCTCGTCGAAGCTCTTCACCGCGGCGTGCAGGTGGAAATCATCACTCCGGGGCCAGACTTCGATGCGCCAACCGTGCGTGAGGTGGGCAAGGCACGCTGGCGACCACTCCTCGAAGCCGGGGCCAGATTTTACGAATACCAACCGGCGCGATTCCACTGCAAATATCTGCTTGTGGACGATTGCTGGGCCTCTGTCGGCTCGGCCAATCTGGACAATCGTTCGCTGTCCCTGAACGAAGAAGCAAATCTCAACGTCCTCGATAAAGAATGGGTCGAGATGCACGCGCGCGTTTTCGATGAGGATAAGAGTCATTCAAGAGAAGTCAGCTTGTGCGACTGGCACCGCCGCCCATTCATGGAAAAAGTCCGAGGGAATGTGGCGTCGATCCTCCGGCAGCAAATGTAGCCGCGATCGGATGCGTCAGGAAGATGAGCGAAGGAACTGCCCCAACGTTGCGCGTGGCAACTTACAACGTCCACGGTTGCGTCGGCATGGATCGGAAACGCTCTGAAGCGCGCGTTGCCGAGGTAATTGGCGAGATGGGGGCGGACATCGTCGGCCTGCAAGAGCTGGACCTCAGCCGGCGGCGCAGCGACGGCGTGAACCAAGCCGGGTTGGTTGCCGGCCAGCTCGGTTGGCACAGCTATTTCCATCCGGCCATGCGCACCGGGGACGAACATTACGGAGATGCCCTTGTCAGTCGCTTTCCCCTCACGCTCCGAGGCGCCGCCGCATTGCCAGGCCCCGCCCCGTTCTATTGCCGGGAGAAGCGCGGGGTGATTTCCATGGATGCGGAGACGCCACTCGGTCTCGTGCGCATTCTGAATACCCATTTCGGGCTCGGCTGGGGAGAACGTCTTCACCAGGCACGGTCTGTCGCGAGCGACGAATGGCTGGTCGGAGCCGGCCCAAACGCGCCGCTGATCCTACTCGGGGATCTCAACAGCCTGCCAGGTTCTCGCCCCTACCGCGCTTTAGCCCGGCGCCTGCGGGATGTGCGACGACTGTTGAAGCCGGTGAGGGCATGCCGCACTTTCCCAACCTTTTTCCCGATGCTCGCCGTGGATCACATCTTCATCAATGTCGGCTTGCATCCCCTTAGTTTGAAGGTTCATCGCTCCCCGCTCGCCCGTGTCGCTTCGGATCATTATCCACTCATCGCCGAACTCGTGCGCGCGTAGAAGCAGCGCCAGAAGGGCGGCAAAAGCAACAGGCCCACAAGCGTGAACTTGTGGGCCTGAGTCGTTGCCGTGGTTGTCGCTTACTTCCCGTCGCGGTCTGAGTCGCCCGGAATGGCGCGCTCGACCCGGTCCCAAGCGGCCCGCGTGGCGTGTTTCGCTTTGTCCCAGCCGATCTGCGTCTTGCCCTTGGTGGACTCGTAGTTCCTGGCGAGTTCGGGTTCGACTTCCTCAAACCTGCGCCCCGCCGCCCCATGCGTCGCGTAGCCCTGATATCCGGCGCGATAGGCTGGACCGTATTCGGAGTATTCCGTCGCCTCGGCGTATGGCTGGCTACGGTGATTCGCTGCCCAATAGGCGTCTTCGGCTGTGGGATCGATCATCTCCGCCGTGGCTTTGCCGGCGAGGCCACCGGCGATAGCGCCGATTACGGCACCCACGGCCATGCCGACCGGGCCGCCCACCGCGCCAATGGTGGCGCCCGTTGCACCGCCGCCTGCTGCGCCGAGGCCAGTGCCGACGGGATGAGAACCGGGTTCGCCGGTGATTGGATCAGGATTCGTGTCCTTCGAGGTGTCAGGTGTTTTAGTCATGCTCGTGTATCGCTCTGCCCAGAGGCCGCGGTCCTGTCTATTTTTGGGGATAGGCGCGGTCGCGTCCGGTGACCGTCAGTCTGCCACTCCCGAGTGCTGGCGCGTGATCGTCGCCGGGCGGGTATTCCCGGAGACGGTCGCGATTTCCCTGTTGTCGTGGGAAACGCCGCGCACCGTTCGCTAGGTGCGATCGCGTTGAAGGCGATGGGCTCCACCTCGGCGTCCATCGCTCAACTCGGCGGATCGAGCCCTGCCATCTCCGGGATTTGGCTTTACACCTCTCCGCCGTTTTCGTGATTCTCGCGCGCCCGCTGGCTGCCACGGGGCGCTCGGCGAGGTGCCCAGCCGTTCCGTTTCCACCGTTCCGTTCCCACGCGTCGCTCTCCGAGGAAATCTTATGATCCGAGCACTCCAAAGCCTTTTCTGGGGAGGTGCCCTCCTCGCGTTCGTTGAGGTGGCCGCCTCAGCCGAACCGATCATCACCGCGACCAAGGACGACAATCTCGCCGCGGGGCTGCGCAAGCTGCCCGGGAACACGATCACATACACTAACACGATCACGAACACGGGTGACGCCACGGCGACCAGCGTCCTCTTCA
Source organism: Chthoniobacteraceae bacterium (assembly GCA_031425095.1). Taxonomy (GTDB): domain Bacteria; phylum Verrucomicrobiota; class Verrucomicrobiia; order Chthoniobacterales; family Chthoniobacteraceae; genus JANNXQ01. Next base: position 68,639 of record JANPIS010000413.1, read on the forward strand.
CCGATCCCGATCCGGCGAATACGACCTTCGTCTCCGTCCAAAGCACGGTCATCGCTCGCAATGATGCCTACAGCGCCATCGGCAATGTGCAGATGAGCATCCCTGCGCCCGGCTTGCTGGCGAATGACAGTGACCCGGATGGCGTTGGCCCGGCGCTGACGGTCACGGCGGTGAATACGGCGGGCACACAGGGCAGTGTGACCTTCAATGCCAACGGCAGCTCACGTTCAGTCCGGCATTGGGTTTCAATGGTGCGACGACGTTCACTTACACGATGAGCGATGGCGAGGGGAACACCGACACGGCCACGGCCATGATTACTGTCGCGGGCAGGATTTGGTTCATCAATGCCGCTGCGGCCGCGGGCGGCGACCGGCGGCTTACGACACCGTTCAACAGCATCGCGCCTTCAATTCCACCGCGGCGGATGTCGCCGGGGACAACCTCTTTCTTTTCAGCGGCACTTACACCACGCCGCCGACGCTGCTGGCAAATGAGCGGCTCATCGGGCAGGGCGCGACGGCGAGTATCGCGACCATCACGGGACTCGCGGTGCCCTCGGGCAATGCGGTGCTGCCGGCCACCGGCGGGGCTCG
>JANPIS010000414.1:0-3024 GCA_031425095.1 Chthoniobacteraceae bacterium
TAGACGACGGCTGGGACGAGTCCTTGTTGCTTGAGTTTATTGACGGCAGAACGACCGATGCCGGTCCGGGTCTGCGCACTGACTTTTTGTTGTTTGGCCATAGGATTAGAGTTTTTCGGTTTCGCTGATCTTGAAGAGGGAACTCACGGATTCGTCGTCGTGGATATTCACGATGCCTTTGCCGAGCAGTTCCGCGATGCACAGCTCGGTGATGAGGAAGCCGTCGCCGGAGCGGACGGGCACGCTATTCGTCGTGATGAGTTCCGCAATCTCCGACTTCTTCAGCCGCTCGATGGCGAGGTCGGAGAGGACCGCATGAGAGACGCAGGCGATGATCTTGCTCGCGCCGCGCTCCTTCAGAATCTTCGCGGCGCTGCACAGGGTGCCCGCCGTCTCGGTGAGGTCGTCCACGATGATCACGTCGCGGCCATCGACTTCGCCGATGACGTTTTGCGCCTCGATCTCCGTCGGGCTCACGCGCCGCTTGGCCACGATTGCGAGACTGGCGTCGAGCGCTTGTGCGTAAGCGGAGGCCATCTTCAGCCCACCGACGTCAGGCGACACGACCACGGGATGATCAAAGTGACGCTCCCGCAGATGGCGGATGATCACCGGCGCGGCGTAGAGGTGATCCACCGGGATGTCGAAGAATCCTGCGACCTGCTGCGCATGGAGATCCATCGCCACCACGCGGTCGATTCCAGCGGCGGTGAGCAGATTCGCCACGAGCTTCGCCGTGATCGGCACCCGCGGCTGATCTTTCCGATCCTGCCGCGCGTAGCCGAAGAAGGGGATGACCGCGGTGATCCTGGCCGCGCTCGCCCGCCGGGCGGCATCCACCATGATCAGCAACTCCATCAGATTCTGATTCGTCGGCGGGCAGGTCGGCTGGACGATGAAGACATCGCGGCCGCGGATGTTTTCGTCGATCTTGACGTACGTTTCGCCATCTGGAAACGAATCGACCGTCGCCTTCCCGAGCGGCACGCCCATGTAGTCGCAGATCCGCTGCGCGAGCACGCGATGCGCCGAGCCGCAGAAGATCTTGAGTTGGGTTTGGGCGCGAAACATTCCTGGAAAAAAGGGAGCGCGACTGTAGAGGCCGTCGGGGGAAAGACAAATGGAAAATCCCGGACCCCCGGGAGCGGGTTTCCGTCCCCCGTGAAAGCCCCTCCGAAGCCGGGATGCCGGCCTCTCCCTCCGCGAAACGGCGTCAACCTTGCATTGCCGCGGCCGCTCACGACGCTCAGAATCGCCGCGTGAACGCCTCACAGCGTGGCCGGGTTCGATCCCTGTCAGCCAGTCCGGCACGCGGGATGCGTCCATTGCTTCAGTGCTGGGCATCGCCGCCGATCCCATGCTCCGAATCTTTCGACCGAAACTGCTCCAGACCTTCCGGGACTACCGGACCGCGGACTTCGGACGCGATCTGGTGGCCGGGCTCACGGTCGGAATCATCGCTCTCGCTCTTTCGATGGCTTTGGGCATCGCCAGCGAGCGCACCCCGGCGGTCGGTATCGTCACGGGCATCGTCGCGGGCTTTCTGATCTCCGCGCTGAGCGGCTCGCGCGTCCAGATTGGCGGGCCGACGGCTGCATTCATCCCCGTCGTCGTCGGAGTGGCTCACACCTATGGCGTGAACGGATTGCTCGTTTGCACGATGCTCGCGGGCATTTTCCTCATCGTCATGGGCTTCGCGCGGTTCGGGGTGATGATCAAATATATCCCAGTGCCAGTGGTCGCGGGATTCACGGCGGGAATCGCGGTTTACATCTTTAGTACCCAGGTGAAGGACTTCCTCGGGATGCAGACCAGCGAAGTCGTCCCCGCGGAGTTTGTGCGAAAGATCACCTTTCTCTGGCGAAACCTCGGGCTGACGCATTGGCCGAGTGTGGCCGTGGCTGGCTCGGCGCTGGCCCTGATCAAACTCTGGCCGAGCGTCTGGGCGCGACGGATTCCGGCGAGCATCGTCGCGGTCGTCCTTGGCACTGCCGCAGTGGCCCTTTTCCACATTCCCGTCGAAACGATCGGCTCGCGTTTTGGCCTGGATGCGATCCCGCGCGGGCTGCCGATGCCGCATCTGCCGGAGTTTGAGTGGTGGCAGCTCGGCGCCCTCGTCCGGCCGGCCCTCACGATCGCACTACTCGCCGCGATCGAGTCTCTCCTCTGTGCGGTGGTGTCCGATGGCATGATCGAGGACAAACACGACTCGAACACCGAGCTCATCGCCCAGGGCGTGGCGAACATCGGCAGCGCCTTTTTTGGCGGTCTCCCGGCGACTGGCGCGCTCGCCCGCACGGCGGCGAATGTCCGCAGCGGCGGGCGCACACCCGTCGCGGGCATCATTCACGCCTTGACGATCCTCGCCGTCGTCCTCGCCGCAGCCCCGCTCGCACGCTTCATCCCACTGCCCGTGCTCAGTGCCGTGCTCGTGGATGTCGCGATGCGCATGGGCGAGTGGCACCACTTTGCCCGGCTCCGCAAATGGCCGCGCAGTGACGCCGCAGTCTATTTGCTCACCTTTGTGCTCACGGTGCTCACAGACATCACCGTCGCGGTCGAAGTCGGCATGTTGCTCGCCTCCATCCTCTTCATCCGCCGCATCACGGAGACGACTCGCCTCACGAGCGTGGACGAACGCGAACTCGACTACGACCCGGAGCACTCCCTCCACGGTCGCAACCTGCCACCCGGTGTTGCCGCTTTCCAGCTCATGGGCGCGCTGATGTTCGGCGCTGCCGATCGTCTGGAGACGGCCCTGAGCGGCAGCAGCCAGCGACCGCGGGTGGTGATCCTCGGGATGAAGCGCGTGCTCGCGCTCGATGCCACCGGGCTGAATGCCTTGGAAGAATTCGAGTCGGACCTGCGGCATCACCACGCGCAACTGCTCATCGCCGGCGCGCACACCCAGCCGCTCATGGCCATGGCGAATGGCGGGTTCGTCGAGCATCTCGGTGAGGAAAACTTCTGCGCCGACATGAATGTTGCGATCGCGAGAGCCACGGTGCTGGCTTCTTGAGCCAC
>JANPIS010000415.1:0-2019 GCA_031425095.1 Chthoniobacteraceae bacterium
GCGGAGGAAGCCTTGGTCGATCATCGCGGAGACGTCACCGCCCGCGTCTTGATGCAGCTTTTCGCCGAGCGCGCGCGCGGCTTCCACGTATTGCGTGCCGTTCAGGAGGATGAGCGCCTGCAGCGGGGAATCGGTGCGCTCACGTTTGGCGATGCAGACGGCGCGCCGCGGGGCATCAAAGGCGAGCATCGCGGGAGGCGGGCCAGTGCGGCGCCAGTTGGTGTAAAGACTGCGCCGATATGCCGCTTCGCCCGTAGAGGGTTTCATGGGTTTGAAGGCCTCGCTCATTTCGTAAGGAAACACTGGCTCGCCGCCGAGCTTCGGACTGAGCAGGCCGGCGGCGGCGAGGGCGTTGTCGCGGATCATTTCGGCGTTCAGCCGGAAGCGTGGTCCGCGGGCGAGCCACTCGTTGTCGGGATCGTCGGTCATCGTTTTCGCGTCGGCGATGCTGCGCTGTCGATACGTCTGGCTCGTGACGATCGTCTTCATCAGCGCCTTCAAATCCCAGCCGCTCTCGATGAAGCGATACGCCAGCCAGTCGAGCACTTCGGGGTAAAGTGGCTTCGCACTCTGGCTGCCGAAATCCTCCGAAGTCCGCACCAGCCCACGCCCAAAGACGCTCTGCCAGAAACGATTCACGAGCACGCGGGCGGTCAGCGGATGCTTCGGATCGACGAGCCACTGCGCGAGACCGAGGCGGTTGCGCGGCGCGCCCGCCGGCAGCGGCAGCAGCCACGATGGCACGTCCGCATGCACTTCGTCGCGGCGTTGATTGTACTCTCCGCGGAAGAGCGTGTAGGCCTTCTTCGGTTGCGGCAGTTCGCGCATGACCATGATCTCGGTCGTGCCTTCCGCGAACTTCACCAGTTCTCCACGAGCCGCTTTCAGCGCCTCGAGTTGCCTGGCCCAGTCGGGGTCTTCCGCGGCGAGTCGATAGTCGTGCAGCAGGATGCGCTCATCGGCGCTCAGTTGCTCTGCTGGTTTGGCGAGCAAGCTTTGAGCTGCCGGTTCGTCGCTTGCCGCGAGGGCTTCCAAAGCGGTGAGTTCGCGGCCGAAGACGCGGAAGTCGTCGATCAGTCCACCCTTGAACCCACGGTCGCGGAAGCGTTCGCCGAGCGAAATGTTGTCTCCGCCACCCCCGGGGATGTCTTTCGTGAGATGGTCGCGAATAACATCGGTGGCCGCGCGTCGCCCGTTCACAAACACGCTGAGTCCCGCCGCCCGGCTGCTGCCGTCATTCGTGACCACGACGTGGATCCAGGCATTGACCGGCACCGAATCGACCGTGCGAATCGAGATCGCGTCGCCCGGCCAGAAGTGAATGAGCGACCACTTCAGGCGGCCTTCCTCGATGAGCAACTCGTAGCCGCGGCTCGCCGCGTCCGTCCACGCTTTCGAGCGATGGAAGACCACGGCGCGTTCCTTCACATCCGGAGTCTTCAGCCAGAGCGCGACACTGAATGGATTGTGGCGCTGGAAGTTTCCGAAGGGGAGATCCACGGGATCATCGCCGGTGAATTCGACGGCCTGCCCTTCGTGGCCAGGCACGAGCTTGTTCTCGCCCTTGAGCGTCGCCGGTTGCTCGGGCTTCACGGAGTTGGCGAGCTTGCCCTTCTCGAGCACATCGAAGGAGTAACGGCCGATTTCGCCGGGCAGCGTCACTTTCTGCGGCCGCGCATTCAGCCAGGCGGCAAAGGCCTCGCGCGTAGATTCGCGCACCGTCGCACTCTGCTTCTCCACCTCCGCGACCTTGCCCGTCAGGTCCGCGAGTCTGCTCTTCCCCGCACCGTCCATCAGCCTGAGAGTCGGCGTCGGGGGCGATGGCGTGAAGAATGAGTAGAGCCCGGCTTCATCGATGTTTTGAAACATGGCGAAGAACGAGAAGTAATCCTTCTGCGCGATGGGGTCGTACTTGTGATCGTGGCAGCGCGCGCACTCAAAGGTGAGTCCGAGGAAGGCCGTGGCAAAGGTCTGCACACGATCGGCCACATACTCGACGCGATACTCCTCCTCGACGCT
>JANPIS010000416.1:0-5378 GCA_031425095.1 Chthoniobacteraceae bacterium
CTTGCATCGGCTTGGCCGCAGGGCCGTAGTAGCTGGTGAAGTAGTCGGCCAGCAGCGCATCGAGATTTTGATCCGCATCCCACCAGAGGCGCGCGGTGACGTAGAGATTCAGGTGCTCCAGCGCGAACGGGTCATAGCCGAAGCTGTTCTCTTTCCCGGCAGGATGATCATAGATTTCGATCATCTCGCCGAGCGTGTGGCCTTTCAGCTCGCGCAGGTCGCTGGCGATCTGCTTCGTGTAAATCACGGGCCGTCCGGCCTGCTCGGGGCGGGCATTGATGTTGTAGTCCCACGTGAGGTATTTGCCGGAAGTGAGCTTCTTCATCCAATCCGTGCGCAAGCTGCGGTGCTCGCTGCGCTTCGTTTCATCCCAGAAGCTCTGGCGCTGACGCGTCTCGATGAGCACGAGGTTCGGGCTGAGTTTGTCGATCTTCGCTGGCGGCATTTTGTAAGCGCTGTAGGCAAGCCCGCTCACGAGGCGATCCGGGTGCGATTTATAAAGTTCGAGCGCCACGCGATTGATGTAGCCCCACACCTGATCCGACATCGTGCTCGACCAACCGCGCTCGGGCGTGAGCTGCGCCATCCACTTCGGATCATCCGAGGTCATACCACCGTAGCCATCCACAAGATCGATGCTGAGCATCGGCTCACGGAAGTGATCGAACATGACACGGGAGTATTTGAGCTGCTTCTCGAAAAACAGCGGCGAGTTGAGATCGGGATAGCCGCTGCCCTTCGTCGTCGTGTCGCGTTTGCCGCCGGTGAGCAGATACATCTCCGGGTGCGCCTGCTTCATCTCCTCGCGCATGATGACAAACTTCGCGCCGTGACAGACCTGCGAGATGCCGCCGATCTTGTGCGCTTGGTTCAAACCCAGCCGCAGCATCCAGATGCCCTTGTCACCGAGACCCATGTGCTCCGTGTAGAAAGTGAAACGCCTCAAAACAAAATTCGGCTTCACCGTCCTGTTCACACCCGGCAGCGTGATCGTCGCCATCTTCGGCACCACCTCGCCGAGTTCCCCCGGCGCATACCAGCGCACCCCGAGACTGCGCAGAAACTCATACACCGCATTCAGCGTCCCCGCGTCGTCGTAATCCCAAACGTCGAGGTCCTTGTGATAGCGCGCATAGATGTAGCCGAAGTGATTCCAAAACGTGTCGCCCGTGATCTTGTCGAACTCCGCATTCACCCGCGCCTGCTCCGCCGTGCTGCGCATCCGCCCCCACGGCTCGATCGGAACAAAGTCCTCATCCGGCCCCAATAAGGCCAGCCAGTCCGCGCCCGAAGCCATGCGAAATGCCCCATTCTCCAGTCCATCCGTCGCCAGCTTCAACGCTTCGGTGTGCGACGACTTGCCGAGGAAGATATGCGCCTTCCCCGCCGTCGGCGCAGTGCGGACCACCAGCTTCGCCCCGCTGATTTTCTCCAAGTATGTCTGCAACTCCTTCGCCGCCAGTTTGGTCATGCGCGCCGGTTTCTCGGCGATGATGATCTCCGCGCGTGATTGGCCGTTTTCGATGAGGAAGGTGTCCGCCGCGCGGAGTGCGGCCAGCGTAGTCAGCAACAAAACGGCGAGGAGTGAGAGGGTGTGTTTCATGGGCAGTATCGGCGCGGGTTTGAGGAAGGTGCGGAGTCAGTTCACTGAAGTTCACTGATGTCCAGATTGATCACGCCCATGTGGTAGCACTGATGCTGGGTGATGCGGTCGGCGTAATAGGCGACGATGAGGCGTCCGCCGGGCAGCTCGATGGCGTCGGGGTAGCCGCAGTCGCTCTTTTCGAGCGGCACCAACTGCTGTGGTTTTCCCCATGTGCGTCCTCCGTCCGAGGTGGTGCGTGCCTCGATGCCATAGCTGCCTTGCGCGCGATTGCCATAGGTCAGCAGCACGCGGCCATCGCTGAGTTTGAGCAGGTGCGCGGAGGACACGGGCTTGATGTCGAGCGTGGTGACGTGATGCCACGTGAGCGCGTCGTCATCGGAGGCGAAGAGGTCGAGATCGAGCAGACCAAAGCGTCGGCTCGCGGCCAGCCATTTGCCGCCGCCGAGGTGCAGGATGGCAGACTCGCAGTGCTTGTCTTTGACGATGGGTGCGATGACCGGCCAGGTCTTGCCGCCGTCCTTGCTGCGCGCGGCGTAGATGTTCCCGGCTCCTTTGCCGAAGGCGTAGGTGCTGGCCACGAGATCGCCATTGGCCGCCTGGGTGATGTCGCCGAATGGCACCTGCCACGACAGGTCTTCGTCCTTTGGCAACACAGGCCCACCCTGTTCCCATGTCCTGCCGCCATCACGCGAAATGCACACCACGGTCTGAATCGTGCGGCTCTCGGCATTGCGCTGCGGCGCGACTTTGTCCCAGCCGTTGCAGAGCACCACGAGGTCGCCGTTGGCATTCAATCCCGCCGCGTGATTCATACGATTCGTCTGCGGCTCATGCAGCGTGATGGTGCTGAGCTTTTTCCAAGACAGTCCATCCGCGCTGCCCCAGCAATCCACATCGCCCTCGGTGCGACCGTGGTTGGGCTGATTGAAACCGACGGCAACGAGCGAGCGATCGTTGAGCCTCACGAGGTTCGGCCACGCGCAGACATTGTCGATGGCGATGAGCCGGCGCGGGATGTCTGCAGCGAGTGATTGCGCGGAGGCTGCGGAGAAAGGCAGGAGCGCCGTGGCGCAGAGGAGCAGCGAGTTGAAAGTGATACGGCGTTCCATTGAGTAGAGTCGGAGCTATGGACAGGAGACGGAGAGGAGACGGTTGGATTCTCCTGTCCCCATTCTTCTGTCGATAAAGCTCGCGGATGAATACACCGGAGATCGCCACCTTTTCACGAGCTTCCGCCGCCTATTTACGTAAAGACGCTTACGCTGAGGCTAAAGATCGGTGATTGAAGCCCAAGTCATCAGCGGCTCCGTCGCCCGGACTTCAAATCTGGCAGTCGCTGCAAAAAACTTTTGTCCATGTTTCAGTCGTTCACCGGACAATCTATCGCATTCCATAGAACTTCGATTTATGCTTGGATCTCCTCTAAGCGATGGGTGAGGCGACGAGCCTCCTTCCAGCCTGCTTCGACAAACAAGTCGAGCACGTCGATGAGCAATTTGAGGCTGTAGGGCACGATCTTCTTACGCACTTGGAAAATTTCGCGATGATCGGCCAGGACCCGCTCCACAAGTCGGACCACCACGGGAACCGCCAGCGACTCATTATGGAGCCCAGCCTGGCTGCTGATTCGAATCGAGTGGGACGCTAAACCAAATACAAGCTCAGGGTCGAACCGGAGAAAATGCACTAACGTCTCGAGCAGTTCATGGGCTACATGAGGGTGCAGTTCCTCGCTTAGCAATTGCAGAGTTGGTGTAGCCTCGCGGAGAAATCGTCGGGTCTTCGGCTCATCCAGCTTGTCCTCTGGATTACCGCTGTTTGGCTGGCTATGGGCGTAGGCACCGCTCCCGTGATAAATCTGCACTGCCCCCCAATCAATCACTCGGCTCAGACATTCTAGATGCTTGTCCTCACTATCGGAGCGTTTCTCGCCTGATAAATGCATCTCTCTTAGCTTTGCGCGCAAAGCGGCGAGTCTTCGAGAGGCAATGGTGGTGATTTCATGCACAAAGCGCCATGTTCTCTCGCGGCGCTGGTCCTGCTTTGGATCATCGATGTCACCGACTGACAGCATTTCGCGATACCAGCCGAGCAAACTACAAAGAGTGTCGCAAGCTGCGGGTTCATCGCACTGCTGGATCAATGAGTTGATGGCATCCCAACATTTGATGTCCCCGCGATTCACAAAATAGCTAAGCCGAAGACCGGCTACAGTCTTGCGAATCGAGTGCTCATCTTTTCCCTCTGCTGCTCGTTGCTCAAGTCGCTCCAGTGCTGGCCAAGCACGAGGTTCGTTCCTGTAAAGACCATCCTCGATGATTTTTGCGGTCTGTTCCACAACATGCAAAATTCGCTCGTTCACGAGAATATCCTCGATCATGTCCCACATCAGCCCGCTATCGACAGTGACTAACCCCCCGAGGCTCGGAACCAGACTAAATCGCACTGGGTAAGATCGGCATCGAATAAACTGGAGGAGCTTTCCGCGAATGGGTGCATCCACTCTTCCCAGCCTCCTAGCAAGCCAGGACAAGCCTTGGGCTCCCTCGATCTGCGGAAAAGGGACTCCGCGGCTGGGAAGGTCTGCATTTGGATCATCTTCTGAACTTGGACTCTTCAATGGCTCGGCAACCGCAGTCAGCAGCACTTCCTTCACGAATTTCCATCGACGATCCACAGCCTTCCACTGGTAGATTTGTCCGGCGATATTCTCACATAGTCCAACCAGCGCTCCCCACGCCTCGTAGCCTGCCCTGGATTTGGGTGACGGCTTCGGTCCGATCAGCTTGCGGCCTGCGCGTATGTGTGACCACGCTGCTTCTACTTGTGGAACGAAATCCTTCTGCCCTGCCTTGGCGGACAGCTCACCGCAAAACGTCCTCAGATCGATCAAGGCCGCAGCCCTCTTTGTCCGAGGTCGCTGTGGAGGCCCGGTCTCGCCACTGCGGCACTCGATGCTAAACGGAGGGTGATTGCTATACACCTTGTTGCTAGCGCTGCGCTGCTGATAAAGCCGTTTCAGCCTTGGATGATCGAGGGCATCCCCACTCAAACTGCCAAGGAGCCTGTCCTGCGCGTGCCTCAATCGCTCTCGGGTGATCTTTCTGCTGCCTTCAGCGAGTCCGTCGCCAACGTTCTTGGCAGTGAGCCCGAGCACAAGGTCCTCCATCTCTGCCTTCACTTCGGGATTACCTGAACGATGCAAGGCTACAACTAAATTGGTCGCCTCGTAGAACAGATCGCAGTGAACCAAGACGAACGAGCTGTGAAGAACAGTCCGAAGTTTCACCCCGAGAGTCACAGGTGCATCAGCGCCTGCCTTTAAGAGCTGGGAAAGCAAATAGGCAGGATGACGGCCCTTGGCGAGTTCAGTGCTGGCGACTCGCCATTGACTATTCTTGGATGTTCCCGCCCAAGTTGCTAGAGAGCCACGAAAGAAGGACATCATCGTGGCTATGTCACTCCCGGCTTGGTGACGGTGCCCATACCAATAGTGCGAGGCGTCTTCGACAATCCGCGCCCGACGACCAAACAAATTAACCGTTCCGATCTGCTGATTCATCCCACTTATGCGCTCTTGAAGTTTGGTCCCGGCACTGTCGCACCAGGAAAGCATCGCAATGATGGAAGTAGCTAGCTGGGGATACTCATGCAGGTGTGCTTGGAAGAAACCAGCGAGCGAATACTGCACGCAGTGCCAGTCATCGCTTACCTGCATTCGCATCGACATGATGAGGCCCCCTCGGTCGTTCCACACTCCTGGCTTCACTTC
>JANPIS010000417.1:0-2062 GCA_031425095.1 Chthoniobacteraceae bacterium
GCCTCCGCGTTCATCGATTCGCTGGTCGTCACCACGCTGGTCGATGAGGACGATGAACTGACCGACCCACGTTTTGGCACCGGCACGAGCCTGCGCGAGGCCATCAGTCTCGCCAACTCCACGCCGGAGGATTCCACGATCACCTTCGATCCCACCGTCTTCAACGCACCGCGCAAACGGATCACGCTGAATGGAACGGCACTGATCATCAATGCGGGTGGCCTGGCGTCGATCGTCGGCCCACCTGCCGGCGTGGAAATCAGCGCCAACCAGGCCAGCGCCGTCTTCAAGGTGGATTTCGGTGGTGGAAGGGGATCATTCACTGGGTTGACCATCCGGGACGGGCGGACTCGAAATAGTGGGAGCCTCGAAGACCAAGGCGGAGGCATTTCGGCAATCGGCCGCGCCACCATCGATAGTTGCACCTTCATCAACAACTCCTCCGACAACGGTGGAGGCGTTTACAATTTCATCGGGCCGCTGACGATCCGGAATAGCACTTTCATCGGTAACTCGGCCCGGCTCAGCGGGGGCGCGGTCAGCGGTAATCAGACAGTGATCCTCGATAGTTGCACCATCACCGGGAATACGTGCAGCTTTGGCGGGGGGGTGTTTGCGACTTCGATGCAGTTCCGAAACACCATCGTCGCCGGGAATTCCTTCGCGACGAACGATGGAGACATCCGGGCTACGAACATCACTTCCATCCAATCGACTGGCTACAACCTCATTGGCAGGGTGCGGATCGGGGACGGCAGCCCGGCGTCGGCGGCATTCAATGCGTCGGGCGACCAGATCATCGGCACCGCTTCGCCGGGCCTCGGACCGCTGCAGGACAATGGCGGACCCACGCCGACGATGGGCGTGCTGCTCACCAGCCCGGCGCTCAATGCCGGCAGCACCACGCTCACCGCGGACCAGCGCGGCATCTCGCGGCCGCGCGGAAGCGCGGCGGAGATCGGCGCCTTTGAACTCATCCCGCTCGCCATCGCGCCGGGGGTCGCGCCCGGGGCGATCGGACAGCCCTATGGGAAAAATGTGGCCGTCACGGGCGGACTCGCGCCTTACAGCCTGTCGCTCGTGAGCGGGTCGCTGCCGCCCGGGTTGTCGATGGATGGGAGCGGTCTCATCAGCGGCACGCCGCTCGCGGGAGGCTCTTACAGCTTCACCGTGCAGGCCACCGATCCGCTCGCCTCGCTCGGCGAAGGCAGCGTCAGCCTCCAGGTGGGCAGAGTCAGCGCGCCCTTCGCCGGAGATACCGCCGCGTGGTATCGCGCCGAGGGGAATGCGTTGGGCTTCACCGGCCCCGCCGGCACCATCGGCGGCACCGTCGGTTACGCGCCCGGCGTCGTCGGGCAGGCCTTCTCGTTTAGCGGCGGCGCAGGCTACGTGGCGCTCGATCCGGCACTTTTCCCCATGCCGACCACCGGCAACACCAGCACCGCACCCTTCAGCTTCGAGACGTGGTTTTCCACCAGCGGCAGCGGCGTCATCCTCGGCCAGCAGACGATCGCGCCCTACGGCAGCACCACGGCCCACATCCCGGCGATCTATGTCGGCGTCGATGGCAAACTGCGCGTGCAGATGTTCTGGAACAACGTGCTCGCGCCGCTCACCAGCGCCGGCACGGTGAATGACGGCGCCTTCCACCACGTCGCGGTCGTCTTCACCGGGACGAACCTCACTGTGTATCTCGATGGCGCATTCGTGGCTGGAAAACCATTCGCCCAGGCCGGCTACGCGAATAGTTACTTCTATCAACTCGGCACCGGCCTCACCACGAACTGGCCCTCCGGCCCCACCGGCTGGTCCAACTTCGTCGGCTTGATTGACGAAACCGCCATCTACCGCCGCGCCCTCACCGCCGCCGAAGTGCAGGCGCTCTGGGGCGCGGGGAGCAAAGGTAAGTCCACGGTGCCCGCCTTCAGCGCCCTCTCGCGCAGCGGGAATAACCTCAACTTCACCCTGAAGCACTGGCCCAGTCTGCGTTTTCAGATCGAGTTCACGCCTTCGCTGCTGCCTGCCGCGTATCAGGACATCGGCGTCTCCTTCACGGGTGAGG
>JANPIS010000418.1:0-6296 GCA_031425095.1 Chthoniobacteraceae bacterium
GTCATCGCCCATCGCCTCAGCACCGTGCGCGACGCCGATCAGATCGTGGTCCTCGACAAAGGCCGCGTCGCCGAAGTCGGTACGCATAGCGATCTGGTCGCGCGGGCCGGCATCTACTTTGAACTCGTCCGCAACCAGCTCGACCTCGAAGCCACCGCGGCGCTGCCGGAAAAGTAATCCCGCAAGGAGCGGTGACATTCCTGTCGCCGTCGTTCATTAGCGACGGAGACGCACCATTCTCGGGAAAAGGCGGCGGGTGCGACATCCGCACGCGTAAAGAGTTTGGCACTTCGCGCGATCGGGGACGGCGACAAGAATGTCGCCGCTCCTCGGGCCAGGCCGGACTTGCCGCGGAGGCCGCCCCGAAATATCCTCGGCGAATGAAGACGCTGACCATCGAGGAAGCCATGCGCAATTTATCGGGCTGGCTGACCCAGGCCATCGCGGGGGAGGAAATCGGCATCCGCTCTGGCGATGCGGTGGTGGTGTTGCGTCCGCTCGCGGCGCCCTGCGACGAGCCAGAGAAAAATCTCACCCCGCGAGAAGCTCTGCGCCGACTCCAGCAGGACGCCCGGCTTTCGTCTGGCGAAGCGGACAACTATCTCCAGGAAATACGCGCCGAACGGCTGGCCGCCGAGGGCCGCGGCGCGGCATGATCCATCTCGACACGAATTACCTCATCGGCCTCGCCGTTGCAGGCTCGCGGGAAGCGGCGGAGGTGGATGAATGGCTCGCGGCTGGCGCGGTGCTGGCGGCCAGCGCGGTGGCGTGGAGTGAGTTTCTCAATGGCCCGGTGACACTGCAGGAAATCCGGCGGGTCGAAGTCGTGATTCAGGGAAAGATTCGTCCCTTCGGAGAGCAGGAGGCCGTGAAGGCGGCCGACCTTTTCAACACGACCGGTCGCCGGCGCGGTTCGCGCTTCGACTGCTTCATCGCTGCAGCGGCGATGATCGATGGGGCCGAACTGGCCACCCGCAATCGCGACGATTTCAAAGCGTTCGTGCCGCACGGATTGAAGCTGATCGCCCAAAGAGTGCCGTAGATTTCGTCGGATTGAGAATACGGCGGGGAGGGCGGACGACCTCCGGGCGCCTGGGGTTTGCGGCTGAAGCCTGCGACTCCGTTCGCGGCACGGTCGTAGCTATTCCGCTTCAATCGGCTGGTCCGAAGCCAACCCGCGCGCCAGCACGTCGGGAATGGATGGTGCTTTAGCCCTAGGTTTCGATGGCTCGTCGTACTCCCAAAAACCGCCGGAAGCTCCTCCTGGAGACTTTCGAAGATCGCATCCTGTGCAGCGCCTCGGCGCCGGCGGAGGAGCCGCCGGATCCGCACCACGACGTGGCAGCGACGGTCCAGCGGGCGGAAACCGAGGTGCCGGTCGTCCCGGTCGCGCCGAGCGACGCGGCGGCCAGCGCGCAGCCAGCGGCGGCCCAGCGCCACGAGCTGATCTTCGTCGATACCGGGGTCGAGGATTACCAGTGGTTCGTGGATGATGTGCGGGCGCATCAGACGCCGGGCACGGATTTCCAGGTGGTACTGCTGGATGCGAATCGCGACGGCATCGCGCAGATCTCGGCGGCGCTCGCCGGGCGGCACGATGTCGATGCGATTCACTTCGTCACCCACGGCACGGATCGCGCGGTGAAGCTGGGAGCGACCTGGATCGACGGCGCGGCGCTGGCGCAGCATCGCGACGCCATCGCGGCCTGGGGCACGGCCCTCAGCGCCGATGCCGATCTGCTCTTCTACGGCTGCGACCTCGCCGGGAGCGCGGCAGGGCGTGAACTGCTCGCTGCCCTCTCCAGCGCCACCAAGGCCGATCTCGCGGCGAGCACGAACGACACCGGCAGCTCGACGCTCGGCGCGGATTGGATGCTCGAATATCGGCTCGGTGAGATCACCACGACGCTCCCCTTCAGCACGGCGTTCACGAGCAACTGGAGCGGCACGCTCGCCACTTTCACGGTCACGAATACCGCCGACTCCGGGGCGGGGTCACTCCGGCAGGCGATCATTGACGCAAACGCGCTCGCCGGCGCGGATACGATCACGTTCAACATCACCGGGACCGGAGTTCACACGATCAACGTGGCATCCACGATGACGATCACCGAGGCGGTGACCATCGACGCCACCACCGACGACAGCTTCGCGACGAACAGCAACCGACCGGCGATCATGCTCGACGGCAACAACAGCTTCACCGGCGACGGCCTGGTGCTGAGCGGGACCGCCGATGGCACCACGATTCGCGGGTTCGTGATCCGCGACTTCACCGGCGACGGCATCGAGATCCAGGCCGGTTCAGACGGCAACACGATTGCGGGAAACTACATTGGCCGGCTCACCGCCACGGGCGTGGACGCCGGTGCCGGAGAGGAAAACACCGCGGCCGGAATTCGGATACTGTCGAGCAACAATACAATCGGCGGAACGGCGACCGCGGATCGCAATGTGATCTCGGGCAATAGTCTTTACGGGATAAGTTTTGAGTTGAGCGGCGCGAACAACAACACCGTGGCGGGAAATTACATCGGCCTTACGGCGACCGGAACGGTGATGCTGGGCAATTCCAACGACGGCGTGTTCATCATCGACGGCGCGAGCAATAACACCATCGGCGGCGCGACGACCGCGCATCGCAACGTGATCGCCGGCAACAGCGATGGCGTGCAGATCGGCGGTGCGGCAGGCGGATCGAACAACAATGTCGTGCGCGGAAATTACATCGGCACGGATGTCACTGGGACGCTCGATTTCGGCAACAACGACGATGGTGTCGATATCGACAACAACGCGCTGAACAACCAGGTCATCGGCAATCTCATCGCGGGCAACACCAGCGACGGCATCGACCTCGGCGATGCGGGCGCAAGCACTGGGACGATCATCCAGAGCAACCTCATCGGCACGCAGGCCAACGGCACTTCGGCGCTCGGCAATTCGGGCCACGGCATCCTCGTCGGCAACGGCGGCACGGCGAACAACACCACGATTGGCGGTGCCACCGCGGGGCAGGGCAACACGATCGCTTTCAACGCGGGCGACGGCATCTTCATCCCGGCGAGCACTGGCGTCTCGATCCTTGGCAACTTGATTTTCTCCAACACCGGGCTGGGCATCGATCTCGGAGCGGATGGTGTGATCGCCAACGACACGGGCGACGCCGATGGCGGCGCGAATAATCTGCAAAATTTCCCGGTGCTCTCGACCGCCAGCACCACGGGCTCGCAGATCACCATGACGGGTGCGTTCAACAGCACGGCTTCGACGACCTTCCGCCTCGAGTTCTTTGCGAGCACTACTGCCGACGGCACGGGCTTCGGGGAAGGGCAGCGGTATCTCGGTTTCGCCAATGTGACGACCGATGGCAGCGGCAACGCGACGATCAACTCGACGCTCACGGCCGCTGTCTCGCCGCTTGAATTCGTCTCCGCCACCGCGACCAACAACACCACGAACAGCACGTCCGAGTTTGCGCAGAATATCGCCGCGAGCGTCATCACGGCGAATAGCAGCAGTTCCGCCGCGACGGTTTCCGGTGGCGCTGCGAGCCTCACCTGGTCGCACACGGTCGCCAGCGGGAGCAATCGCCTCCTCACGGTCGGTCTTGCCTTTACCACTGGTCAGTCAACGGGGGTCACTTATGGCGGCGTCGCCATGACCCTCGTCGGCCGACATGTGGGCGTTAATTCGCACACCAGTGAGATTTGGCAGCTCGTGGCACCGGCGGTTGGGACCGCCAATATCGTTGCCACGTTCAATGGCACGCGGACGGTCCTGGGCGGCGCGGAGGCGTTCAACAACGTGAATCAAACGACCCCGACCGGGACGTTTCAGGGTGCCAGCGGCAGCAGCGGGACGGCTTCCGTGAATGTGACCAGCGGCGCGGGGGAGTTGGTCATCGACACGCTCTATACCGATCTATCCATGTCGGTGACGGCGCTGGCGGGACAGACCGAAGAATGGGAACTGACCAATGGCCGGACGGGTGCCGGCAGCAAGGAAGCGGGTGCGGCGTCAGTCACCATGTCCTGGAGCTTGGCCGCTTCTGAAGAATGGAACATCGGTGGCGTGTCGATCAAACCCTACGTCAATGCGGCGCCGGTCCTCGATGGGAGCAAGAGCCCGTCGCTGACGGCCATCAACGAAGATGCCGCTCCCCCGTCGGGTGCGGTCGGCACACTCGTCTCGGCGCTGGTGGATTTCGCCAGCCCATCCGGGCAGGTCGATAATGTCACCGACCCGGATACTGGCGCCTTGCTCGGCATCGCGGTGACCGCGGCGGATACGGCTAATGGGACTTGGTGGTATTCCATCGACGCCGGGACGAACTGGATCGCACTCGGCGCAGTGGCGAATAACAACGCCCGGCTGCTGGCCGCCGATGCCAGCACGCGTCTCTACTTCCAGCCCAACGCGAACTACAACGGCACGCTGGCCAGCGCCGTCACTTTCCGGGCCTGGGATCAGACCGTCGGCACGAACGGGAACCTGCTCGATACATCGACCAACGGCGGGGTCAGCGCCTTGTCCACCGCCACGGACACGGCCAGCCTCACGATCAACGCCGTGAACGACGCCCCGGTCGTCGTCAATCAGGGGCTGATCTTCGACGGCGTCGATGACAAGGTCGTGGTCAACTCATCGGCGAGCCTCACGATGACGAATGCCGTGACGATGGAGGCGTGGGTGCAGCGACAAGGCACACCGAGCGGGCAGCAAATCATCCTGAACAAGGAAGGCGAATACGAGTTGGGCATCAGCTCCACTGGTAAAGTGCAGTGGGCCTTCGCAAATACGACGCCGGGGTGGAATTGGGTGGATACCGGTTATACCCTCGCCGCGAACCAATGGGCGCATCTTGCCGTGACTTACAACGCCGGGGTCGTGAACACCTATGTGAACGGGACGCTGGTGCATACCTACTCCGGGACCGGGGCAATCGGCGACGCATATCCAGCGCTGAATGAACTGACCATTGGCAGTCGGCAGAATTCATCGACTCAGCTCTTCCAAGGATTGATCGATGAAGTCCGCGTCTGGAGTGGCGCGCGCACCGGCGCGGAAATTGCGGCGAACTACAATGCGACACTGACGGGCTCCGAGACTGGGCTTGCGGGATATTGGAGATTCTCCGAGGCGAGTGGCAGCACGGCGCTGGATCTCACCGCGAATGCGAATCACGGAACCTTGGGGGGAGGCGTCGCTGCCGCCGAGCCGGCTCGACAGTTTACCTATACGCTGGTGGAAGATGGGTCGTTGTCCGTCTCGGCGCCTGGCGTGCTCGCCAATGCCACCGACATCGAAGGGTCGGCGCTGACGGCGGTACTCGTGAGCGGACCGTCGAATGCCGCCTCCTTCACTCTCAATGCCAACGGCTCCTTCAGTTATACACCGGTGGCGAACTATAACGGGACCGACAGCTTCGTCTTCCGGGCGAGCGATGGGTCGCTCAACTCGCAATCGGCTACGGTCGTATTGACGATCACAGCAGTGAACGATGCGCCGGTGATCACTTCGAATGGGGGCGGGCCGACGGCGGCGATCAGCGTGGCGGAAAACACCACGGCGGTGACGACGGTGACGATCACCGACCCCGATGGCGGCACACCTGGCTATAGCATCCTCGCGGGTGGCGATGCCGCGAAGTTCACCATCAATCCCACGACCGGCGTGCTGACCTTTCTCGCGGCCCCGGATTTTGAAAACCCCACGGATGTGGGGCTGAACAATGTTTACGATCTCACCGTGCAGGTCAGTGATGGCAATGGCGGCACGGATACGCAGGCAATCGCGGTGACAGTCACGAATGTCGCGAGCACTTTGATCGTGACGACGACCTCTGATGCCAGCGATGGCAACGTTTCATCGCTAGAAGCGCTCAACGCGAACAAGGGCTCCGACGGGGCGATCTCGCTCCGCGAAGCGATCCAAGCGGCGAACGCCTCCACGGGACTCGACACGATCACCTTCAACATCGCCGGGGCCGGCCCGCATACGATCAACGTACTCTCGGCCCTGCCCACGATCACCGATGCGGTGTTCATCGACGGCGAATCCGAGCCCGATTACGCCGGCACGCCGATCATCGAACTCAATGGCGCCGGGGCGGGGGTCGGCGTGGATGGACTCCGCATCACGGCGAGTAACAGCACCATCCGCGACCTCGTCATTAACCGTTTTGGCGACGACGGCATCGAGATCAGCGGCAGTAGCAACACGGTCCTCGGTAGCTACCTCGGTCTCGGCCTCGACGGCACCACGGACCGCGGCAACACCGGCTCCGGCATCGA
>JANPIS010000419.1:0-3853 GCA_031425095.1 Chthoniobacteraceae bacterium
CAGAGCATGCGGATGTCCTTGCGCCCCGTCTGGCGCAGATAGGCGACGATGCCACGGATGTCATCGACCACCTGCGCCTGCTTTTGCAGCGAGATATTCATCAGGCTCGGATGCCGGATCGAGATCAGCACCTCGCCGCGATCGTGCGCGAAGAGCGGCGGCAGATTCGACTCGAGCCGGTTGAGGAAAAGCGTGGGGCAGGCGCCGAGCTGCGCTCGCGAGCAACCGAGGGAAAGCAGGTGCGCGTGCGTGGCGCCATCGCGGGCGAGCGAGTAGTTGGCGCGGTCGTGCAGCGCCTTGAGCACGCGGTCAGGCATGACGTCGGTGCGCTCGACCAGCTCGTTGCGGCGATTGTAAACGCGGCCGCGCGAAAGGCTGAAGAGCATCAGAGGCACCTCAAGCGACTTCAGCGCATCGAGGGTCACATCGAGTTCGCCGTTCTCGTAAAGATTCCCGCCGCCGACGATTACCCCGTGTCCGTACTGATTGATCTCGTAGATCGTCTTCGCGGTCAGTCCGCCCTTCGCCTGGCTCTCGTAGCGTGACGTCGCCGGCAGCGAGATCAGATTCACGACCTGGCCAAAGGCGGCGTGAATGAAATGCTGGAGGCCCATGAAAATGGCTTCATTGCCGATATTGAAGCCCTTGGGGCGGATGCAGAAGAGGTTGAACATGAGTGGGCGAAGATTCAGGTGACTGCCGCGCGCAAGTCGAGGGCGGCGGCGGTCATTTCGGCGAGCGTCCAATGCGGCCAGCGATCGCCGGCACGGCGGAAAAGCTGCTCGAAGAACTGCGCGTCCTCCTCCGTGTCCACGGTCAGGCGCACGTGGTCAAGCGGCACCTCAGAGACGGGCAGCCCGGCGTGGCGAAAGCGCGCGAGGTTTTCGTAGAAGAAACGCGAGACGTGCTCGCGATCGCGCGCGTCGTGCATCTGCGCGCTGGCCTCGCGGAAGGCAGCGGTGCGGAAGAGCTCGCAGGCAACGCCGTAAGGATACGACCGTGGGAGCAGGTTCGTGACGAAGTCGAGCATCGGATCAGCCGCCACCAGCGCGCGCGCCTGCTCGAAGAGCGACGGCAGCACACAAGGACTGTCGCCATTGAGCCGGAAGAAATGCGTGAACCCCTGCGCTTCCGCTGCGCCGAGCACGCGCGACGCGACGTCGTCCACACTCCCGCGGAAGCACGGCAGCGCGCGGCTCTCGGCGAAAGCGACGAGCGGATCGTCCACTGCGCGATCGGACGTCGCGAGCACCAACGGGCCGGCGCTCGTGTCGAGTCGCACGAGCAGCCAGTCGAACAAGGTGCGGCCGGCGAAAACGCGAAGCTGTTTGCCCGGCAGGCGGCTCGAGTCGAGCCGCGCGATGAGGATGCCGCCGACCTTCATCGGCCAAGGTTTTGGGGTTTGCCAATCATCGCGATTCTCCGGCTTGTTACCCGCCGATGAACCGCCCCTCCGCCCGCGAACTCCGCGAGCTTTACGACAAAAAGACGAACATCATGGCGCTGCTCCGCGAGTCGGGCAGCGGCGTGAACGATCCCGAGGCGGTGCTCATCTCGTACGACCTGCAGAGCGGCAGCTACACCGAGGCGTGGAAAAATCCGGCGCACCGGGCGGGGCGCGAGCGTTACGTGGCGGAGATCGCCGAAGTGCTCGCGCCGCTTGGCGCGGCTTCGCTGCTCGAAGCCGGTGTGGGGGAAGCGACGACGTTGTGCAGTGTGGTGGAGCGTCTGCCGCAGCGGCCGGCGGTGGTCGCGGGCTTCGACATTGCCTGGTCGCGCATTGCCTTTGCGCAACGACACGCGGCGGAGCGCGGCCAGCCAGGTCATCTGCTTTTCACCGGTGACCTCTTTGCGATTCCGGCGGCGGATGGCGCCTTCGACGTCGTGTACACGGCGCACTCGCTGGAGCCGAATCACGGGCGCGAACGCGAGGCCCTGCTTGAGCTGTATCGCGTCGCGAATCGCTGGCTGATCCTCTTCGAGCCGAGCTACGAGCTTGGAAACGACGCGACGCGACAGCGCATCGAGGAGCATGGCTACGTCCGCGGTCTGCCGGCGATCGCGCGCGAACTCGGCTGGGACATCGCCGAGCACCGTCTGCTCCAGCATCCCGTCCGCGCGGAAAATCACACCGCCTTGATCGCCATCCGCAAACCCGTTGGCGCCGCGGTCCGACCGGAACTCGCCTGTCCCAGCTGCCGGCTCGCGCTCGTGAAGCACAGCGGCCATCTCTTCTGCGCGGAGTGCCTTTCGATCTATCCGGTGATCGGCGGCATTCCCTGTCTGCGTTCGCGCAACGCGGTCCTCGCGACGAAGTATCTCGATTTTTAAACGTTCTGTTTGCACCGCGTTCCAGTGTTTGATCGTGCCTTGTCGATGACCGCCCTTGCACGCCTCTCCCAGGATCTGCGCACCGAACCGCGGACGTGGCTGATCACGGGCTGCGCGGGTTTCATAGGCTCGCATCTGCTGGAGACTCTGCTGCAACTCGAGCAGCGGGTGATCGGCCTCGACGATTTTTCCACCGGCACGCCGCACAACTTCGAGGCCGTGCGGCGCGAAGTCGGCGAAGCGGCGTGGCGTCGATTTCATTTTCACGAAGGCTCGATCGTCGATCCGGACGTCTGCCGCAAGGCGACGCGCGACGTCGATTACGTGCTTCATCATGCCGGGTTTATTTCGGTCCCGCTCTCGATTGAAGATCCCATCGCGTGCCACGCCACGAACGTCACAGGCACGCTGCACCTCCTTGCCGCCGCGCGGGACAATGCCGTGCGCCGCCTGATCTACGCCACCTCGAGCGCGGTCTATGGCGACGACGCTCACCCGCGGAAAATCGAATCCGCGATCGGCACTCCGTTGTCGCCCTACGGTGCGTCGAAGCTCATGCAGGAACTTTACGCCGCCGTCTTCTTCGATCGCTACGGCTTCGAAACGGTCGGCCTGCGCTACTTCAACATCTTCGGCCCGCGGCAGAATCCCGAGGGCGGCTACGCAGCGGTGATCCCGCAGTGGATCACGGCGCTCATGAACGGCAGCGCCTGCCGCATCTACGGCGACGGCTCGAGCACTCGCGATTACTGCCACGTCGCGAATGTCGTGCAGGCGAATCTTCTCGCCGCCACCGCGCAGAATCCCGCGGTGCCTGGCCAGGTCTTCAATGTCGGCCTCGGCGCCGGCACCACGCTTCGCGAGCTCCACACGATGATCGCCGCCCGCGTCGCAGCGCTCGGCTTCGCGAACCTGCCCGCACCGATCCACGAACTTCCGCGGGCGGGCGATATTCCGCACTCGGTCGCCGACATTGCGAAGATCCGGCGGGAGATCGCTTTTGAACCACAGATTGACGTGGACGCCGGCCTCGCGGAGACGGTCCGTTCGTATGCGGCTCCGAACGTTGTGGCGGCAGTTCCCTGAAGACTCGCCCTCATTCGAGGCGCCATTCCGCGTTCACGAGACTTACCCCGGCCTGCATTAGCGGCAGCTTGCCCGTTTTGAAAAACGCGCCTGCATCGACGTGGAAGTCGAAGGCATCGTTGATCGCATCGAGCACTTCGCTGGAGTGAAAATTCCGCTTCACACTGAAGCCGAGCCGGAAGTGTCCGACGGGCAGCGGGAGCGACGGAATACGGCAGAGCACCGTCGCGCCGTCCGGTAGATCGTCGAAGCTTTCGCCGTTCAGCCAGTTGCCGTGGCAGAAGACCGGCACGCCGAGATTGGTGGAGACGGACACCTGAATGGCGATCCCCGGCACGCTCTGCGCGACCCCGCGCTTGAGCTTCAGCGCGACTTCCACGTCTTCTCCGGAACGCACGACCGACACCTTGCTCCCGCGCGCATTGCGGAGCTCGAT
>JANPIS010000420.1:0-8222 GCA_031425095.1 Chthoniobacteraceae bacterium
GCCCTTCAATTCCGGCTACTGGGAAGAAGCGCGTGATGTGGCGCGGCGACAAATGCCGGTCTTCCGCGACACCGAGGTGGTCGTGAGCGGGTCGGGTTCGCGCGGGGCGATGTTCAAGAAATTCTAAGCCGAGCTTTGCGAGCACCAGCCCGAGGAAACGGAAGCGAAGAGGCTCAGGGCGAAGACGTGGGAGTTCAGCGAATTCCTCGTGAACCAACTCGGCGTGCGCGATCTCGGCGCGAAGTTTCCGAACAAGGTGACCTTCCACAATGGCTGCCACGGCCTGCGGGAACTCCGCACACGCGAAGCCCTGCGCACCCTGCTCCGCGCGGTGTAGGGGCTGGAACTCATCGAGATGGCGGAAGGTGAATCCTGCTGCGGATTCGGCGGAACCTTTGCGGTGAAGTATTCGCAGGACTCGACGGCGATGGCCGAGGTGAAGTGCAACTCCATCCTCGGAACGGCCGTCGGGTATGTGGTGAGCAATGATTCCAGCTGCCTGATGCAAATCCAGGGCTGGCTCGACCGCAATGGCCGCCGCGTCGTGGAGAGCCTGCACCTCGCAGAGGTGCTCGTGCAGAGCTGATCGGAGCCGGGCTACGTCGTTTGCCGTCCCGTGATCAGTCGCGCACCGCGGCCCTTGGTCGCGTATTGCCAGGCCCAGTTCAAGAGCACGAGGATCTTGTCTCGGAAGCTGACGAGGAAGATCAGGTGAACAAAAAGCCAAGCCAACCACGCGACGAATCCGCTGAAGCGCAGAAACCCGGTGTCCGCCACTGCGCGATGCCGTCCGATCGTGGCCATCGTGCCCTTGTCCCAGTATCCAAAGCGCTCCGACCAGCCGCCGGCAATCAGCGTGCGGATATTCCGCGCGACGTGCCGACCCTGCTGCATGGCCACGGGCGAGAGTGCTGGCAGCGGAGTTCCGCCGCCCGGTGCAAAGTGCGCCATATCCCCGATGACGAAAATCTCCGAATGGCCGGGAATGCTCAGATCTTCGCGGACGATCACGCGACCCTGCGAATCGCAGGGCGCGCCGAGGCTGAGCCCGAGCGGCGAAGCGGCATTGCCCGCTGCCCACGCGATCGTGCGGGTGGAGATCTCTTCACCGTCTTTGAGGATCACGGAGCATTCCGTGAGTTTCTCGACGCGGGCGAGGAGGCGCACATCTACACCGATGTCGAAGAGCTGCCGCCGCGCGGACTCGGAGAGATCGGGCGCAAAGCCGGAGAGCACGCGTTCACCTGCATCGAGCAGAATCACGCGCGCGAGACTCGCGTCGATGTGGCGGAAGTCTTTGACCAGCGTGAAACGCGCGATCTCGGCGATCGCGCCCGCCAGTTCTACACCCGTCGGTCCGCCGCCGATCACGACAAAGGTGAGCGCCGCTCGTCGCTCTGCGTCATCGTTCGTTTTTTCGGCGACCTCAAAGGCCATGAGCATCCTCCGCCGGATCTCGAGGGCGTCGTCGATTGACTTCAGCCCCGGTGCAAACCGCTCCCACTCCGGATGCCCGAAGTAGCTGTGTCGCGCGCCCGCGGCGACGATGAGATAGTCGTAGGAAATTTCGCCATCACTGGTGCTCACGCACTTCTTCGCCGGATCCACCGTCTTCACGTCAGTGAGGATGACTTCGGCGTTCGGCTGTCGATTCAAGATCGCGCGCAGCGGCTCGGCGATGTCCGCCGGCGAGAGTGCCGCGGTCGCCACCTGATAGAGCAGGGGTTGGAAAAGGTGATGATTCTGTCGGTCGAGCAACGTTACGCGCACCGGCACCTTGCGCAGAGCCTTCGCGGCTTCGAGCCCGCCGAAGCCGCCACCAATGATGACGACGCGCGGGAGATTCCGTTGGTGGATATTCATGAGATCGCCAGTGGCTGACTATTCGGTAAGGACGCAAAGAATCGAAAGAGGCCTGCCACGGTGTCCGTGCAGATTGCGTAGTCCATACGCGCGCAGGGCGTTGGTGGATGAATCGGACAGCACCAAGACAGGGTCTGAAGCGTGCGAAATCCTCGGGGCGATTTGATGTGACGGGTTTCGTCGCAACCTTCCCGCCAGCTCCAGCTCTCGTATCAGTCTTTGGTCGAGGATGGCCGGAAACCTATCCCGGAATCTCGCGCAGCATTTGCGCGTTGGTCGGGAAGCGCTTCATAAAGTGAATGAGGCGCTCGATCGCGTCGATCGGCTTGCCGCCGCTGAGGCCGCGGCGGATCACGCCGATCTTGTGCAAGTCGTCGGCGGGAATGAGCAACTCCTCGCGGCGTGTGCCGCTCTGGTACATATCGATCGCCGGATAGATGCGCATGTCGCTGATCTTGCGATCGAGGACGAGTTCCATGTTTCCCGTGCCCTTGAACTCCTGAAAGATGAGTTCATCCATCTTACTCCCGGTATCGATAAGTGCCGTGGCGATGATGGTAAGTGAGCCCGCTTCCTCGGTATTGCGCGCGGCGGCAAAGATTTTGCGCGGAATCTCCAGCGCGCGTGAATCAATCCCGCCGGACATCGTGCGACCTCCGCCGCCGGTGGCATTGTTAAAGGCGCGGCCCACGCGGGTGATCGAGTCGAGCAGGATGAAGACGTCCTTGCCTTGCTCACAGAGGCGCTTGGCGCGCTCCATGGCGAGCTGCGCAATGCGCGTGTGCGATTTCACGTCGCTGTCATTTGAACTGGCCATGATCTCCGTGTCGCGACCGAGCGTGCGCTTGAACTCCGTGACTTCCTCCGGCCGCTCATCGACGAGCAGGATCATGAGATGGACATCGGGGTGATTCTGCTTCACGGCTTCCGCGATGTGCTGGAGGAGCGTGGTCTTGCCCGTGCGCGGCGGCGCGACGATGAGGCCCCGCTGGCCTTTGCCGATCGGTGCCATGAGGTCGATGATCCGGGTGGTAAAACGTTCGGGCACCGTCTCGAGCCGGAAAGGTTCCATCGGACTCAGCACGGTGAGTTCATCGAAGGCTGGCAGCATTCGCGCTTTCTCCGGCGGTTCCCCATTGATCTCGATCACACGGAAGACTTGCGCGCCGCGATTACCGCGACGGGTCTCGCCTTTCAGCCACTGGCCGTCGCGAAGATTGAAAGAGCGACAAATCTCCGGCGTGACGAAAACGTCGGCGGGGTGCTGGACGAAATTACGCTGCGGATCGCGCAGGAAGCCGAAGCCCTTGCCGGACACTTCCACGATGCCTTCGGCGATGCCGAGCGACTCCTCGCTGACCGGTTCATGCGAGAGCGTTTCCTCGGGTTCCTGCTGGGCGGTCTCGCGATGCTCCGGCGCGCGGTGATGTTTCATCCGCACCTCGACGCGCGGTGGCGGAGGTGCTGGCGGTGGCGGCTGCTGCCGCATGAGATTCTGCATGAAGGCCACGGCCTCGGGACTGTCCTGAGCGATGCCGGCCGCCTCGAGTTCTTTCGCGACGTGCCGTGGGATGTAAATCGGACGGGGTCTCACCGCGGGCTCCGTGGCGATCGGTGCTGAAGGCGCGGCAGGTGCAGGCGTTTCGACACGAACAGGCACCGGTGCAGCCTTTGGTGCGGGGCTTTCAGCCACCGGCTCAGGAGCGGGCTCCGGAGGAGATTCCAGTTCTGGAGATTCAGTCTTCTTCGTCGTCCGTTTAGCCCGTGGCTTCGCCGGCTTTTCCGCTGCAACCTTCTCGGTTGCCGCCTTCGCTTTGGTCGTCCGCTTTTTGGCGGCTTTCTTGGGTTCATCCTCTGCCTCGAGGAGGAATTTGTCTGCGGGCTCAGTCATAAGAGAGTCAACCGGATGGACGGCGGCACAAATGCCGCCCGTCGTGGGAGAATGGAATAAGGGCTGGAATGAAGTGGGACGAGACGCACGAGGTGCGTGAGTCAGCCGTTTCGGGGTTTCTTGGAAACCTGCACGACTCCGAAGAAGGGAGCCGCCACCGGGAGCGCGGTCTGATGGCGGGCAAGCTGCGCGAACCGATGCAACGCGTCAACAGACTTTTTCCACGAATCGAGTGCGTGGTCATGCGAGCCGTTCTGACGGCCTCCCGTTGGACGAGACAGCCGTGAGGACTCGATCGAGAACGCTGGGGACGTCACCGTTCGTCGCGGGTTACTCGCGGGCGCGGAGTTTTGCCGGCGGGTATTGTGCTGGACGAGCGTGCCTCGGAGAGCGGAGACTTTCCTCGCAGCCCGGGCTCCGGTTGCCCGGAATCGATGAAGTAACTCTACCGATCGAAAACTCCCCACCTCTCACCACTCAATCCCATGCCTGTTCCAGACTCCGCCATTAGCCTCGCGCAGAAGTTTCTCACGAAATCCGGCGTCGGTGTCATTACCAGCCCGGGCAGCCTCGATCCGCAGACGGTTGGTCTGCTCGAGGGCGTGCTTGATCAACGCAAAGCCGAACTCAGCCCCAAGCATCGTGCGAAAATTCTCGGCGGCGATGGGGCGCGAAAGTTGGCGGCTTATCTGCAATTGATCGCTCACGATCACGGAATCGATCCTGGCGTGATCGACGGTCTCTGGGGACCGAGTACGCAAAATGCCTACGAGGACCTGGCTTACTTCGACACGAATGGGACGCTGCCTCCGAACTGGCGCGACGAGAAGCCATCTGGCTCAAATCCCAATGGATGGCCGGCGGAGAAGGAGGCGAAGCTGATGGATTTTTACGGACCCGTGGGGGAGAACCAGACGACGATCGTGCTGCCTTACACGCACTTCATCGCGTGGGATCTCGGTGTGAAGGTGACGAAGATGACATGTCACAAGAAAGTCGCGGCTTCGGTGCAGCGGGTGTTGAAAAAGACGCTCGATCACTACGGTGCGGACGGCATCCATGATCTGCGGCTCGACGTGTGGGGCGGCTGCCTGAACGTGCGCAGGAAGCGTGGTGGCACGAGTTGGTCCACGCACGCCTGGGGCATCGCGATCGACTACGACCCGGATAACAATCAGCTCAAATGGGGCCGCGACCGCGCGACCCTTGCCCGTCCGGCTTATGGACCGTGGTGGGGATTTTGGGAAGGGGAAGGTTGGTGCAGTCTCGGTCGCACGAAGAACTTCGACTGGATGCACGTCCAGGCGGCGCGCGTGTAGGTAAAGCAGACCGACTGGCCTATTCCCGCGACTAACGCGGCAAGCCCGCCGGGCGGTCCGAGAGCTTCACGGGCGGTGCCGTCGGCACTTGCGCCACCGGTGATTCCTTGCGTCCACCCACGACCTGCAGACGACCGTCCGCGAGCTTGCGCAGCGACGGGCGGGACTTGGCAGCGTTGTAGTGCGTCTGACCCATGAACTCACCATTCACGCCGATCTTGGTCAGCACCCATGCCTGCTTCCCGATCAGGTGGAGCACGTAGAGGTTATTGCCGCTGTCGAACTCGGCCTGCGGTGGCGCACCGTCGATGAGCCGGCCGAGCGGATAGGTGCCAAAGACCCGGCCATCATCGCGATCCTGCACCCGGACATACAACATCCGGCCTTCATCCTGAAAGTGCGTGAGCAGCGTGAACATGTGGAGCGCGCCGGAATTGACCAAACCTTCCGGAACACCGGCGGCCTGGCGTGAAATCACTCGTCCATCGGTGATCTCGATCTGCACGGGACGCGAGGTGAAGTAACGCTTCTCGGGTGCGAGGTAGATCGTCGCCCGCACCTTCAGGCTGCCGAGGTCGCCGAGGGCGTAGAGTTCGTTTAGGTTCACGGATTTTTTCACCGTCTCACCGGCTTGAAGGCGCACCGAGTCGAGACCGTAGTCCGGGTTGCGCGGCGGGACGATGCTTTCCCCTGACCCATTGACTTGAAAGCCAAACCACTGCAGTTCCGGCGTGTCCTCGAGGAGCAACTCGCGCCCACTGGTGTTCGTCAGGGTCACCGTGGCGATGACCGGTTCGTGGGCGACGAACATCCGGCGTTTGAGCGAGAGCTGCACGCCGATCTGGCCATGGGCCGGAGCGACCGCGAGGACGGCGGCGAGGAGGAGAAGGAGGCGGAGTTTCATCGCTAAGTGGGGAGATCGTTTCGGGGAGGGAACGCGATGCACCTATGGCGCAGCACCGATCACATTGCCAAAGCGATTATTTCTTCGGCGCGCTGTGGCTCACCGTGCGGAAGCCCAGCCAGTCGTGTGTGGCGTCGGGTCGGCGATCGGTGATGCGGCGGTCGAGTTTCACGTCGGGGTCGCGGAAGTTGCCGCCTTTGATCATCGGAAACTTGGTGCGCTTGTCGGGACCGACCGCCCAGTCGAGGATCCACTCGGACACATTGCCAGCCATGCCGATCGTGCCAAAGGGGCTCTCGTCCTTGTTTTGCTTATCCACGTCACCGTAGCGGATGAAGCCATCGATCTCCGCCTTGGCGGCTGGGTTTCCGTTGTTGTAGTCGACGCCAGAGTTCACACGCTTCGGGTCGGCCTCTTCGCCCCACGGATAGATAAAGCCCTTGGTTCCGCGCGCGGCTTTCTCCCACTCCTGCTCGGTGGGCAGCTCGCGTCCGCGCCACTTGGCATAGGCGTAGGCGCTCCACCAATCGACTTCCACGACCGGCGAATCGAGCGACGTAGGTGTGCCCGCGACTTCCATTTTGCCTTTGGCGCGTGGGTAAAAGATGTGCCAGTTCGGCGGACGGTGGCCGCCTTCCACACGCTTCAGCGGCGGCTGATTCAGGTGTTCGATCCGCTCGTAGAGGTCTGGATACTGGCCACGCGGATGTTCCTCGAGATCCTTCAGGAATTCCGCGTATTGCCCGATGGTGACTTCGTACTTATCGATCCAGAACTCAGGCACTGTCGCCGGTTCGCCAGCCTGGAAGAGGAAGTCGCCCCCAGGTATGTGGATGAGTTCATCATGCTCACGCTCTCCGCCACGGATCATGAAGAACCACACCAGGAATCCGAGTAAGCAGACGAGGCTGACCGCGCTTCCGATGGTGAGATAAATGGAGCGCTGCTGGGCCTTTCGCGCGGCTTCGACGGCGGCCACGGCAGCGCGATCGCCGGCGTTGATCTTGGCGGCCTCCACCGGCACGACCTGGGGCTCGAGCGCCTTCGCGGCCTTGAGCACCGGGGGCCACGCGGTGAAGCCATTCGGATTGCCGTCGGCCGTCTGGACCATCCGACTCAGCAGCGTGCGCAAACCGGGCGAGAGCTTCTGCGCGGCGGGGAGCACGCTCAGTAATACCTTGCCGAGCGCCTGCACCTCGCGCTGGAAGCTCGGCTGTTCCTCGCCCGATTGAGATGCGAGATTAGCCAGCCGTGGCTGTCCGTCTCCGCCGAGATAGATGCTACGGGCTTCGACCATCGAGTGCGGAATGTTCTGAGCCTGGAAGTAGGCGAGCCCTTCGCCGACCACCTGGAGGATCTTCACCGCCGTTGGTTCATCGATTTTCGCACCGGCGCTATCGACCTCGGCCAGGTTGCGACCGGCGACGTATTCCCGGGTGTAGAAGGTGTGACCATCCTGCTCGCCGGCTTCGTACACGGCGAGGATCGACGGGTGCTGAACGGCCGCCTTGGCGCGGGCGTTGGCGGCGAAATTTTGCATCTGTGCCTCGTCCTTGGCCCGCTCCGGATCGAGGATTTTCAGCGCGACGGGCCGGTTGATCGCCGTCTGCACCGCGGCATACACGGAGCCCCAACGACCCACGCCGAGTCGGTGGTGAACGTCGTAGGCACCGATTGTCTTCGCGGGGAGATTTGACGTGTCGGGAGGTGTTGGGGCGTGGGGTGCGGGAACGCCCGGAGCCGATGGCGCCGACGGTCCAGCAGGCCGGACTGGAGTGGCGATCGGTCTGGCCTGCGCCACCGCCGAGGCCTTCGCGACTGGAGTGGGCGCGGCTTTCGCCACGACCGGGGCAGCGACGCCGACTGCGGCTGCCGCGACTTTCGCGACCGGGACGGCCGTGGCTGGTCTGGCTACCGGAACGGCTGCGGCGGGTGTGGCGACTGGAGTCGCTGCGGGTGCGGCCTTGGCGACGGGAATCGGCACGGCAGTTGCCGTGGGGGCGGACATCTTCTGCGTGGACTTGGCCTTCGCGGCAACGCTCGGGGCCGGAACTGCGGTCGGTCCGGCCTGGGCTGCTGGGACCGGCATCGCGATCTGAGTCGTCACATTGGGAGCCGCGGAAGGCGTGCCGGCCGCAGCGACAGCACGTGGGATCGCGGTCGCCGTAGGGACTGCGGTTGCGCGTGGCGTCTGCGGGTTGGCAGGCGCCGGGACGGTGGTGGGCTGGTTCACCACGGGACGCGC
>JANPIS010000421.1:0-2064 GCA_031425095.1 Chthoniobacteraceae bacterium
CCAACGAGAACGACGGCGCGGCCACCGAGCCGCCGGATAACGCCGACGGCAAACTTGATTTCGGCATTCTCGAGTACGTCACGATCTTCAATCGCGAATCGAACAATCAGACCGGCAGCACCACGACGAAGCGGATCAACATCTCGCGTGTGACACCCCCGGCCACGGAATTGACCGAGTTGATCGACGGCATCCTCGGTGACGGACGCGGGCAGCGCGTCGCCAATGCCGCCAACGGCACGAACCGCAGCCCGCTGGAGTTTTACCTCCGCTGCAAGGCCGCCGGCGCGCTCACTGAAGAGGAATTCACCCAGATCGCCTACGAGATTACGGTTTCGGATGACCCATACCTTTACGGCCTCATCAACGTGAACACGGCGAGTGAAGCCGTGCTTGCGTGCCTCCCCGGTCTCAGTGATGACAAGGCTGCCGACCTCGTCGCGGCTCGCGCCACACGCGCGCAGGAAGACACCGGTTACGCCTGGATCGTGGACGTCATCGGCGAGCCAACGGCGACCGCGATCGGTCCCCTGCTCACGGGGCGGTCGTCACAGGTCACGGCGGACGTCGCAGCGGTGGGGCGTCACGGGCGCGGTTATCGCCGGGAGAAGCTCATCATTGATCAGAGCACCGGCACACCGCAGATCGTCTATCGCCGCAATCTCGCGCCACTCGGCTGGGCGCTCGGGAGCGAAATCCGTGAAGAGCTGGCGCAGCTCAAGAAAGGTGCGCAATGAAGCTCACGCTCGATGATCTGAAGAAGCGCCTGCAAGTGCGCAGTGTGCTGGCTTTAAGCATCGAGTCCGGTCGCATCGCCGTGAGCCTTGTGCGCCACGAAGCGGGCGCGGCGCAGCTCGGGCGCTCATTCGCGCTGCCGATCGGGGCGGACGCATTGCTCGCCGATCCGGAGAAGGCTGGCCAGCAACTCGCTTCGCACCTCGAGACCGCCGGCATCCGCGAACGCCGCAGCGTCGTCTGCATCCCCGCGAGTTGGGCGCTGATCGCTTCGACGGAGGTGCCGGCCATCGGTGCCGACGATCTGCGCGGTTATCTCGAGCTGCGCGCCGAGCGTGAGTTCCCGATTCCTGTCGCCGATCTCCGGCTCGCTCATTGCGCCTACGCGATGCCCGATGGATCACAGCGAGCGACGGTCGCGGGCGTGCCGGCGAAGCGGATGGAAGCCGTGGATCGTTTCCTAGCCGCGGCCGGCTGCCGCGCCGCGTCGCTTTCGCTCGGTCTCGATGCCTGCGTTCCGCGCGAACGCGGC
Source organism: Chthoniobacteraceae bacterium (assembly GCA_031425095.1). Lineage (GTDB taxonomy): Bacteria > Verrucomicrobiota > Verrucomicrobiia > Chthoniobacterales > Chthoniobacteraceae > JANNXQ01. The sequence goes on from JANPIS010000421.1 coordinate 1,268, forward strand.
GAGGCTGCCCTCCACTTCATCGCCAATGGAACGCACGTCGATCTCGTAATCGCCACGGGCGGCGGCATCGCGGCCGTGCGCACGCTCCCCGGCGCAGGGGGCGCGCGCACGAATGCATTCGATGCGGATGGCTTCTCACGCGAGGTCCGCATCACGCTTGGGCGGCTGCCCGAGGCGGTGCGCCAGCAGGTGCGGGAAGCACGCTTCGGCGGCACGCCGGCCACGGCGGAGGAGCTCTGCATCGAGATCCGCCAGCAGCTCCGGCGCATGGGCATCGACAGCCGGCTGGAGCGCCCGGAAGGCACCAGCACGGATCACCCAGGCGCGGCGATCGACGCTGCCGCACAGCTCTTTCGCCAGTCGCCAGCGGTGTTTGAGTTCCTCACCCCACAAGTCAGCCGCTGGCACACCGTGCTCCGGCAGCTCGACGATCGGCGACGCCGGTGGATCGTCGCGGCCGCCGTCGCCGCCATCCTTCTTCCGGTGCTCACGTATTTCGTGCGTTCACGGATGGAGAGCAGCCTCGCCTCGGAGTGGCGGGGCATGAACGCAAATGTCACGGAGCTCGAAGCACTCCAGGGACGCATCCGGCAGTTTCGTTCGTGGTTCGAATCCACACCACAAGCCCTCCAGGCGATGGAAGGTCTCACCGAGGCATTTCCAGAGGCTGGCGAGGTCTGGGCAAAAAGCGTGCAGCTTTCCGAGAGCGGCAAACTGACGTGTGCCGGATATGCGAAGAATCAGCCCGCGCTCATGGCGATGCTCGACCGGCTGCGCAAGCGTCCCGACGTGACTGA
>JANPIS010000422.1:0-4143 GCA_031425095.1 Chthoniobacteraceae bacterium
ACGGCCAGACCAACGCCTTCGAATACACCGCCGGCCTCATCCCCACCGACGCGAATTCCGTCTTCCGCCTGCGCCTCGAAAAAGTCCCCGGCCACCCCGGCCAGAAGCGCGTGATCTTTAGCCCGCGCTTCCCCGACCGCAACTACACCGTAAAAGCGAAACCGAGCTTGCTCACCGGCCCTTTCGCCCCGCTCGGCAGTTCCAGCTTCACCGACAACGCCCAGGAACGCACCGTCACCGACCTGAGCGCGACCGGCGCGACGAAATTTTACCAGGTGGAGATCGTCAAGCCGTAGCAACGTAGTCGTTGGGCTTTAGCCCGTAGCGGCGTGGCCAGCACGAGTAGGTGGATGCATCCGATTTACAGACTTAGCGGGCTGAAGCCTGGGAGTACTTTCGGTGCCGTGGGGAAATCGTGCTCGCATATCCGTCGGAGATGCGTCACTTTTGCGTCATGAGCATGACCACACTGACCCCCACGAGCGCGCGCGCGAATCTTTCCGTGCTGCTGCGCCGTGCCTTGAAGGGCGAGGACATCGGCATCGTGGTCGATGGGAAAATCATCGCGTTGCGGCCGGTGCACGTGGAATCCACTGACTACGCGTCGCGGGAGTATGGGGCCACGCCGGGGGAACTGGCGGCCTTTGAAAAGAGAACGCATGAAAAAATCGCGAAAGAGCGGAAGACCGGAAAGCTCCGCACCTTCACCGGCGACGTCGAAGCCCTTGTTGCGGGGAAGAGTCGCCGATGACCTGATCAAACAGCTTCGCGAGAGGTCGAAGGCGGACCGCAAGGTCATCGGTGACGCGATGAATGCAGTGGTGGCTTCGTGGGGCCACCCGCATCTCCATTCCGGGATCGGAATCCGTCGGCTGACGAAGACGGTGTTCGAGTGTCGCGTGGGTTTGGATGATCGGTTGGCATTCCTCTTTGTCGCCACGCCGCCGGAGTTGGTGTTCTTTTTTCTCGGCAATCATGATGCGATCCAGCGCCTGATTCGGTCGATGCGGTAACGCGGTGGGCCATGGCTCATGCGCCGGGCGGGAGTCGGTGAATCCAGGAAGGCGCTGACGCGCTGCGTTTGCCATGGCGCTCGGAGCGCGCCATCCACCTTGGGCGGCCGCCTTTGCCGTTGCGCTCGTTGCGCGTGCTCGCTAGACGGATTGCCCTCTCTCAACTCTCAACCCTCAACTCTCTTCTTTCCCCAATGGCACAGAACGCATTCCACGCATCCATCGAAGGCGCGCAGCACGGCGCCAAGTCTCTTGCTCAATTCCTCGACTACGCCAAGGTCGCCGGAGCGGCGGGCGCGCAGCCGTCGAATTACATGCTGAATGACGGCAAGGGCGGCTTTAAGAAGGCGAAGGAGATCCGTGACACCTTCGAGTCGCGCGGGATGCGGCTCGATGGCATCTCGGCGCACTGCCCCTTCTGGGTGCACACGTCGATCTGGACGGGCACGAAGTCCGGCCATCCGTTCATCGCGCCCGAGGTGGCGAAGCTCTCGCCGGAGAAGATCGAGGCCTGGCACGAGAAGTATCTGCTGAAGCTCATGGACCTCGCGGCGGAGCTCGGCGTGAAGTCGCTGCCGATGTTCTGGGGCGTGGCCTTCGGTTGGGAACTCGCGACGGGCTATCCGTGGGGCTTCTGGGCGGGACCGGGCTACGATCTGCTGAAGGAAGGTCAGGATCGTTTCGTGAAAAAGACGAAGAAGCTGCGCGATCACGCGCGGAAGCTCGGCATTTATCTCTGCCACGAGATTCATCCCGGCACTGCAGCGTCGACGGCGGATGATTTCAATATGCTCGTGGCCATCTGCGACGGGGACAAAACCCTCGCGGTGAATGCCGACCCGTCGCACTGCTGGGAGGGCGAGGACTGGGAGACGCGCTTTCTCAAAGTCGGTCCGCGCGTGTATGCGGCGCATGTGAAAAATTTCGTCGTGCGTCGCGGCTTCCCGCTGCGGGCGATGCAGCCGAGTTGGCCGAAGCGCGCGATGCAGTTCACCGACCTCGCCTCGGGCGACCTGAACATGCAGCGCTACGCGGAGCTGCTCCTCGCGATCGGCTACCAGGACCGCTACTGCAAACTGCACAAGACCAAGAGCGCGCCGCTCGTCGTGGAAGCCGAGAGCGCCCACAAGGAGCTCGACTTCTGCAGCGCCGACGGCATCGCGTACGTGGCGAAGAATCTGTGCTTCCCGCAGGCTGGCGGCAGCTTTGAGGAAGGGATGGGCGCGTGAGACTGCGCGGCGTCATCCCTTTCGTCGCGATCGCTCTGGCTCTGGCGGGGCCGGGATTTGCGGCTCCGCCGAAAAAGAAGCCCTCGGCCAGCGCCACGCCGCAGGCGGTCGATCCCTTCATCAAGAATACCGTTTGGTCGGGGAAGATCGCCGCGGTCGATGCGACTGGGATCTCCGTGACCAATGAGAAGGCGTTGACTCGCCGGTTCAGCATCTATTCTGGAACCATCTTCGGCCGCGGCGGATCGGCGGCGCTCAGCGACTTCAAGAAGGGTGATCAGGTCACGGTGAATTTCAGCGAAGTCCCGGGCAGTAATGTCGGCAAAGCCGAGAATATCTCGCCGCCGAAAGTCCCGCGCGCGGGCCGGGCGAAGAAAAAGTAGAGCGCGGCAAAGCACTGGGCGAGAGGGGTGAAGGTCCGCCGGACTCCGCATCCGCGGATTCGCCGCGGCAATTGGCTTTGACCGTCCGCCGCGCCGGGCAATAAAAAGCGAGATTCGCTTTCTCGCCAAGGAATGACCGTTCGCACTCAAGACATCCGATTCGCCTGTTCCCACTGTGGCCAGCGCATCGTGGTCGATGCGTCGGCGGCGGGTGTCGAGACGGCGTGTCCGGGCTGCAAGCGGCCGATGGTGATTCCGGATGAAGCCATGCTCGTGGATCGGGCTTCTGTCGCTGCCGTGGCGGGGCGTGGAAAAGGGCTTGGGCGGGTGGGTTTCCCGGATGGGGCGACCGGCGTGGAGCCGCTGGAGCGGGAGTTGGCGACGAGCCGCCGGGAGAATGCGGGGCTGCAGGAGCAACTCCGCGCACTTGGCGAGGAGCACGCGCAGTTGCGAGCGAGCTTTGCGGAAGCGGCGACGAAACGTCAGCAACTGGCCGAGGATCACGAAGTCGCCCGCGAGCGGATCAAGGCACTCGAGAGTGAAGCGTCGGCCATGCAGTCGCGCCGGGCCGCCGCCGAGCAGGAACTCAAAGAGGCGCGCGCGGAGATCATTCGCCTGCAGGACGAGAGCAGCCTGCATCGGCGGAACTTTGACGAAGCGCGGACAAAACTCGTGCTGGCCGAGACGGAGTCGCACCGGGCCAGCGCGCTCGAGGCGGAGATGCACCAACTGGAGGAAAAGCTCACGACGGCGCTGGCGGATGGTCAGCTTCTCACGAGGCGTTGCGAAGAATTGCAGGCCGAGGCGGAGTCCGCGCGGCGGGATCTCGTCCAGACGGAATCCGGCCGCGAGCTTGCCGCCTTGCGCCAGCGTTTCACCACTTCGGAAGAAGAGCGCAAGCGGCTCGCGCTGCAGTTTTCCGATGCGCAGTCCGAAGTCCGGAGGTTGACCGATGGCGAGCGGGAACGGCGGGAGCAATTCGAAACCATGCGCAAGGAGCGGGATGCCGCGCTGAGCCGCGCCGAGGCCAACTCGCAATCCGCGCTGCAGCACGGAAACGAAGTGCTGCGCGGGATCCTCGACCGGCAGAAGTCGGAACTCGACGAGCGCTACACGGAACTCCGGCGTCTCCGCGCCGCGCAATTGAGCCTGCGCATCCTTTACGTGCTTGCCGGCCTCCTGCTCTTCGTCGCCATCGTCCTCGGCCTTCAGACGCTCCACCAGGCGTGGAGGTAGCGGCCGAATGACGAATGGTGGCGTGGAATCGCGATCCGCATTGCATAACGGCCCTTCGTCATTCGTCATCCCCATCCCATGCGTGTCCTCGCCATCGATCCCTCTCTCCGCGGTACTGGCTACGCCGTGCTGGAGAAGATCGGCGGTCGCGTGCGGGCGCTGGAGTATGGAACGATCAAGAATGCGGCGGCACTTCTTCCGTCGGGCTGCCTCGTCGCGATCCACGAGCGCATCGTCGATCTCATCGCGCGGCATCAGCCGGAGTGTGCGGCCTTTGAGGCG
>JANPIS010000423.1:0-4536 GCA_031425095.1 Chthoniobacteraceae bacterium
CGTCTGCTCCGCGACCGCGAGAACGACATCTTCGCTCTGCGCCACCTCGCCATAGTGGTGGAGCAATTGCGCGAGCTGCTGCGCGTTCATCACATTCTCCGGAGCGAGCCGCCACTTCGTCTCAAGCTGCACCTTATCGACGCTCACCAGACCTTCCGGATATCCAGGCTCCGGGATGCGGCGGGTGAGGAGCTCCCAGGCGCGCGGCTCATCACCCCACTGATGCAGGAGATTTGCCCAGCGGCGGAAGTCGGTCTCCTCGCGAGTGGAGTTGCGCTCCGCCCAGGCGTCGAAGTCCGCCTGCTTTCCGAGCCGCGCGACTTGCTTGTAAAAGGCCTCCACTTCCGATGCCTCGAGATCCGTCGCCGTCCCGCGCTCCTCGACCCAACGAGTGTAGTAATAGCGCGCAGTTTCGTCCGGCAACAGGCCTGCGTAAACGAGCAGGAGGCGCGGATTCGTTTCCACATACCGCGCCCAGGCCCCTGCGGCATCCGGGATGTCCTGCGTCTCGGACATGGCCGTGGTGAAGATCTCGCTCCGATGAAACGTGCCGCGATCCACGGCTTGCTGCCAGTAGGCGAGCGACAGCTCCGGCGCAAAGCGGCGGCTCAGCCGCGCCTGCGTGGCAGCCATCGTCCACGAGTCCGGCACGAGCCGGGTCGCGATCGCAAAGTGCCGCTGCCATACTCCGGGACGGGCACGGCCATCGACGAACATCTGCCGCGCGGCAAAGCCTTGGTGCAGCCAGGGATTGAGCGGGAAGGAGCGCATCGAGCGCTGGAACTCCGACAACTGCACGTCGCCGACCACGGAATCCCGCGCGAGGAGCTGCGTGAGATGCAGCGGCGACCAGCTCGGTCCGCCGAAGAGCACCGGCAAGGCCCAGAAAGCGGCGATCGCCGCAAGCACGAGCGCAAGGCGGCGGGCTTTGGGCGTTGGCGTCTGGCGACTCTCCACGGGACATGCGAGCGCGAGCATCGCCAGCCCGAGCCCCGCGGTGCCCCAGCGGTGCGCCGGCACGTCGAAGATCGAGTGGAGGAGCAAGACCGAGAATGCCGCCAGCGCACCGGCGCGGAGATAAAAGCTCTGTTGGCGCGCCAACGCCGACTTCACCTGCGGCACCAGGAACACGGCGAGCGCGAGCGCGCCGAGCGCCACGGGGATCAGGCCGAGTTCGCAAAGCCACTGCAGCCAGCTGCTCTCCGGATGCAGGACGACGATCTCTTCCTCCTCGAGCGACTGATAGAGCGGGAAGACCTGCCGGAACGCATTCACCCCATGTCCGAGCAGCGGCGCATCGCGCCACATCTCCAGCGAATCGTGCCATACCGCCATCCGCGTATGCGTCGAGACATGCCCTGCGACGGGCGACCGGAAGCGCGAGATCACTTTGCCGCCGAAAGCCGCCGTGAGCGAGCCGACGACGAGCAGGATGGCGATCCCGGAGAAGACGACCGTCCGATTGCGGAGCTTCGCAAACGCGATCCCGATGTAGACCGCGACGCCTGCGGTGAACGCGACGAGTCCGCCGCGCGATTCCGTCTCCAGCAACGCGGCGACGAGCAGCCCGGTAAAGACGAGCGCGAGCGCAAAGAGCGGGCGCTTGCGGCCCACCCAGGCCCACGCCGCGCAGCCAAACCCGAGCACGCCACCCATCGCAAAGAGGTTCGCCGAATGGTTGCGATTGGGAAACGGACCGAAGCCCAACCAGCCTGGCGTGAAGCGCAGTCCGTAGATGCCCTGCGGATCCATCCCGCGCGTCGCAAACGACACGGCGGCGACGATCACCGTGCCGAGAAAGAGGATCCACGCGACATGCTGCCGACGGTCATGCTCTCCCGCGAGCGTCCGGACCCAGAGGAACCACACGGCTCCCACGACGCTCGTGAGCAGTGCATCGAGCACTCGCGCGGGCTCCGGATTGTGCGTCGCGGGGAGCGTGAGCCCGAAATTCTGCACCAGCTCCGTCCGCCAAAAGGTGCTGCCGAACCAGCCCGCCGGCAGAAACTCCTTGAGCACGAGCACGCCAAGCAAGGCCAGTGCTAAGCGCCCACCCCAGCGTCCCAGCGGAGCGAAGGTCGGCGGCAGCGCCCAGACTCCGACCGCGAGCAGCGCCGCCAGCGCCACCTGCGTGAGCCGATCCACGGCGCCAAACGCCAGCGGGCCGAGAGTCACGAGGAACGCGAGCACCACCATCGCGACCCGCGCGCCGAAGGTCATCGGAACGGGGCGGCGGGACCTTCGGGGGGCGGCCGGAGAAGCCTGGATTACTTGCTCCATTTCTTGTGCGCCTTGACATAGACAGGCCGGAAACACTCGGCAAGCCTCTGCCACTCGCGGGTGCTGGAATTCCGCGGTGCGTATAAGCGCCACGGCTCCGAGCCATTATGGAAAACATTCAGCTCATCGCCGCAGTCTGGGGAGTGCCGGGGCGCGAAGCCCACCCGCCGCAGCGTATCTTCGAAGTACTCCCAAAATTCCTGCGCCCGCGCGCAGCGTTCCAGCTCCAGTTCGAGCACCTGAGCTTGAAGCAGCGCATAACGCACCACCGGCCGATGACCGAAGATTCCGGCGAAGCGGCTGCGTAGATCTTCCCAGGAGCGCAGGTAGTGAAAGTAGCGCAGCACGAAAAGCACGAGGATGAAGAGCATCGCGAGGCCGATCGGCAACGTCCGCCCCTGACTCCAGATGATGCTCAGGCCCACGACACTCAGCACGACGAAAAGCCCGTAGATGCCGAGGAGGATGCGCCTCTTCGAAAATCCGAGCGCGAGCAGCCGGTGGTGAAAGTGTTCGTCGTCCGCGTGGAAGAGCGGGTAACCGCGCACCCCGCGCCGGAACATCGCATAGAGCGTGTCGAGGATCGGCACCCCGAGCGCGACGAAGGTGACGAACAGCGTTGCAGCCACGGAACCCTTGTTCGAGCTGACGAGCGAGAGCGCAGCGATGGTGAAACCGATGAGATACGCGCCCCCGTCGCCGAGGTAGATTTTTGCCGGAGGAAAATTGAAGACGAGGAACCCGAGCAGCGCGCCGGCCATGGTGAAGGCGTAACACGCCACCGCGAGCTGATCGCTGTGCAAGCCGACGATCCCGAGCGTCACCGAGAGGCAGAGCCCGAGCCCCGAAGCGAGTCCGTCGAAGCCGTCGATCAGGTTGATGATGTTCGGGATCGCGATGAGCCAGAAGACGGTGAGCGCGAAACTCGCGAGCCCACTCAGCGCCATGCTCCCCGCCGCTCCCGGATAAGAAAAACGCTCGATATTCAACCCCATGAAGAAGACCAGCGCTGCCGTGGCGATCTGGCCGGCGAGCTTCTTTTTCGCGCCGAGCGGCCGCAAGTCGTCCCACAGCCCGAGTCCATACATCAGCAGACTGCCGATCAGGATGGGCAGCCAATCCGCCGACTTTGACGCGTCATTCGCGAGAATGATCCCCAGCCCCAGCGCGACGGAGAGCATTATCGGCAACCCACCGAGCCGCGGAATCGGCTGCGCCTGGCGCTTCCGCGTCGCATCCGGCACATCGAGCCCAATGCCGCGCCGGGATAGCTGGATGACCCGGGGCGTGCAGAGCAACGCGATCAGGAAGCCAATGCCGAAATAGAGCAGGGCGTGGATCACGGGCTTAAGCATTTTAGCAGGCAGGGTGCCAGTCGGGGGAAAGCACCAAGCTCCAAACACCAAGCCCCAAGGAAGTTCCAAGCCCCAAGCCTCCGCGCGGCGAGTCATCCTGATGCTTGGGACTTCTTTGGTGCTTGGGTTTTGGGACTTGGTGCTTTTTCCTCCCCCTCCCATGTTTTGGACTGAAGACATCGCCGCCCGCTGCACTGGGGCACAGATCATCAATGACTCGAAGACCCCGAGCGGGCGCGTCCATGTCGGCGCGCTGCGCGGGGTGCTCATTCACGACGCCATTTTTCGCACGCTGCGGGAGAAGGGCATCGAGGCGCGCTACCTGTTTGGCGTCGATGACTACGATCCGGTCGACGAAATCCCGAAAGGCGAGGACACGCACTTCGGGAAATACATCGGCTGGCCGCTCTGCAACACGCCCGCACCGACCGGCTCCACGGCGCCGGACATGGCCGAGCATTTCATGGCGGAATTCTGGCAGGTCTTCGCGGATCTCGGCGTGCAGGTGGAGCGCTACCGGATGCGCGACATCTATCGTGCGGGGCAGTTCAACGAGCCGATCGACACGATCCTGCGCAATGCCGACAAGGTGCGCCGCGTTTACAAGGAAGTGTCGAACAGCGATCGCCCTGCGCACTGGTATCCCTTTCAGGTGATCTGTGAAAAGTGCGGGTGCATCGGCACCACGGAAGTCTCCGACTACGACGGCACGCTGGTGACCTATCGCTGCCGGCCGGACAAGTGTGTGAACACGAAGCTCAACCTCGGGCGCGGTTGCGGAGATGAGGGGAAAGTCTCGCCCTTTGACGGACGCGGGAAGCTGCCGTGGAAGCTCGAGTGGGTGGCGAAGTGGGTGAAATTTCCCGTGACGATCGAAGGCGCGGGCAAGGATCACTCGACG
>JANPIS010000424.1:0-2486 GCA_031425095.1 Chthoniobacteraceae bacterium
CGGGTGCGGGCGCTCGATGAGGTGAAGTGGTCGGATCTGCATCTCGACCGAATCCTCGTGCCGTATGCGACGTGGACGGCGCTCTACACGCTCTTCCGTCTCGCGAAGTGCCTGCTCCTCAAGACTCCGTTCGAGTTCGACTTCGCACGCGTCGCACTCTACGGCGCTGGCGCGATTCAGCTCTACTTCATCCCGCTGCTGTTCCTTTGGCAGATGCTCGCCTTATCGATCCTCCTGTTGCTCCGGCCACCGCACCGTCTCTTGGCGATCGGCGTGCTCGCCGCGGCCATCGGCTTCGGACTCTACGGCCAATTGCACGACTACTATTGCTTCCAGAGCGCCCTCTCGACCGGGGGCGTTTATGTCGGGCTCGCGTTTGCGCTGCACCTTGTCCACAGCCGCTCCAGCTGGCGAAAAGCGAACGTGATGGTCGGCACGTTGCTCGTGGCGGCGGGAATCGCCGCCGCGCTCCTGGAGTTTCCGCAGCGGCGCTGGCTCGGGCCATTCGCGGCCTACGGCGTAGCCGCGCTGGCGCTGAACTGGGATCTGCGCATTGCGAGCAGAGCCTGGCGGTATGCGTTCACTTGCTCCTTCGCGATCTATCTGGCGCACCTCGTCTTCGTGGAAACGCTGAGACTCGGCGCCACCCGCGCAGGGATGCCCCTTGCTTTGGAGTCGGCAGTGGTCGCCGCATTCGCCGCCGCCGGCATCTGTGCGATCTGCATCTTTCTCGCGGCTCTTGCCCGGACACACCGTCTTCCGCGGTATCTCCTCCTCGGCGAAGGAAGCCCTGGCACATCGGGACGATAGCGCCCGTTGCTTCGCCTGGTGCGATTCCGCTCAGGCGTCTCAGTTCCCGCTTCGCGACTTCCCGCTCACGCGTATACTTGTCCTCCGCCATGTCCGCCGACTCTTTCGTCCACCTGCACTGCCATACCGAGTATTCCACGCTCGATGGCGCGGTGCGGATCGCCGCGGCGATGAAGAAGGCGAAACAATACGGCATGCCGGCGCTGGCGATTACCGATCACGGCAACATGTTCGGCGCGATCGAATTCTATGACGAAGGGCACAAGGCCGGGGTGAAGCCGATCATCGGCTGCGAGGTGTACGTCGCGCCGGATTCGCATCTCAAGAAGTCCGCGCCGTCGCAGCGCGAGTCGGCCTTTCACCTCACCTTGCTCGCGCAAAACGACGCCGGGTATCGGAACCTCGTGAAGCTCGTGTCGATCGCCCACCTCGACGGCATGTACTACAAGCCGCGCATCGACAAAGAGCTGCTCGCGCAGCACTCCGCCGGACTCATCGGCCTGAGCGGATGCCTGAAAGGTGAGATCAACATGGCGATCGTGGACGATCAGTTGCCGCGCGCGAAGGAGCTGACCGCCGCCTATCGCGACATCCTCGGCGCGGAGAATTTCTTCCTCGAACTGCACAACCACGGCATGGAGGCGCAGATCAAATGCAACCGCGTGCTGCCGGCGTTGGCCAAGGAGTTCGGGCTCGGCCTCGTCGCGGCGAATGACGTGCATTTCCTCGATCGTGCGGATCACGCGGCACATGACGCCCTGATCTGCATCGGCACCGGCTCGAACATTACGGACGAGCGCCGGATGAAATATGTCACCGAGGTCTTTTTCAAATCGCCCGCGGAGATGCGGGCGCTCTTCGCGGAAGTGCCCGATGCCTGCGACAATACGCTGGCGATCGCCGAGCGCTGCGAGTTGAAGATTGATAGCTCGGCGAAGTATCCGAACTACACGCCGCCCGCGGGCAAGACGCAGGAACAGTATTTGCGCGACATCTCCGAGGCCGGCCTGCGCAAGCGCTACGGTTCGCACGCAGACAGCGAAGAGGTGCAGCGGCGCTACGAGCTCGAGATCGCGGTGCTCGAGAGGCAGGGCTTCGTGAACTATTTCCTGATCGTCTGGGACTTCATCCACTGGGCGAAGGAGCACGGCATTCCGGTGGGCCCGGGGCGCGGTTCGGCTGCCGGATCGATGGTCGCGTACGCGATGGGCATCACCGACATCGACCCGATCAAGTTCAAGCTGCTCTTCGAGCGCTTCCTGAATCCCGAGCGCGTCTCGCCGCCGGATATCGACGTGGACTTCTGCGTCAATCGGCGCGGCGAAGTCATCGAGTACGTGCGGCAGAAGTACGGCGAGCGCGCGGTCTCGCAGATCATCACCTTCGGTACGCTGGGCGCGAAGAGCGTGGTCCGTGATGTCGCCCGCGTGCTTGGCTGGAGCTACGGCGATGCGGATCGCGTGGCGAAGATGATCCCAAACGAACTCGGCATCACGCTCGCCGGCCTCGACAAGAAGAACAAGGAAACCGGCGAAATCGAGCATACGGCGGGAGCGATCGACAAAAATCCCGAGCTGAAAAAAGCCGTCGAGACAGAGCCAGCCACAGCGCAGCTCTGGCACATCGCGACAAAGCTCGAAGGCCTCACCCGCGGCGTCGGCGTGCATGCGGCGGGC
>JANPIS010000425.1:0-13180 GCA_031425095.1 Chthoniobacteraceae bacterium
GATGGCCTCGGCGTATTCCGCAGCAGACTTAAAATCCGTCGCGTCGAGGAAGCAGTCGCTCTTGGGGTCTCGGAGCTGGGCTTCGATCTCCCGCTGCCGGATGGCGAAGGAATCGGAAACGTATTTCAGGAAAATCAGGCCGAGGACCACGTGTTTATAGACGGCGGCGTCGAGATTGGCGCGGAGCCGGTCGGCGGCGGACCAAAGCTTTTTGTCGAGGTCGCGGAGGAAGTGCTGGGAATCAGAGGCCGGCATGGAGGGATGGCAGAATGATCACGTCGAAGGAACATCCGGTGAATGACAGGATGAATCCGCAGGGCCAACGCTTTTTCGGGCTCAGACCGCATTCGTCAATCGGCATCCGGCCTGTCAGGGCTGACGGCGCTGGCGTTCCTCGAAATCCCACAGCTTGCGGTCGGTCCAACGGCGCCCGGAAACCTCGGGAAGGAGGTCGCGATAGTTGCACCAGTTCAGGATGTGCAGGTTCTCGTACTCCGATGGTTCGTTGACCGTGTTTTTTTGTCCGTTGTAGGCGGGCGTGTGCGCGTAGATGAGGAGGCGCTCGGCGCGGTCGATCGTTTGCTCCATGTCGGCGATTTCGGTGTCATCGATGGCGCGAATGCGCCCCGCTTAGACACGGATGCTGTCGGTATCGTGATGCTGACGCCACCATTTCTCCTGCGCGAGCCGCCGCCCGATGGGCTGACGGCCAGCCTTGCCGATGTAGAGCAGGAGGTCGGTGCCATACACGACGTGGCCGCCGTAGACTTGGTAGAGGCCGACGTGTTCCTTTTCGTCTTGAAGTGCTTCGGCAGTGTCGAGCGTGAGGGGGCCGGTCCAAACAATATGAACGTAGGTAGTGGGGGTCATGGAGAGTTTTATTTCGGTTCAACGAGCGAGGACCGGTTTCTTGCGCAAAATCCTTCGAATCCGCGCTCTTTTTGGAGCGGCACGGCTGCGGCCGTTTTTTTTGAGGTTGCGGGCGTGGGCTCCGCTGCCGAGGGGCGTGGCCAGGCTGAGATTGGACACGAGGGGAAATGGGGGTTGCCGGGCGGGGGCGGCTGCGGGGGGGTGGGCGAATTTCGACAGTTTGGGCGGGGGTCGGCGGGGTCCCGGGATGGGCTCGGGCGATGCCGGTTCGGCCAGGAACATCGGGGCTTCGGCCTCGAACAAATGCGGTTCGGTCGAGAACAAATGGTCTTCGGTCTCGAACAAACGTCGTTCGGTCGAGAACAAACGTCGTTCGGTCGAGGACAAACGTCGTTCGGTCGAGGACAAACGTCGTTCGGTCGAGGACAAACGCCGTTCGGTCGAGGACAAACGCCGTTCGGTCGGGGACAAACGCCGTTCGGTCGCGGACAAACGTCATTCGGTCGAGGACAACCGGGTTTCGGTCGAGGACAAAGGGTCTTTGTTCGAGCCTCTTTGGGCGTCGGCGTGGGCGATCGGGACCTCGGTGTGCACACTTTGCCCTTCACTTGCGCGGGGCGTTTCCGCTCTCCTCTGCGTCCCCTTCCCTACCTATGAGCACACGCACAGGAATTCTCGCCGGCGGCAACTGGATCGTCGATGCCGTGAAGATCATCGATAACTGGCCGCAGCAGGACACGCTCGCGAACATTCTCTCCGAGGCAAAGGGCACCGGCGGTTCGCCCTTCAATGTGCTGGCGGATCTCGCGCTCATGGGGGCGGATTTCCCGCTCGATGCGGCGGGGCTGGTGGGCGCGGATGAAAACGGGCGCTGGATCGTGGAGCGCTGCACGAAGCTGAACATCGGCACCGCGGCGCTGAAGTACACTGATTCCGCGCCGACGAGCTACACCGACGTGATGACGGTGCAGAGCAATGGCCGCCGCACTTTCTTCCACGCCCGCGGGGCGAATGCGCTGCTCGATTCGCATCACTTCGATTTCTCAGCCACGAATGCGCGCCTCTTTCATCTCGGCTATCTGCTGCTGCTCGACCGGCTGGACAGCCCGAGCGCGACGCACGGCACGGTCGCCGCGGAGGTGCTCGCGCGCGCCCAGGCCGCCGGACTCAAGACTTCGATCGACGTGGTGAGCGAAGACAGCGAGCGCTTCGCCAGGATCGTCCTGCCGGCGCTGAAGTTCGTGGATGTGTGCATCATGAATGAATTCGAAGCCGGTCGCGTGACCGGCCTGAGAATCCGCGACGGCGAGAAGCTCGATCGCGCGGCCTTGCGCACCGCCATGCAGCAGATGCTCGCCGCCGGTATCCGCGAGCGCGTCTTCGTGCATTTCCCCGAAGGCGGCTGCGCGCTCGGCACCGATGGCCAATGGCACGAACACGGCAGCGTGAAGCTCCCCGCCGACTCCATCAAAGGCGCCGCCGGGGCCGGTGACGCCTTCACCGCCGGCGTGCTGCTCGGCTGGCACGAGGGCCGCCCGATCGACGAAGCCCTCCGCTACGGCGTCTGCGCCGCGGCCGCGAATCTGAGCGACGAGACCTGCACCGGCGGGATGCGCTCGCTCACGCAGTGTCTCGCGCTCGGCGAACGCTACGGGTTTCGCTAAACTGCGGCTCAGTCCGTCCTCGGCGGCAGTGCCTTCGGCGGGCCGAAGCTCATGGAGATGAAGTGCCACTCGGGCGTTTCGATCCGGGAGAAATCGAGGCCGAAGCGATCGAAGCGCGCGGAGGAGTGTCCCTGCGGACCGTAGAGCAGGCGGTGAAACTCCTCGCTCTCGGCGCGCGTGAACCAGGGAGCTTCGAAGAACTCGCCGACGAAGTTCATGCCGTAGCCACCGCTGATCACGAAGCTCACGGCGAGGCGGGGCGGATCTTCGGTGACGATGATGATGCTCTCGACGTGATCGTTCGCCTTGTAGGCCTCGCCGAGGCCGAAGACCACACACCGGGCATGGATCTTCATCGGGTGGATTTCGGTCATCTTCGTGAAGAGCTCGACTACGGGCTTGAAGCGCAGCGGTTCGACTTTCTCCGCACGGAAGACATCCGGCTGAGCGACAAACCACGCGGACAGGATGGCCAGGTGGATCAGAGATGTCATCGCAGGTGGAATCCTTTCACGGTTGTAAGTTAGTGGCGGATCGTTCCCGCGCTTCGCGTGGATTGCGCATCTCTACGCTGAAATTGCTCAGGAATCGGGCGGCTGCGTTCCCCGCATTGTCGGAACAATGTGCGAGCGGCATTGAGCAAGACTCGCGTATCGCGAACGGCCATTTCCGGCGAAGATGTCTGAGCAAAGGAAAACCATGAAAACATCCCCAACTCCCAAATCCCGAGTGGCCGCGAAACGTTCCAAACCAGCATCCACCGCCAGGAACCGCACGCAGACTCGATCCCGAGCACCTGTCATCCGGCGCATTCTCGTGCCGGTGGACTTCTCCAAGTTCTCGGAAAAGGCGGTGCGGTATGCGGCAGGTCTGGCGGAGAAATTCGGAGGCAAGGTGGTGCTCTTGCACGTCCAATCGGTTCCCTACTACCCGCCGGAACTCGGCCTGATGCCGGCGACGTTTCCCACCTTTGAGCCGCAGACCAAGGCGCTGCGCCAGAAGCTTGATACGGAAGCCCGACGTCTGCTTCCACCCGGGGTGCTCGACCGCACGGAACTCCGCACGGGCACAGCCTTCGATGAGATCTGCAACGCCGCACGCAAGCTCCGCGCAGATCTGATCGTCATCCCCACCCACGGCTACACGGGCCTGAAACACGTCTTACTCGGGAGCACCGCGGAACGCGTGGTGCGCCACGCTCCCTGCCCGGTGCTCACCGTGCGCTAGCACGACGGGCACTATTCATCGTGCCATTCGGCGGGATGGCCCCATAGTGGCCGGCTATGCCATTTCGCACGCTCGGTCTCGGAGACCGCATTTTCAAAGCCATCGAGGAAGCCGGTTACACGGAGCCCACACCCATCCAGGCCGCCGCCATTCCGGAGGTGCTCGCGGGACACGACCTCATCGGCATCGCCCAGACGGGCACGGGCAAGACCGCAGCCTTTACCCTCCCCATCCTGGCGCGCCTCGCCGGCATGATCGAAGACGGCACACCGCGCCGGACGCGCGCACTGATCGTCGCGCCGACCCGCGAGCTTGCGGTGCAGATCGAGGAAAACGTGCGCGCTTATGCGAAGCATCTGCCGCTGCGGATGGCCACGGTCTTTGGCGGCGTGGGCGAGCGTCCGCAGATCGATGCGCTGAAATCGGGAGTCGATATCGTGATCGCCACGCCGGGCCGGCTGCTCGACTTGTTGCGCTACGCGAATTTCTCCGGCGTGAGTTTTCTCGTGCTCGATGAAGCGGACCGCATGCTCGACATGGGCTTCCTCCCGCAGATCCGGAAAGTGGTGAAGGCGCTGCCGCTGAAACGGCAGACGCTCCTCTTTTCCGCCACGATGTCGCAGGAGATCCAGCGGCTCACCCATGAGTTTCAGCGCGCGCCGAAGACCGTGGAGATCGGGCGCCGCGCAAATCCCGCGGAGACGGTGACCCAGCTCGTCTATGAAGTGCCGAAGCATCTCAAGCCGGCGCTGCTCGCGCACCTTTTGCAGGATGCTTCGCTGAACACCGTGCTCATCTTCACGCGCACAAAACACGGCGCCGACCGCGTCGCGCGGAAGCTCGAGAGCAGCGGCATCAAGACCGGCACGCTGCACTCGAATCGCTCGCAGAATCAGCGTCTGCGAGCCTTGCGCGACTTCAAATCGGGCGAAGTGCGCGTGCTCGTGGCCACGGACATTGCCGCGCGCGGCATCGACGTGGATGGCATCTCGCACGTCGTGAATTACGACTTCCCGATGCACTCCGAGGATTACGTGCATCGCATCGGCCGCACCGGGCGCGCGCTGGCCATCGGCGACGCGATCAGCTTTGTGACTTCGGAAGATCACGCGGCGCTGCGGACGCTCGAGCGTTTCATCGGCCGCGGACTCGTCCGGAAACGTGCGGAGGGCTTCGACTACAGCGCCGCGGCACCGGCGCAGACCGAGCAGGAGCGCGGGGAGCGTCGGTTCAGCGACCGTCCGCCGCGGGGAGACCGTGGCGGGGGGCGCGGGGGTGGTGGCGGACGTGGCGGTGGTGGCCGCTCGGGCGGAAGAGGGCGGCGCTGAGAGGCCCCACTCGCCGCCTAAACTTAGTTTAAGTGAATGAGCCCGCGGCGGATCGCCTCCGTCGTGGCCTGGGTGCGATCGAGCACGCGGAGTTTCGCGAGGAGGTTCGTCACGTGGCGCTTCACGGTGTCCTCGGCAATGCCGAGCGCGCTGGCGATTTCCTTGTTGCTCCGGCCACGCCCGATGAGTTGCAGCACTTCATGTTCACGCGGACTCAGGTCATTGCTGGCCATGCGTTCGGCGAGCCGGTTCGCGAGGGCCGGCGGGAGATAGCGCTCCCCGCCCGCGACGGCGCGGATTGCCCGGAGTAGTTCATCCCGCGGCGCGGACTTCAGCAGATACCCGCGCGCCCCGGCCTGCATCGCACGGTAGATGTCTTCCTCGCCTTCGTAGGTCGTGAACATGATCACGCGCGCGTCCGGCACCGCTTGCACCAGCGCCGCAGTGGCTTCGATGCCGTTCATGCCCGGCAGCCGCAGATCCATCAGCACGACATCCGGCTTGCTGGCTTCATACTTCGCGAGCACCTGCTCGCCGCTGTCGGCTTCGGCGACGACGGCAAGATCGTCCTCCAGCCCGATCGACGCCGCGATCCCACTGCGCACGACGTGATGATCGTCGGCGACGAGGACGCGGATGATTTTTGGCTTGGGCATAAGTCAGGCGGGAATCTTCACCTCAATCGTCGTGCCCCGGCCCGGCTCCGAGCGCAAGGCGAAGGTGCCTCCGAGACGACGGGTGCGCTCCTGCATCCCGATGAGCCCAAAGTGCCCGGGCTTCGCGCCGTCGCGCTCCGGATCGAAGCCCGTGCCGTCGTCCGCAATGCGCAGGGAAAACTCGCCGGCTGTGTAGTGCAGTCCGATGTCGATGCGGCGCGCGTGGCCGTGGCGAGTGGCATTGCTGGTCGCCTCTTGGGCGAGTCGGAGGAGTTCGTGCTCGACGCGACCGGAGAGCCGGCGCGGCTCGCCTTCCGTGCGAATCTCAATGGCGCGATCCGCCTGATGCTCGGCGAGCGCGAGCGCGATTGCATCCCGCAAGGAAGTCGCCTCGAGCGAACGGTCGCGCAGGTTCCAGAGAAAGCCGCGCGCTTCATCCTGGATGCGCTGCACGAGGCGGCGGGCGCCTTCGAGCAATTCACGCGGCTTTGCGTCGCTCACCTTCGGCGCGGCGGCGTCGAGCCGCAGCGCGAGGCCGACCAATTCCTGCTCCAGTGTGTCGTGGAATTCGCGCGCGATGCGCTGCCGCTCTTCGAGCGCAGCCTCCGTTTTCAATTTCTCCCCAATGATCGCCGTCTGCGCGCGCACTCGCCGCTGCAGCGTCGCGGCCCAGGCGAGTGCGGCGAGCACGACCAGCGAGAGCGCACCCGCTGCCGTCGCCAGGCGACCGGTCGTCCACCACGACGGCGCGTGCAGCACCCGTACATCTTCCGGCCGACGGAGCAGGAGTTCGCAGGAACCCGGGCGCGTGCGGAATTCGGACGAGCGAAAGTTTGCGCTGCCGATTCGCGCCACGCCATTGAGCGCGAGGCGACTGCCCGGCCGCAGCGCCGCGAGCGAGGCGGCGTGCGCGAGATCGATGCGCGCCTGGAGGGCGAGATCGCCGGCGCGCAGCAGGAGCACGAGTTCCTCCGGAGCGCGCAGCACCTCGAGCAGGTCGGCTTCGATTCGCACGAGATCCGCATCGTGGGTGCCGCCGAGCAGGGTCCGCGCGTCCACAGACACCGGTTGCGGCGGCGCCTCCTCGCCGATCGTGCGGAAGACGGCGTCGCGCAATTGCGCGCTGTAGCGGCCCATCTCCGGGAAGCCGAGCGCTTCGACGACCGCACCGGCCGCCACCGGATCCGGCAACGCCGTCTCGATGAACAGGCCGATCTCCTGATCACGCACAAACAACGCGCGTCCTCCCACATGATGCGTCACGACGCCGCGGACTTTCACCCGATGTCCCGGAGCGCCGGCCGTGGAGAAACGAAGGAGGTTCGCCGCCGTCGTCTCTGCGAGCAGCCACGGATCCTCAGGCGCGGGCTCCTCCACGGTGATGGCCGAAAGATCCGAGATGCGAATCTGCGGCGCGACGAGTTGCCGCTTTTCATTGATAAAACCGGCGGCCAGTCCCTGCACCCGTACGGCGGCATCGACAAAGCGCGCACCCTCCTCGGCGGTCGCCGCATTCACATGGATGTCGAGGCGCCCATCGCCCATCGCGAACGCCAGCACCCCCGCCCCTTCCTCTCCCGGCGTGAAAACGCGCACAACGCCACGCGCCTCGACCCACTCGTAATTCCATCGGCCGGACGCGAGTTCTTCAAAGGTGATCTGACGCGCCGGTGGCAATGGAGCGGTGCCGACGAGTGTGACGCGCGTCGCGGTGAGACCGGTGACGTAGAGGCCGGGATACGACACACCCTCGATGTCGAGCAACTGACCGGCCGCGAACTGAACATTGCCCGCCCGCGAACTCATGAAGGCGGGACCGGTCTCGTCGTGGAGAAAAACCGTGCGCTCCGGGGCGACGAGCGTCACGACGGCGCGAATTTGCACCGGATACTTGAGCGCCGCGTCCTCAGGAGAAAGTTTCCGCAGCTCCGCCGCCGAGGTGATCGTGCGCAACACTGGCGCCTCTGCCGCGAAGGAAGACACGGCGCAACACGCCGCGAGGAACATTGGGAGTCGCATCGCCAGAAAGCATACGCGACTTCGCACGTCCGACGAGATCCCGCTTACGACCGCCAGCAGTCGAGACCGCTCAGGGCAGGCTCAGTTCTGCGGCCGATCTGCGGGCTTTGCCGGAGCTGCGGGCTCGGCTGGTTTGCTCGCGTCAGCAGGCACCGGAGCAGGTGCCGCCGCCGGCGTTTGAGGAGTCTTGGCCGCTTCCGATGGAGGCGTTGCGGGCGCCGGCGCGGCTGGCTTCGGCGCTTCAGCCGGGACCGCAGCGTCCGGAGCCGGGACGGGCTTCATCTCGGCCGGTGCCTTGGCGTCAGTTGGAGCAGCCGCCCCAGGCGTTTCCGGCGTATCGGTGACCTGCACTGGCGCACTCGCCGCTGTGGGAAGATTGGCAGCGGCCGTGGACGGCACCACGGCTGGAGCCGCGTTCAACTTCTTTTGTACGTCGCTCTTCTGCGTGGACTGCTTCACGTAGAGGATCGAGAGGAGGAGCGTGAGGCCGAAGAAGATGCCCCCCAACCAGCGGGTGATCGTCTGCAGGACGTTGGTCGTCTGCGCACCAAAGAGATTGTCCGTCATACCGCCACCAAAGGCCGCTCCCAGTCCTTCGTTCTTCGGGCGCTGCATCAGCACGATGAGCACGATCAGCAGCGAGACCAGGACGTGGACCGCGAGGAGGATTTTGATGACGACGGGGAGCATGAGGGCGCGGAATATGGAGGGGGGTCCCCGAAAGTGAAAGTGGAAAGTGGGACGGCTGAATCCGCCTGTCTGCGGTCAGCCGTCCCACTTTCCACCGGCAAAGCTCAGCGCGTCAGAATCCGACGTTCGACGAACGGAAGGCCACTTTGTTGCGCATCGCTGCGACCTTGGCCAGGTGACTATCGAGATACTTGGCTGCTGCGACCGCTGCCTTGCCGAGGTCCGTCGTCGCGCCGAGTTCATCCGCGAGTGTCTGCAAGAGCGTGAGCGCTTCCGGGCGCTGCGTGTCCGCGAGGGCTTGGATGGCCGAGAGCCGGTAAACGGGGTTGGTCTTTGTCTCGCGCACCCACCGCGGCAGCATTTCCAGAGCGATTTCCGGGTAGAAGCGGGCGATGCCGTAAAGCGCGTAGTGGCGGGTGCTCGGGTCGCCATTGAGCAACTCCGCACGCCAGTATTCCCACTCCGTTTCCTGCGGAATGCCGTAGTAGCGCATGGCGCTGGCCCGACAGAGCGGTTCGATCATGGCCTCGATCTTGAGCTGCGGATCGACGGTGAGCGCGAGATCCTTATCCTTCACTCCAAGTTCGCGAAGAGCGTTGAGAGCCTGAATGATATCAAATGTTTCCACGCGAAAGGCATCCGTATTGAACTTGCTCGGCAGCGCACCCCCGGCGGGCGTGAACTTCGCCACGGCGCTGACCGGAAGATTCTCGGTGAGTGCGAGGATCGCGGTCTGAATGGCGCCTTGCGAGAGTTCCAGATGGTCCTGCAGGTAAGTGAGGAAAAGTTCGACCTTCGTCACGCCATTGTAGGTCGGGCGGTAGGCCGCGTCGGCCAGCTTGTTGAGCGAACGGGTCGCGGCGGATTGGAGCGTGAGTTCCTCGGTGGCGCCGGGCGCGATGTCACGGCCTTCCGGACGCAAGACCACCACCGCGTTGCGCTCACTTTCAAAAACCTGACCCACGGGCACTCGAAGGGCGATCGGAGCTTTGCCGGTATTGGTCGCTTTCACTCGGAGCTTTTCACGGCCATTGCTCTGCGCCTCGATCTTCACCGTCCGGGCCGAAATCGCGTCCATGAGGTCGATCACTTCCGTGGGCGGCAACGGCGCAGTCGATTTGGCCTCGGCCAGAGCGGGCGTTGCAGTCTCAGTGACCGGAGCCGCGGGCGGAACAGGCCGGACCGAGGACTTGGGCCACAAGGCGTATCCACCGATGACGGCGACAGGAGCCAGTACGAGGCTGAGGGCTTTGGCGTTCATAGTGGCCCTGCTCTGAGCATCGCCCTTGCCACCACTCGGCTATTTTCTTGGCGAAC
This sequence comes from Chthoniobacteraceae bacterium, assembly GCA_031425095.1. Taxonomy (GTDB): domain Bacteria; phylum Verrucomicrobiota; class Verrucomicrobiia; order Chthoniobacterales; family Chthoniobacteraceae; genus JANNXQ01. Next base: position 9,772 of record JANPIS010000425.1, read on the forward strand.
CCTGCGGCTCCCGCCACGTTTCGCAGGGTGAATCGCTACTCGGACTTCATCGACCGCCTGCTCCTCCGTGACGATCTGCTCAAGGCGATCGTCCCCAGCGAACCGCTCGACTACGCGGCAGTCCTTCGCATCCGGGGAGCGGACAACGCAACGCTCGCAGGCGGGTACAAGATCGCCAGCCCGAGCCATCTCGCCCTGGTCCGCGGCGGACTATTTTACGCCCTCGATGCGCTCCACGATTCGCACGAGCTTTTTCAGGAAGATCACACCGACCTCGGCTCCTACTGGCACGGGATGATGCATCGCCGCGAGGGCGACTTCGACAACGCGCGCTACTGGTTCCGCCGCGCCGGCGAACCGCCGATTGCCGCCGCCCTGCATTCCGCCGCAGCATCGGTGTCGCCGCTCATGGCGCGCCAGTCCACTTGGGACGCCTACCTCCTCACGGGCGAATGCGAGCAGTGCCACCACGGCGCCGAAGAAAGCCGCGGCGAATGCTCCGCGCTGCTGCGCGTGGAATTCGACGGTCTGCTCGCTTACTGCTGGCGCAAGGCAGCGGCTTGAGGCGAGGGCTTCGGACGGGCGCCGAGCTGCAGCGCCACATTGGAGAGCAGGATCAGCCCTCCTCCCACGGCAAGGTGCCAGGTGACCGTCTCGTTTTCATACTCCGTAGCCATCAGGCGGCTCAACCAACTCGGCAGCAACAACGCGCAAATCGACGCGGAGACGGGCTCGAAACAGTAGATGATTCCCGCTTCCGTGGCCGTGACGTACCGCTGCCAGTAGTTCATGAGCAGGAATGCGAAGAGCGAACAGAAGAGCGTCTCCAGCACGAGCAGCGCGACATTCCCCGGACGCTGCCAGACTGTCCACAGGGCTCCCGCGGATGGCGCGGCGCAGAACGCCACAAAGCCCAGCACGACGGCGACCACGGCGAACATCACCATCGTCGTGGCCGTGGCGCGGTTCTCGGCAAAGTCACGCCGATCGAGCAGCACGATCTGCCAGGTGAAAAAACTCGTCGCAAACAGCGTCTCTGCTTCGCCGCGACCGAGGCGCAGCGTCCGCGGATCGAATCCCACCAGCACCGCCGACCCGACGAGCACCAGCAGCACGCAGAAAGCGGCCCGCCATCCCAGAACTCGCCGATGCGCGACTGCGAGCCAAAGTGGGACCAGCACGCAGCAGAATTGCGTGAGAAACGCGCTCGTCGAAGCCAGCGTATGGTCGAGACCGTCCGCCTGAAAGAAAAGCCCGCCCGAGGCGGCGAGCCCCAGCGCGGCGCCCTGCTTCCACTCTGCGGCGCGGATGCGGCCCGCGCGCAGCACGAAAGGCAGGAGCAACACCGCACCGAGCGCGCATCGCGAGGAGTGACTGAGCGCGGCGAGAAACCATGAATTCGCCTCCGGGACGAGCGCGCGCTGGCCGGCGTAGAGTGCCTTCGTCAGCGGAAAGCTGAAGCCCCACCACGCGGTCGCGAGGATGAGCCACAGCACCGCGCGCCGGTGTCGCACGTCGCTCATCGGCGCGGCCACGCAGGGTGCCTCACGATCAGATCGAGCGCCTGCGCGAGCAGCGTGCGTCCGGGTTCCATCCGATGCCACGGTGATGCGCCCGACGGATGCGGCAACGGCACGAGGTCGAACTCGTGATCGCCCGCCGTGATGGTGAATTTTTTCCCGATGATCTCCGTGAGTTTATCCGCCGGAAGGAACTGCTGAATCGCGAGCTTCCCGATCGGCAGCACCAGCGCAGGACGCAACATCGAAAGCTCCGCGTCGAGCCAGCGGCGGCACGTGGCGACTTCCGTCGGATCTGGGACGCGATCGCCGCCCACCTTCGTCTTTCCCGGAAAACACCGGCACACCGCCGCCATGTAGATGGTCGCCCGAAAATCTGCCTCGCTGATCCCGCACGCGCGGTGAAACCAGCCAAACAGAGTCTTCCCAGCCGTCCAGGCAAACGGCCGCCCGAGCACCGGCTCCTTTACGCCCGGCGCCTGACCGACCGAGATCACGCGACTCACCACCGCTCCGCCAGACACCGCCGGCCGATGCATCTTCGGGCAGAGCGTGCAGGCGCGGAGCCGCCTGACGTGCCGATCCAGCGTGGACTGCACACCATTCATTTTCCGAGCACCGTTCCCTGCGCGACGTGATGGCCGAGGAGGAAATCCCGCGCCTGCATGCGCCGCTTCCCCTCGAGCTGAATATCGCGCAGCAAGACTGCACCATCCCCTGCCCCGACCAGCAACCCACGCCGATCCGCCGCCAGCACCACGCCCGGCGCACCATTCTCGCGACGATGCTGAATGCACGAAAAGACCTTTAGCTTCCGCGGACCTTCCGCGGTCGGCAGCCACGTGTGCGCAGCAGGCCACGGATTCATCGCGCGGATTCGTCGATCGATCGCTGCACGCCCCGCGCCCCAATCGATCTCGCCGTGGTCGCGGGAAAGTTTTCCGGCATGCGTGGCGAGTTTTTCGTCCTGCGGAATCCGCGCCGCGGTGCCAACAAGCAGCTGCGGCCACGCCGCTGCGAGCGCCTCCGCCGCGAGTCCTGCAAGACGGTCGTGCAGCGAACCGCCCGTCTCCCGGCGGCGCACGCGCGTCTCCTTCGCGAGAATCATGTCGCCCGTATCGAGCCCCTCCCCCATGTGCATGACCGTGATCCCCGTCACCGCATCACCGGCTTCGATCGCGGCCTGAATCGGCGCCGCGCCGCGCCAGCGCGGCAGCAGCGAAGCGTGCAGATTCACACAGGCAATGCGCGGCGCCTCGAGCACGGCCTTTGGAAGGATCTGACCGTAAGCCATCACCACGATCATGTCCGCGCCGAGCGCCACGATCTCGGCCACGGACTCCGGCACGCGGAGCTTCACCGGCTGCATTACCGGCACGCCGCGTTCGCTCGCGAGCACCTTGATCGCCGACGCCTGCATCTCCTGCCTGCGTCCGACGGGCTTGTCCGGCTGCGTCACCGCGGCCACGACTTCACTCGCGTCCAGCAACCAGCGAAACGCGGGCAGCCCGATCTCGCCCGTCCCCATGAAGATGACCCGTGGCATCAGCGCCGAACCCGCGTCACTCGTCTTCGGTCACCGTCTGCAGGATATCCGAAAGCACCTTCACCGGCGTCTGCGTCGCATCGATAGTTCGGGTCAGTTTCGGCCCGTAGAATTCCAGCACCGGCTTCGACTCTTCATCGTACGTCGCGAGCCGGCGGCGGATCGTCTCCTCGTTCGCATCGTCAAAACGATTCTCCTTCAGCGCCCGCTTCTTCAATCGATTGACGAGCGCCGCGCGATCCGGACACGACAGATGAAACACGCGCCGCACCTCGATCACATCCTGCATGATCTGCGCTTGCGGCACATTCCGCGGGATGCCGTCGAGCACGAGCGAATCGAT
>JANPIS010000426.1:0-9844 GCA_031425095.1 Chthoniobacteraceae bacterium
AAAGGCCCTGCGCCATCCAGATCCAGCCGCCGGGCGCGCGCGTGAATTGATGCGGGAAGAGATGCGAATCCTGCACGCCGAAGCCGGTGAGCAGCACCTCGCTGGTGTCGGATTTTCCGTCGCCGTCGGTGTCTTTGAAGAGCTTCAGATCGTGCCCGTGCTGGATGTAGCAGGTGTCGCCCGCGCCCCACGGCAGGATGCCGAGCGGGATGGCGAGGCCGTCGGCGAAGATCGTCGGATTGGTGAGGCCGTCGGCGGGGAGCGGCGCGTTTAGCGCTTCGCGCGGATAGACCACCACTTTGTCCTTCGCCTTGGATTGGTAGAGCGCGTCGGCGGCGGCGGGGTTTTCGTTGCCGTCCACCGGATACTCGAACGCAGTCTGGGTCCACATCCGCCCGCGCTGATCGAAATAGACGCTGACGAATTTACCGAGCCCCTCGCTTTCCTGGACGACGAGTTCGATCTCGTAGCCATCGGCGAGGTGAAAGAGCTTCTGCTGCTCCGCGGCGGTCTTCGCGGTGCCCTGCACGGCGTTGCCTTCTTTCATCGGTTTGGGCGCAGTGGCGGCGGGTTTCTTCGGCGGCGGGGCGACGAGCTTGCGCGCAGCTTCCACGCCGCCGAGCGATTCCCACGTCGGCGCGCTGGGAGTCGGCGCGAGTTTTTCGATCGTCACGTCCTTTACCTGCACGAGCGCGACGCCGCCGCTGTGAACCTGCGGGGCGATCTGGCCATCGAGCGCGATGTTCTTGTCCTGCTCCGTGTAGTCGATCGCGAGCACGCCATTGATCCAGGTCTGGATGCGCGGCCCCTCGGCGCGGATGCGGTATTCATTCCAGCCGAAGACATCCACGGCCTTGTCGAGCGCCGCCTGCTGCTCCGGCGTCGGCGCCCAGACCACGCGGTTGCGACGGAACTCATCGTAGATTTTCCCAAACCACCCCGCGCCGCAATCGACCTGGTAGCCGCTCATGTGATGCCCGCCCGCCACCCGCACGCTGCGAATCTGGATGCCGCTATTGATGAGCCCCGTCTTCGGATCGCCGCTGCACTTGATCTTCATCCGTAGCTCGAAATTCGCGTAGCTCTTCTTTGTGCAGATGAAGTAGTTCGCCTTGATCTTCTCCGTCGTGGAGCCGCCGGTGATCAGCCCATCCTCGACGCGCCAGATGGCGGGATCGTAGTCCCAGCCATCGAGCGTGCGGCCATCGAAGAGCGAGACGGGCGCCGCAATCAGGGGCGAAGAAACGAGGGCGAAAAGGAGAGCGAAGATTTTCATGACGGGAGAGTGCAATCGGATGGTGCAGGAGGAATCGCGAAAGTTCGAGCGGTCTTGGGGAATGTCGACCGACGGGAATCCACATCTCCCGCGCAAATCACCACACTTCGCAGACCGCGTGGAGCTGGGTCGCGGATCAAGCGCAGCCAGTCGCGCGATCCACCGCGGTCACCGAGAGCCGGGAGCGATCCATTCGAGGCGCTGGAAAATCGGCAGCTCTCCCTTCCATGCGCCCGGCTTCGCGCGTTCGCCGCGCTCGCGCTCTTCAAATTGTCTGCAGATGCCGAGCTGATCCATCTGCTGCCAGTTTTCGGGCGACTGGTTCTGGTCGTCTTTGAAGTCGGCAGCTGTGAGCGTCACGCTCTGCGCTTCCGTAGAACCGGTGATCTCGCGGTCGCAGATGAACGTACGCTTTTTCCCGCGATAGCTGCGCCATTCGTTTTGGATGAAGACGAAGCTCATGCGGTTGCTTTCCGGCATCGTTAACGTCACGCGGAGTGTCGCGCCGTCCGGGCCGCGCCACTTCGGGTCGGTGACTTTGCGCGTCCAGTTTTGCCAGTACGATTTGTGTTCGGCGCTTAGACGATACCAGTTGTGCCAGCCGCGGGCGAAGTCTTCGAGCAGCAGCGAAGTCTGGTCCGTGGCTTTCACGTTCGCCGCCTGCAGCGCGGCAGTGCTCGCGCTGTGGAATTCGGTGCTCAGGCACACCTCGCGGATATCCTTCATGTGCGGCAGCCACTCGGCACGCGGCAGGGTGTGGAAGACATTGGCAAAGGCGTAGAGCGGTTGCGCGGGATCGAACACGGGGAGCCTCGCCTGCCATGCGTCGCTTACTTTCACCGCGCCCGCGTCGCGCCAGAACCGTGCACGCGGGTCGGGATCGACGCTGTAGTAGATGTCCACGCGAGCAACGGGCAGTGACGTTGTGTCGGGCATCACGCGGATTACCGGGACGCCGTCGGATGCCTGGAGCTGCCACTCGGATTTCGGAGTCGCGGGTAGCGCGGGACTGCCTCGCAGAAAGTGATCGAGCCAAAGCGGACGCGTGACGGCGACCTCAGGGATGAAACGGTGATTGAGATGTGGCGAGAAGGCATAGCGCAGCGGCTGGCCTTTGATCAGCGCATTGGTGCGATAGACATCGTCCATCCAGCCGTGGAAGTCATTCGTGGCGCTGAGATGCAGCACGGGGCAGCGGATGAGCGGCGCGTAATGCTCGAAGCCCAGCGTGCGAGTGAACAGGCCCGCGTCACCTTTCACTTCGCGAGTCTGGCTGATGCCGCCGAGAAGCGCGTGCGGCTCCTCGCGCCAGCCCTGCCCGCCCACGCTCGGCGCCGCGACCTTCACCCGCGAGTCGGTGCCGGCGACATACATCGTGAGATTTCCGCCCATCGAGTGGCCGTAGATCCCGAGGCGTTGCTCGTCCACCTCGGGCTGGGCTTCGAGAAACGTGAGCCCCCGCCGACAACCGAGCGTCAGCAGGTACCAGTTGCAGTTCTTCGGCGACTTGTGATCGACGAGGAATTTGTCGCCCGGGAGCAGATTGAAATAGCCGGGTACATTCTGCTGCGTCGGGTCGACCGCGCCCCAGTCGGTGGTCGGCTCGCCGGGCTGTGCGCCCTCCATTTCGCGTCCGCCCCAATTCACCGAGAGCGCCGCGTAGCCGCGATCCACGTAAGTTTTCACCTCCTCCAAGAACGCGCGCTGCCCGCCGCCGTGCATATGCATCACGGCTGGAAGCCTCGATTTCGTGCCTTCGGGGAATCCGTAGAAGGCCGACATGCGCGCCGGTTTTCCTTTGAACGTGCCGATGAGGTAACGCACGTGCCGATAGACGCCGCCGGCTTCCTTCCACTCGCGGACGACTTCGACTTCCAGCGGGTCCTTGTGCGGATCGAAGTCGGCCCACAGCTCAGTCACGGACTGCGGCACCTCGGCAGCCGACAGCGCGGTCGGGAGAAGCAGCAGAGCGGCAGCGGGAATTTTATGAGCGGAAGGGCGGAGGGTGGGCGGGCAATCGCGGAAGATCGAGCGATCGTCGGAAAGGCACGCGAAGGGACTCTGCCAGCGGCGCGCAGCTCGAAACGGGCGGCACAACGCTACGGACGCGTCGCTCCCGATTTTCCGCCGACTATGCTGGCGAGTTTCGCGCGCATGCGGTCGCCGATTTCCGGCTGCTCTCGCACGACATTCCGCGTCTGGCGGGGATCGATGGCGAGATGGTAGAGTTGTTCCTCGGGCGCATCGGGTTTGAATTGTCCGTCCTCGATGTCGCTGTTCGCTGCACCGGCGAACTTCAGCGCCGCCGGGCCACCGAGCAGGTGCTCTCCGGGCTTGTCTGCCATGAAGCCGCCGCCACCGCGGGCCCCGATGTAGAGCCACGGGCCCTGGCGCAGCGCGAGATTCTTCCGCTGTGCGGGCGCGATGACGAGTTCGTGGCGAAGCGCCTTTGCCGGACTGCCGCTGAAGGCGGGAAGGACGTTCACGCTGTCGGGCGCGTCGCCTGGGCGAGTTCCGCGCCGGTGAGCGCGGCGAACGTGGCGAACAAGTCGATGTGGCAGATTAGTTGATTCGACACGGAGCCGGCGGGAATTTTTCCCGGCCAGCGCGCGATGAAGGGCACGCGATGCCCGCCCTCCCACGCGTCGAATTTGAACCCGAGCAGATCGCCGTTGAGTCGATGCCCGGCCTGCCACGCTTGCTGGCCTCCTTGGTTGAGCATTCCGCCGTTGTCGCTGGTGAGGATGACGAGGGTGTTCTCGCGCAGCTTCAACTCGTCGAGGGTGCGCATCACTTCGCCGACCATCCAATCGAACTCCTGGATGAAATCGCCGTAACGTCCGGCTTCGCTGCTGCCTTTGAAACGCGCTCCGGGTGTGAACGGGTGATGAATGTGCGGCGTGGCGAAGTAGAGGAAGAAGGGTTTGTCGTCCTGCGTGCGCATCCATGTGGTGGCTTTCTCCGTGAGCGTGGTGCCGTGCTCTTCCTCGCGATAGAGCGCGTGCGCCGCCGCGCCGCCAGAGATTGCGGGCGCGAGCATCTTCTCCGGGAAAATCTGCGTCGGTGGGGTGCCGCCGTATTTCAGCGGGTCCGCCGGATCGAGTCCCACGACGCGATGATCCTCCACCCACACGAAGGGCGGATGGCTGTTTACGACAGGGATGCCGAAGTAGTGATCGAACCCGCACTCGAGCGGCCCTGGTTTCAAGTCGGCATTCCAGTCCGGCTGCGGTTTGTCGCCGAAGCCGAGGTGCCATTTTCCAAAGCACGCCGTCGCGTAGCCCTGACCCTTCAGCAGGCTCGCCGCGGTCGGCTTCGTCACATCGACCACCAGCGGACTCGGGTTCATCACAGGGCCCCAGAGATTCTTCCGAAACGGATATTCGCCCGTGAGCAGCGCATACCGCGACGGCGTGCAGACCGCCGACGCCGAATGCGCATCGGTGAAGCGCCGCCCCTCGCTGGCGAGTCGGTCGATGTGCGGCGTCTTCACCTTCGTCGCACCGTAGCAACCCACGTCACCGTAGCCGAGATCATCGGCGAGGATGAGGACGATGTTGGGCTTCGAGGCCGCGCAGAGCGTGGGACTCGACGTGGGGAGAAAGAGCAGACCAATGAGGAGAGGCAGGGCATGATGCTTCATGGGCCGGGGTAGGGGGGACTTATACGGGACGTTCGCCGATTCGTTCGGTCTTGGCAGCCTACAAAAATCCACCAGTGCGCGCTGGAAAACAGCGCCCACATTCAGCCCCGCTCATGCCCAACCTCCCGCCGCTCACCGAAACGACCGTGGATGGACCGCGCACCCGGCGCTGGTTCCTCGAAGCCGCGGCGTGTCCGGAACTCGCCGCGTGTCGCATCGCGCGGCTCGGCTTTGACGAAGCATGCGCGCCGTATTGCGGGGTGCGGTTGCGCCCCGATGGCAGCTTCTTCCTCGACTGCGTGGAAGGCCACGGGCGCATCTCGCTCGCTGTGTCGCTGGGGTTACAAGGTGGCGGTTCCAGCTAAGGGAAGGGCCGCGTCTGGCTTGGCATCCCAACGACCCCATGAAGCACGCCTTCTCGCCGTTTCCCTTGCTGCTCCTTTTCATCGCCCTCGCGGTTCGCAGCTTCGCGGCGGTGGAGAGTGCGGATGTGATCGTCTATGGCTCCACGCCCGGCGGCTTCTGCGCGGCGATCGCTGCGGCGCGGGAAGGCGCGTCCGTCATCCTGCTCGAGCCGACCGACCATGTCGGCGGGGTGAACACCGGCGGCCTGAGCTTCAGCGATTCCAACCAAACGGTGCGCAGCACGGTGCTGGGTCTCTTCGACGAATGGCACACGCGCATCGAGCGCGACTACCAGCAGCGCGGCGTCGAACTGCCATATCGCGTCAGCGAAAAGGATAACCGTCACTGGACCTATGAGCCGGGTGTGGCCATGCGCATCACGATGCAGATGCTCGAAGAAGCGCACGTGCGCGTGCTCACCCGGCGCGGGTTGAAATCGGTGGAAAAAGTCGGCGCGCGACTTGCGCAACTCACGACCAGCGACGGTGCCTTCGCCGCGAAGGTCTTCATCGACGCGACGTATGAAGGTGACCTCCTGGCCGCTGCCGGGGTGAGCTGGACCATCGGGCGCGAGGGAAAGAAGGCCTTCGGGGAATCGCTCGCGGGCAAGCGGTATCCCAAGCCGAAGATGCCAATCTCCGGGCTCGATGCGGAGGGCAGGTTGCTCCCGCTCGTGACCACACGCGATGCCGGGCCGGAGGATGAAGGAGACGCGAACGTGATGATCTACAGCTTCCGTCTCTGCCTGACGAAAGACCCCGCGAACCGCGTCGCATTTCCCGAGCCTGCGAACTACGAGCCCGCGCGCTTTGAAGTCGTGCGACGTTACTTTGCGCGGGAGAAACGTCCGGTCACGCTCTGGGATTTGTATCCGCTGCCCGGTGGAAAATTCGACGCGAACAATGGCATCGGGAAACAATTTTCCATGGGCCTCATCGGCGCGTGTAATGGCTGGAGCGAAGCGGACGCCGCCGGTCGCGCAAAGATCTGGGAGGCGCACCGGCAATATACGCTGGAGATGTTTCACTTTCTCACGACCGACCCCGCCGTGCCGGAGCGGCTGCGGCTGGAGTTTTCCCGGCTCGGCTTGTGTCGCGATGAATTCGCGAGCACCGGCCACTGGTCGCCGCAGCTCTACGTGCGCGAAGGCCGCCGCATGCAGGGCCAGTATGTCCTCAGCCAGCGCGACATCCTCGACGACCCGCAGAAGCCCGATGCGATCGCGGTCTCCTCCTTTCCCATCGACTCGCACGATTGCCAGCGCGTCGCCCTCGCCGATGGCGTGATCAATGAAGGCACCATCATGCCCGTGCGCATGCCCGGCCGCGCTCACGGCTACCCCTACCATGTTCCTTATCGCAGCATTCTGCCGGCCGCGGGCGAATGTGAAAACCTGCTCGTGCCGGTCGCGCTGTCCTGCACGCATGTCGCCTTTTCTTCGATCCGCGTGGAGCCGACGTGGATGATCCTCGGCCAAAGCGCCGGCGTCGCCGCAGCCCTCGCGGCGAAGCAAAACGTGACGGTGCAGGCGCTGCCGTATCCCGTCTTGCGCGAGCGGTTGCTGGCGCAAAAGCAGGTGCTCGATCTACCCGTGCTCCCGGCGCTGCCCGTGAAACCGCAAGGCACAGTGAGCATCGATCCGAAGTCACTGCCAGGCATCGTGCTCGACGAAGCGCAAGCCACCCTTGCTGGCGAGTGGAAGGCATCCTCGAGTTTCAAGCCGCACATCGGCACTGGCTACCTGCACGACGACCAGCGCGGCGACGGGCAGTCCACCGCGACCTTCCGCTGCCAGGCGCCGAAGAGCACCCGCTACGATCTGCGCATCGCCTACTCCGCGCATCCCACGCGCGCCGCCGTCGTGCCGGTGACGATCGAAAGCGGCGGCGAAAAGAGCACGCTTACGTTTGATCAAACGCAGCCACTCCCCGCAGGCGAGAACTTCCGCAGTGCGGGCATCGTGAAGCTCTCCGCCTCCGGCGAAACGCGCATCACCGTGAGCAACGTGGGGACGAAGGGCTTCGTGATTCTCGACGCGATCCAGTTGCTGGAAGTGAAAGAGTGACGGTCGCGGCGGTCGGCTTCCTGCAAGCCGCATCACGGTCGTGGCCAAGAGCCATGCCCCTGAGGGGTTGGTCGATTGCCATGCCTTTCCCTCCCCGCTCCTCGCTCCTCGCCACCGTAGCCTTCACCTTCGTCATCATCGCCGCACCCTGCCGCGCGCAGGCCCCGAAAGCTCTCGAACCCACAAACGCCGCCGAGGCTGCGGCAAAGAAGGCGGCAGCGGACGCGGCGCTCGAAGCGGAATATCAGGCCGCTGTCGCGAAGTTACCGCCTGAGCAACAGGCGTGGGAGCGGACCTTGCAGAAAAATCTCGGTGCCTTTTACCTGCCGATCCACAAACGCGAAAAGGTGCGCGGCACTTCGAATGCGTGGGACTTCGTGGCCGATGATCCGAAGCTGCCGCGCGTGCTGCTGATCGGTGACTCGGTATCGCGCGGCTACACGCAGGCCGTCCGGAAGGAACTCGCGGGAAAGGTGAACGTGCATCGCGCACCGGCAAATTGCGGACCGACCGCGAGCGGCCTGAAGCTCCTCAACGCATGGCTCGGCGATCCCGCGAAGAAGTGGGACGCGATCCATTTTAACTTCGGCATCCACGACCGTGCGCTGGCGCCAGATGTCTATGTGCGAAACCTCGAGCAACTCGTGACACGACTCGCCGCCACCGGCGCGAAGCTCGTGTGGGCGAGCACCACACCCATCCCGCCCGACACGAAAGACGGTGAGGCCGCGACCGCCGCGATCGTGGAGAAAAACAAGATCGCCGCCGCCGTGATGAAGAAGCACGGCGTGATCATCGACGACCTCTACGGATGGATCCTGCCGGACCTCGCGAAGTTTCAGAATCCGAAGGACGTCCACTTCACCGCCCCCGGCTACGATCGACTCGCGCAACGCGTCGCTCGCGTGATCGAAACCGCCCTCCCCCCGGCACCGAACGTGAACCCCGCGACGGTGCCCGTCGGCAAGATCGAGAACGACAGCTACGGCTGGGAAGATCGGCACGACGCGGTGATGAAGATCAAGAACACGCTCAAGCCAGAGATCGTGCTCATCGGCGATTCGATCACGCACTTCTGGGGCGGCGAACCCGACGGCGGAAAGCTCGGCAACCGCGGCACCGAATCGTGGAAGGCGCTCTTCGGCGACCGCAGAGTTCTCAATCTCGGCTTCGGCTGGGACCGCACGCAGAACGTCCTCAAGCGCATCGAACTCGGCGAACTCGACGGCCTCGCTCCGAAAGCCATCGTCATCCACATCGGCACGAATAATCTCGCCACCACTCCGCAACATCGCGCCGGCACGCCCGCGCAAATCGCTGAAGGCATCACCGCTATCGTCGAGCGCGCTCAAGCGAAATGCCCGAACGCCCAAGTCATCCTCATGGCCATCTTCCCCCGCGGCAAGGGCCCCACGAATCCCGAACGCACGGCGATCACCGAGATCAACAAACTCCTCGCCCCGCTCGGGCAAAAGCCTCGCATCACCTTTCTCGACATCACCGACAAGTGGCTCACCCCCGACAGCTCCGTCTCCGAAGACCTGATGCCCGGCTTCCTGCACCCAAACGAAAAGGGCTATGCGGTCTGGGCGGAAGCGTTGCGCTCCGTGCTGCCGTGAGACCGCTTGCTCGTTGAGGCGTCGAGTGTTGTCCGTTACCGCTGTGCTGTGTCCGACTCCGCTCCGCACTTCACCGAGACCACGATCGATGGCCCGCGCACGCGGCGCTGGTTCATCGAGGCGGAGGATTGCGCGGAACTTGTGGCCTGCCGCATCGCGCGGCTCGGTTTTGATGAAGCGCGCGCGCCATACCGGCGTGTGCGGTTGCGGCCGGGTGGGAGCTTCGTCCTCGATTGTCTGCAAGGTGAGGGGCGCATCCTGCTCGATGGTCGCTGGCAGCGACTCGGTGCGGGTGCCGTGTGCATGGCACCGCCGCGCGTGCTGAATGCCTTTCACGCCGTGGGCGCGGAGCCGTGGAGCTTTGCCTGGGTGCGTTACGATGAGCCGCCGTGGGTGAACCCGCTCGTCGGGGCGGGTTCGCCAGTGCGGGCGGCGAGCGGGGCGGGGGAAATCGCGCGCCTCATCCTCGGGCTGCGCGCGGAGTGGGAAAGCGCGCGCGATCCGCAGATGATCCACCACTGGGTGAGCCTGCTGCACGCCACTGCGCGACGGCTCGCGAAACCGTGGCGGAACAACGACCGCCTCGCCGCGCTCTGGACCGAAGTCGCCGCGGGTCTCGCCGCGGATTGGACGCTGGCTTCACTCGCTCGCCGCGTCCACGTGAGCCCCGAGCACCTCCGTCGTCTCTGCCTCCGCGAGCTCGGCCGCAGCCCGATGCAGCACCTCACCGCGCTCCGCATCCAGCACGCACAGACGCTGCTGGAAAAGACGACTGACAAGCTGGAGGCCATCGCGCCGGAAGTCGGCTACGACAGCGCGCTCGTCTTCTCCCGCGC
>JANPIS010000427.1:0-2585 GCA_031425095.1 Chthoniobacteraceae bacterium
GTGTGCGCACCCGCGCTGGTAGAGATTCACGTAGCTCACGATGATCTCCTCATTGATCCACGTCTCCTCCCGAGCTGCACACTTCCTCATCACCGCCTCGAAGCTCGCATTGATGCGAATCTCGAACCGCCCCTTTTTCAACGCGCGCCGCAGCCCATGCGGGACGTGAAATTCCTCCAGCGAGATGATCGCGCGCGGGTCCGGTGAGAACCAGCCGATGTCCCCGCCGGGCATGCCCATCGGGAATGCCGCCTGGGCGTACGCGTGGACGAGCAGCTCGGCGGAGATCATCCGAAAAGAATGGTGCGGGTGAGAATCGACATGCGCATCAGACCCATGACACCGCCAGTGGGCGTTTGTCACCTCCATCGACACTTGCACTCGCCCCACGCAGTCCGTATCACGCCTTTATGAAAGCATTCCTTGCGACGATCCTGCTCTCCGGTGCCGCCCTGGCCCTGGTCGGCTGCGAATCCGATGTGGCGCCGGCTCCACGCGTACAGCAGGTCGGGCGCGTCCCGGGCCAGCTCGTGCAGCCCGATCGCTCTGACGATCCCGTGATCAAAGAAAATACCCGTGTCGGCTACTAGCGCGGCGGTCCCGGCGATCTCCAAGATCGTCCTCCTCGATTTCGGCTCGCAGTACACCCAGGTCATCGCGCGGCGCGTGCGCGAGTGCCAGGTCTATTCGCACATCGTTCCGCACCATACTTCGGCGGAGGAAATCCGCGCGCTCGCGCCGAGCGGCATCATCCTCAGCGGCAGCCCGTGCAGTGTGTACCAGAAGGATGCACCGCATGCGGACCCCGCGATCTTCGAACTCGGCGTGCCCATCCTCGGCATCTGCTACGGCATGCAGCTCATGGGTCACCTGCTCGGGGGAAAAGTGGAGCACAGCGAGAAGCGCGAATACGGCAGCGGCATCCTGCAGGTCAAAGATTCCTCGTGTCCGCTCTTCCGCTCGTTGCCCGACCATCTCGACATCTGGAATAGCCACGGCGACAAGGTCACGAAACTCCCGCGCGGGTTTCGCACCGTGGCGACCACGGAGAATTCGCCCTACGCGGCGATCGAGCATCCGAAGAAGAAATTCTACGGCCTCCAGTTTCACCCCGAGGTCGCGCACACGCCGCGCGGCAAGGAGTTGCTCGCGAACTTCGTGTACGAGATCTGCGGCTGCACCATGGACTGGACCATGGGATCCTTCATCGACCAGACGTGCGAGGAAGTGCGGGCCCAAGTCGGCGACGCCCATGTCATCCTCGGCCTGAGCGGCGGCGTGGACTCCAGCGTGGCCGCGGCGCTGCTCCACAAGGCGATCGGCGATCAGCTCACTTGCGTCTTTGTGAACAACGGACTCCTGCGCGAGAACGAAGCCGAAGCCGTCCAGCGCGTCTTCGGCGATCACTTTCACATCAAGCTCAAGTACGTGAACGCCAGCGAACGCTTCCTCCGAAAGCTCAAGGGCGTCACCGATCCCGAGCGGAAGCGGAAGATCATCGGCGGAGAATTCGTGCGCGTCTTCGAGGATGCCACGAAGTCGCTGACGAAGACCGGAAAGTCGAAGTTCAAATTCCTTGCACAGGGCACGCTCTATCCCGACGTGATCGAGAGCGTCGCGATCGCCGGCAATCCCGCGGCATTGATCAAGAGTCATCACAACGTGGGTGGCCTGCCGAAGAAGATGAAGTTCAAGCTCGTGGAGCCGCTCCGGCAGCTCTTCAAAGACGAAGTCCGCGAAGTCGGCGCACAGCTCGGACTGCCCAAGGAGATCGTCCATCGCCAGCCCTTCCCCGGCCCCGGCCTCGCCGTGCGCATCCTCGGAGCGATCACGACGGAGAATTTGCGCATCCTGCGCGAAGCGGATGCCGTCGTCGGCAGCGAGATGAAGGCGAGCGACTGGTACTATCGGGTGTGGCAAAGCTTCGCGGTGCTGCTGCCCGTCCGCAGCGTCGGTGTCATGGGCGACGAGCGGACCTACGCGCAGACCATCGCGCTCCGGGTCGTCGAGAGCCAGGACGGCATGACCGCCGATTGGGTGCGCCTGCCCTACGACCTGCTCGCCCGCATCTCCACGCGCATCATCAACGAGGTGAAAGGCGTCAATCGCGTCGTCTTCGACATCAGCTCGAAGCCCCCCGCCACCATCGAGTGGGAGTGATCCAAAACATCCAAGCGGCAGCGGCGTGCGCCCTGCGGATGATCTGCGCCGCCCTCGTGCTCGCGCTGCATGCCGGCTGCTCCACGAACGAAGCCGATCGAGCCTTCTTCCAGGACGGCTGGCGCCATCCGGAGGAAGGCGCTGAGCGGCGCATGAACTCGTCGGATTGGTAACCCGCAAGCTGAAAAACGAGGTCAGCACGACAAAGTGTGTCCAATGAACGGCGGGGACGGTGTATATACTGCGTGTGGCTCCACATTCAGAGATCGCGAGCCGCTCCGTTCCCATGAACCGACCCTTTTTCCCCTGCGCCGGCGGGCGCGCGCTGCATGCGCCCACACGCCGCGATTTTCTCTACGGACTCGGCGCGAGCATCGGCAGCCTCGCTTTCACTTCGCTGCTCGCGGCGGAGGAGAAGAAGAATC
>JANPIS010000428.1:0-15293 GCA_031425095.1 Chthoniobacteraceae bacterium
AAGGCGAAGCGCGTCATTTTTCTGACGATGCGCGGCGGGCCTTCGCACGTCGATACCTTCGACTACAAGCCGCAGCTCAATGCGGACAATGACAAACCTGGCACTCGCCCCGGCACCAAGCTCATGGGATCGAAATGGAAGTTCGCGCAGCACGGGCAGAGCGGACTGTGGATCTCCGAGCTCTTCCCGAATGTCGCGAAGCACGCGGATGACCTCTGCCTCATCCGCTCCATGCAGACGGACCTGCCCGCGCATCCGCAAGCCTTCCTGAAACTGCACACGGGCAACTCGCAGTTCGTCCGCCCATCGCTCGGGGCGTGGACGCTCTACGGCCTCGGTTCGACGAATGAGAATCTACCGGGCTTCGTGACGCTCACTCCGCCGAGCGGATTCGGCGGCGCGCAGAATTTCGGCAGCGCGTTTCTCCCCGCGATCTATCAGGCCACGAAGATCGGCAGCGAAGGACGCCCGATGGCCACTGCCGAGGTGCGCAACATCGCCTCGCAACTCAGCCCGCACGCGCAGCGCTCCGAACTGGAATTCATCCAGGCACTCAACCGCCGCAAGCTCGCCCGCGATGGCGGGTTCAATCCCGCAGTCGAAGGCGTGATCGAGTCCTACGAGCTCGCCTTCAAGATGCAGAGTGAGATGCCGCAGGTGATGGATATTTCCAAGGAAACCGCAGCCACGAAGAAGCTCTACGGCATCGGCGAAAACACCGGCGGAGGCGGTGGTGGTTTTGGCGGATTTGGCGGCGGGGGCCCCGATGACTTCGGCCACAAATGTCTGCTCGCCCGGCGCATGGTGGAAGCAGGCGTGCGCTTCGTCGAAGTGACGCACGGAAACTGGGATCAGCACTTCAATCTCGCGACCGCGCTCGCCGGAAATTGCCGCGCGGTGGACGGTCCGATCGCCGGTCTGCTCGCCGATCTCAAGTCGCGCGACATGCTCAAGGATACGCTGGTCGTCTGGGCCGGTGAGTTTGGCCGCACGCCGCACGCGCAGGGTGGCGACGGTCGCGATCACAATAACAAAGCCTTCACCGTGTGGATGGCCGGCGGCGGCATCCGCGGCGGGATGAGCTACGGCGAGACCGACCAATACGGCTACGAAGCCGTGCAGGACAAAGTGCAGATCCACGACTTGCACGCGACGATCCTCGCCGCGCTCGGCCTGAACCATGAGAAGCTCACCTTCAACTACGCCGGTCGCGATTTCCGCCTCACGGATGTGAGCGGCAATGTGGTGAAGTCGATCCTGAGCTGAGACGCCCGGCTACTCGTCGTCGTCGCCGCCTTTTTTGTCGCGCTTCAGGCCGCGGAGTTTGCCGTGGATGAAAGCATCGATGTCACCGTCCATCATCGCCTGGATGTTGCTCGTCTCCACGCCCGTCCGCAGGTCGATCACCTTCTGGTAAGGCTGGAAGACGTAGCTGCGGATCTGGCTACCAAAGGCGACGTCGTTTTTCTCGCCGTAGGCGGCGTTGATTTCGGCGGCCGCCTTGTCGATCTCGATTTGCTGGAGCTTGGCCTGGAGCATCCGCATCGCGGTCACCTTGTTCTTCTGCTGGCTCCGCTCGTTCTGGCAGGCGGCAACCAAGCCCGAGGGTACGTGGCGGATGCGCACAGCGGTCTCCACCTTGTTCACGTTCTGCCCGCCCTTGCCGCCGCTGCGATAGGTATCCACTTCGATGTCCGCTTCGTTGATTTCGATCGGCGCACTCTCGGGCAACTCCGGCACCACATCCACGCCGGCAAAGGACGTGTGGCGGCGCTTGTTTGAATCGAAGGGCGAGATGCGCACGAGGCGATGCACGCCGCGTTCAGTGGCGAGGTAGCCGAAGGCAAACTCCCCGATCACTTGCAACGTGCAGGACTTGATGCCCGCTTCGTCGCCGAGCTGGATATCGACGATCTGGCTCTTGAAGCCGTGCCGCTCGATCCAGCGCTGATACATCCGCAGGAGCATGTCCGCCCAGTCGCACGACTCCGTGCCACCGGCCCCGGAGTTGATCGTGAGGAAGGCGTTGTAGCGGTCGTTCGGACCGGAGAGCAGCATCTTGAGTTGAAAATCCGCGAGCGCGCCCTGGATCGTTTCGAGTTCGCGCTCGACCTCGGCTGCGCCGGTCTCGGGTTCTTCGCGGGCGAGTTCGATCAGGACGTCGAGGTCCTCGACCTTGCGCTCGAGGTCCGTGAGCGGGAGCACTTTTCCGCGCAGCGCGGAGACTTCCTCCATCTGCTTCTGCGCGCGCTCCTTGTTGTCCCAGAAGTTCGGCTCGGCCATCTGGCCCTCGATCTCCGCGAGGCGGGCCTGAAGTTTCGGGGCGTCAAAGATACCTCCGCAGCTCGCCGACGCGGGCGCGGAGCTCGGAGGTGTTGATGGAAGCTAGGTCGATAGACATTTTAAGGAAGCGGGAGGGAATGGAGCGCAGAACGCCAGAGCTGCCAAGGACCAAGCGTACATGCCTCCCATGTTTATCCCATCGGCGGGCGCAGGCGAGGCCCTCTAAGCTCGGTGGATGGCGCGCTCCGAGCACCATGGCAAATCCGACGCCGAAGGCCTCACATCGAAAATGCCGCTATCGCGCTGATTACCTTCCATGGCGTGGCGGAGCGCGCCATCCACCGAGGTCAGTCACTCGGTCGAGCCTGCTCAAACACGCCGGTGGGCACGCAGAGATTGGGCTCGGGCCAAAACTCCACACGCCGGCCGAGATCCTTCAGCGCTCCGCCGAGGTGACGCTCGAAGGGGGGCTAAAGGCGGTGCTTCGAGTCACCGGAACCTTCCTAAACACAGCCGCCCGGCTCTGCAAACCGGCGAACCACCGACGCGTTACTTCGACTTCGGCTTTGCCGCCTTCGGCGTGGCGGGAGCGTCTTGGTCGAGGCGATAGACCTTTTCGCCTTCCTTCACGAGGTCGAGGCGGTCGCGGGCGATGAGTTCGACGAAGACGGGATCGCGGGTGAGCAGTTCGGCTTCACGCTTCGCCCGCGCGAGCATCTGCTTTTGCTTTTCAACCTGCTCCGTGAGCGCGGCAACTCGGTCCGCAAGCTCTTTACGCCGTCCGGTTTCCGGCAGGAAACGATAAACGATCACGGCTAGCGACGTGATCACGATCAGAGTCAGGAGAATTCGATTGAGGGAATTCCACACTCCGATCGGGGGCGTTTCAGATTGAACGTGAGCCGCTCTCACACGGCGCGCATCTTACCGCCGTAGACGGCGTTGTCACCCAATTCTTCCTCGATTCGCAGCAATTGGTTGTACTTCGCCACGCGATCGGTGCGGGAGAAGGAGCCAGTCTTGATCTGGCCGGCATTCGTGGCCACGGCGATGTCGGCGATGGTGGTGTCCTCGGTCTCGCCGGAACGATGGCTGATGACGGCAGTATAGCCGTTTTCCTTGGCGAGTTCGATGGCGTCGAGGGTCTCGGTGAGGGTGCCGATCTGGTTGACCTTCACGAGGATGGAATTGCCGACGCCGCGCTCGATGCCTTTGCGGAGGAAATCGACGTTCGTGACGAAGAGATCGTCGCCGACGAGCTGGGTCTTCGCGCCCATGGCGTCGGTGAGCTTTTTCCAGCCGTCCCAGTCGTTTTCGGCGCAGCCGTCTTCGATGGAGATGATGGGGTATTTCTTCTGCAGGTCGCCGTAGAAGGCGATGAGCTCTTCGGCGCTGCGCTTCGAGCCATCGGATTTCTTGAAGATGTACTTCTTCGACTTGGCGTCGTAAAATTCACTGGAAGCGACGTCGAGGGCGATGAAGACCTCTTTGCCAAACTTGTAGCCCGCTTCTTTCACGGCCTGGGCGATGGTCTCGAGGGCGTCGCCCGCGGAGCTGAGGTTCGGCGCGAAGCCACCCTCGTCGCCGACGGCGGTGGAGAGGCCGCGCTTCTTGAGCACGCCCTTCAGCGCGTGGAAAATTTCGACGCCGGCGCGGAAGCCTTCGCTGAAGGTGTCGAAGCCCTTCGGCACGATCATGAATTCCTGGAAGTCGATCGGCGCGTCCGAGTGGGCGCCGCCGTTGATGATATTCGCGAGGGGCACCGGGAGGACCTTGGCGTTGGGTCCGCCGAGGTATTTGAAGAGGGATTGCCCGAGCTGCGCGGCGGCGGCTTTGGCGTTCGCGAGCGAGACGGCGAGGAGGGCGTTCGCGCCGAGCTTGGCTTTGTTCGGTGTGCCGTCGAGGGCGATCATGAGGCGATCGACGCTGACCTGATCGAGCGCGTCGAGGCCTTCGAGTTCCTTGGCGATGGTTTTGTTCACCGCGGCGACGGCCTTGGTCACGCCTTTGCCGAGGAAGCGATCCTTTACCCCGTCGCGCAGTTCCCACGCTTCGTGCTCCCCGGTGCTCGCGCCGCTCGGGACGGCCGCGCTGCCGACGGCGCCACCGGCGAGACGCACTTCGGCTTCGACCGTGGGATTGCCGCGGGAATCGAGGATCTGCCGAGCGTGGACGTCAATGATGGTGGTGAGTGAGGACATGGGTGTGAGTAGGAGTGTGGACGAAAAATCGAAGCGGGATTGCGTAGCGACGAGGCTGCGCCTTGGCAAAGCAAAAGCACCGGGGTGTGGGCGGAAATTCGCCCGCGATGCTGTCGCGGAGGGCGGTGAAGATGGGGGCCGGAGTGCTATTGCCCCCCGCCGGTCGCCTCCACGAAGCCCTGCGCGGCGGCGATGTATTCGAGGATCTTCGCCTGCTCGCCGGCGCTCAGTCCGGCGCGTCGCGCCATGCCTCCCACAGTGCGGGACCAGCCATCCATCGAGCGGGAATCGATGAGCTCGAGGTCGTGGCACTCGGTGCAGCGCGTGGTGTAGAGCTTGTGGCCGTCGGTGAGCGCGGCCTTGCTGTTAGCCGTCTTGGTCGCAGTGAGGAATGCGGCGGTGACGGGCGGTGAGGTGCGCTCCTCAAAGGCGGACTGCATCTCCTTCTTCAACTCCCGAAGCTGCGGGTGATCCGCACACGCTTTCAGCCCGCGCTCGATCGCCGTCAGCGCGTGGATCGCTCCCTTGTCGAAGCGGCGCATGCGATTGGCGGCCTCGTAGCTTTCCTCCGCGTAGGTGAGATCCTTCGCGATGCGCTGCTGGAGCGCGTCGAGATCCGCGCGGCCGGGCTCGGCTTCGAGGCCGGCCTTGAGGAGCTGCGAAGCCTCGTGCAGCCGGTGCATTCCGATCGCCTGCCGACCGCGGTGCAACGCTTTCTCGGTCGCCGCCACACGCGGGGCAAGGGCGGCGCGATCGAGCTTGGAGGCGGGCGCGCCGGGGAGCGAGACGGCGAGCGCGTCGGCGCCTTCATCGACGAAGAGCGCGAGGCTCCCGTGGCCGAGCTTGGTGAGTTGCAAGGCCGCATCACGGAGCGCCTGGAGTGTCGTCACGCGTGCCTGCTGGCCAGCGGGCGTGCCGACCGTGGCGGCGTTGAGCGCGCCACTGATCCGCGTCGCGAGCGCATTCGCCAGCGCGCCGTGCTTGGCATCCCGGCCCGCGCGAGCCAGCAGCCGGCGCGACTCTTCATACCGCCGCTCGCGAAACGCACTCGCGCCGCGCAGCAGATCCGACCATGCATCGGCCGGGCTGAGCTCCAGCGCGTCCGCGGGCAATGACCCGGCCACGCGCGTGCCGTCCTCCTGATACCACGCGACGTACACGACACCCTCCCGCGCATCGTGCTTCACCACGGTGAACTCCTGACCCTTCGCCGCGCCCGAGAGATTCTTTCCCTTGAAGGTCACCATCTCGCTCTTCGTGAGCCGCACGCTTTCTCCATCGGGAAAGATCGGCGCCGCGACTCCGTGGGTGATTCCCGCGCACAGGACGAGCGCAGACCAGCAGGAGAAGAGGTGCGGGAAGAAATGCATCGGGAGGCGAGAACGACTGCCTAATCAACACGGACCCACCGGGGTTGCACAAACTGCTTTTCACCCCTCACCGACTCACTACGGTCCCGCTCATGAAGTTCCCCACACTCCTCCTCACCCTCGGCGCCACACTGCTCCTTGCAGCCACCGGGTCCGCCGTCGCCGCGCCGAAGAAGATCCTCTTCTTCACCAAGTCGAGCGGCTTCGAGCACGACGTGATCTCGTGGAAGAAAGGGCAGCCGAGCTTTGCGGAGAAGGTGCTGCTCGAGCTGGGGGCGAAGCACGGCTGGGAGTTCACCTTCTCAAAGGATGGGTCGAAGTTCAGCCCGGAGTATCTCGCGCAGTTCGACACGATCTTCTTCTACACCACCGGCGATCTCACCACGACGGGCACCGATGGCCATCCGGGCATGACGCCCGCCGGAAAGCAGGCGCTCTTCGACTACGTGCGCAGTGGCCGCGGTTTTGTCGGCACGCACTCCGCGAGCGATACCTTCCACACGAACAACGAGGACAAGAAGGGTCCGGATCGCTACGTGAACCACGGCGCCGAGGCCGATGCCTACGTGCGCTTTCTCGGCGGCGAATTCATCAAGCATGGCAAGCAGCAGCCGGCGAAAAGCACGGTGATCGATCCGAAGTTCCCCGGCTTTGAGGAAGTGCCGACGGAGTTCTCGCTGCACGAGGAGTGGTATTCGCTAAAGGACTTCACGAACGACATCCACGTGCTCACGGTGATGGATGCGCCTTCCATGGACGGCGTCGAATATCAGCGCCCGCCTTATCCGAATACGTGGGCGCGCACCGAAGGCAAAGGCCGCGTCTGGTATACCTCAATGGGACATCGCGAGGATATTTGGACGAATGAGTTATTCCAAAAGGTGCTCGTCGGCGGCGTGCGCTGGGCGCTCGGCGAAGTCGCGGCGGAGACTCCCCCGAACCTCAAGAACGCGGCACCGGAAGCCATGACCAATCCGCCTTACGTCGAGCCGAAGCCACCGACGCCGAAGAAGGCTCCCTGATTCTGTCCCCAACCCCATTCACCCCATGCGCTTCCTGCTCCGCTCCCTCGCCATCGCTCCCCTGCTCTTCGCCTCTGCCTTCGCCGCCGAAGTCGGCCTAGGCGTCAAACCGCCCGCCGGCGCCGATGTCATCATCGACGGCACGCGCGAGAAGCTCGATGCGAAGTGGATCTACTGGGAAGGGCCGCGCTTCGGTTCTTCGATGCCGATCAAGTGGAAGATCGTGGAAGATCCGGTGGACAAAGGCGGCGCGCTGATGACCGACGATCGCGCCGCGGACGGAGGGAAGTATGGCGCAGCGGACATCGTGACGAAGAAGCCGTATCGCGATTTCCGGCTGCACATCGAGTGGCTCATCATGAACCCACGCGGCAACAGCGGCGTGTATCTCCAGAACCGCTACGAGATCCAGATCTTCGACGGCGATCGGACCAAGCACGGCATGGGTGCCGTGATCAACGAGACCGAGTCACCCTACCACGCCTACAAGGGCATCGGAGTCTGGAACGTCTATGACATCGTCTTCCGGGCCGCGCGCTTCAAGGATGGCAAACTCACCGAGAAAGCCCGCGTCACGATGTACTTCAATGGCATCAAGGTTCACACCGAGCAGGAGATCAGCAAAGTCTGGGGCGGCGCAAATTCCGGCGTGGACGGCGGCAACGACAAGGGCTTCGGCATCACCGACACACCGCAAGGTCTCAAGCTCCAGTGCGAAGGTCACGACGTCCGCTACCGCAATGCGTGGATCCAGGAGCTGAACCTCGACGCCGGCGGGACGGACTTTTGAGGGCTACGTATCTGAGGACACGGGAGCGTTGCCCCTCCCCGGAGCCAGCGGGAAAAAGATACGCGGTCGGGAAGCTGATGGCATGAACTAGCGCCGTTCGGAACGGCTACTACCGAGAATTTCCGCGAGGATTGGATTCGGAAAGCGGCGCGAAGGTGTAATCGCGTAGAAGCTCTCGCGAATCTGTGGGATGCGGTGGCGTTCCACGAGCACGCCGCTCTCCAGTTCGCCGCTTACCACCACGGGTGGCACGAGCGCCAACCCCGCGCCTTCACGGGCGAGCAGGCGCAGCATCGCCATGTCGTCCACTTCGGCCGCGATGATCGGGCGGATGTGGTGCAGTTCGAGCAGGAGGTCGAAAGCTGCGCGAATGTTGCTGTCGAGGCTCGGCAGAACCAGTGGCATGTGCCGGAGGTCATCGGGGAACTTGAATTTCGTCCGCCTGCGCGTCGGCGGACCAACGAGGCTGACCGGCTGCTCGTCGAGGAGGTGGCTGTGCCAGGGCGTCTCCGCGTCGCGGCGCACGGGCAGATTCGAAAGCACGGCGTCGAGCGTGTGGGCCCGGAGTTGCGCAAGCAGGTCGCGAAGGTTTCCGGAATGCAGAATGAGTTCGACATCGGCGCGACCAAGAAGCGGCTTGAGGAGCGAAATCTGGAAATTGCGAGAGAGCGTCGCGACCGCACCCAGACGAACCACCCGACGCTGGCCCGCAGTTTCGTTGCGCAGCACGCTCATCATTTCCTCGCCCGAGCGAAAGATGGATTCCGCGTATTCCAGAGCGATCCGTCCGGCTTCGGTGAGAACGAGGGATTTGTTCTGCCGAAGAAAGAGGGGCTGCCCGAGACTCTCCTCGAGGCTGCGCAGCTGAATGCTCAAGGCAGACTGCGAAATATTCAGCCGTTCGGCCGCTCGGGTAAGCGTGCCCTCGGTCGCGATGGCTCGGAAATAGCGCAGATGATGGTAGTTCAGGAAGGACATGGCGTGCTTTTAGCAAAGCGAACGATAACGCTCAAAAGGTATATTGGAACGAACACGGCGCTATCGGCTACGGATGTGCCCGAGGAGAAAACGTCGCTCATCACGGCTGCTCCCAACCAACCAACCAACACACACGCCATGAGAACCACCATCACCCTCGCCCTGACCGCCTCTCTTGCATTCGCCACCACCAGCCCTGCCGAACCGGCGACCCCGGCGGACTGGCAGCGCCTCCTCGCTGGCAACGCGCGCTTCGTCGCCGGCACGTCGCAGCACCCGCACCAGAATTCCGTGCGGCGGACCGAGACCGCCTCGGGCCAGAAGCCGTTCGCGATCGTCGTGGGCTGCGCGGATTCGCGCACGTCCCCGGAATTGCTCTTTGACCAGGGCATCGGTGACCTTTTCGTCGTCCGCCTCGCGGGCAATATCGTGGACGACGCCGCACTCGGCTCCGTCGAGTTCGCGGTCGCGAAGCTTGGCGCGAAGCTCATCGTCGTGCTCGGTCACGAGAAATGCGGCGCCGTCAGCGCGGCGGTCGATGCCGTCAAGGGTGCCGCCGCACCGCCCGGCCACATCGGAGCCGTTGTCGAGGCCATCAAGCCCGCCGCGGCGAGCGTGCATGGCCAGGCGGGCGATGCAGTGGAAAATGCGGTGAAAGCCAATGTGCGCAATGTGGTCGAGCGCCTCAAGAATGCCTCGCCGGTCCTCGCACCTCATCTGAAGAGCGGTGAGTTGAGCGTCGTCGGCGCGCACTACGACCTCGATGACGGCAAGGTGGAACAGTTGCCCTGAGCCTCGCACAGCATGGACACCGCTCTCATTCTCTCAAACCTCCTGAACCCACCGGTCCTGTTTTTCTTCCTCGGGATGCTGGCGTGTTTCATCGGTTCCGACCTCGAAGTGCCGCAGCCCCTGCCGAAATTCTTTTCGCTCTATCTGCTGCTCTCGATTGGCTTCAAAGGCGGCGTCGAGCTGCACAAGAGCGGCCTCTCGCCGCAGGTCATCTGGACGCTCACTGCCGCCATCCTCATGGCGCTGGCGGTCCCGCTTTGGACCTTCCTCGCCCTGCGGCGGAAGCTCGACGTGGCGAATGCCGCAGCGGTTGCGGCGGCCTACGGATCGGTTTCGGCGGTCACGTTCATCGCCGCGACCTCATTCCTCGGGCAGCTCGGAATTTCGTCCGGCGGACACATGGTCGCCGCGATGGCGCTGATGGAGTCGCCCGCGATCGTCGTCGGCATCGGGCTCGCACGCTGGCTCGGAAAATCGGACGGGAGCGCGTTCTCGTGGTCGCATCTCCTCCGCGACGCCTTCGCGAATGGTTCGGTGCTCGTGCTCTGCGGCGCGCTCTTCATCGGCCTGCTCACCGGCGAGTCCGGCGGGAAAGTGCTCGCGCCTTTCACCAGCGACATCTTCCGCGGGATGTTGTGCCTCTTCCTGCTCGATATGGGCATCGTCAGCGCGCGGCGACTCGGCGGCATCCGGCAGCTCGGGATGTTCCCGATCGCCTTTGCCACGCTTGTGCCCCTGGTGAATGCGGTCCTGGCCATCGCCCTCGCGCATCTGCTCGGCAATGGACGCGGCGACGCGCTCCTCTTCACGGTGCTGTGCGCGAGTGCCAGCTACATCGCCGTGCCAGCCACGCTCCGGCTCGCCTTGCCCGAGGCCAACCCCGGGCTTTACGTTACCATGTCGCTGGCGATCACCTTCCCCTTCAACATCATCATCGGCCTGCCGCTCTACCTCAGCGTCATCAATCGGTTCTGGAACTGACCCCGCGTTCACCGCCTTCAACGCGTGGATCAAGGAACTGAACCTCGCCGCCAGCGGCACGGACTTCTGAGCGGAGCGGCAGGGTGGATCGCGCGCTCCGAGCGCGATGGGTACCGACGCGCGCAGCGCCTCATTCCGCCTTTCCGCCTGGGATGAAGGCTTCCGGCGGATAGGATTTGCCATCGCGCTCGGAGCGCGCGATCCACCCCATGCGGCGACGGTGCCTCACGGAATCTCGATCCGGAGCCGCCCGAACATCTTCGGCCGTCCGTTCGTCGGCGCGCTCGCCGATTGGAGATTTGTCCGCAGATCGATCGCCGTGGCCGCACCGGCTGTCATCGGGAACCAGCTCACGAGATTCTCCGACCACTCCGCAACGACGGTGACGCCCGCTGCGTTCGTCCGCTGCCGGTAGGTGAGCTGGAAGTTGCCGCCAGCTCGGCCGGCCGCCGGCGCGGCGGAGGGCTGCGACCTCAGCGGGTCGGTGTTCAGGAGGAACTCGGCGAGATTTTTCAGCCCGTCCAGATCGGGGTCGTCGCCGGCGAGATTGCTCACGCCATTTGGCCACACGCGCGCGGCGGCCCACATGGCGTAGGTCGTCGGCTGTGGCGCGAGATTCACGCCGACGAGCACGGGGTCGTGATCGCTGCTGCGGAAGGGCGTGCCGACATTTAGCAACTGATGCGCGGGCGTTTTACTCTCGAGGTTGTAGTCGAGGAAGGCGGGTTCGTCGGAGTTGATGTGCCAGTGATCGACGAGGGTGATCTGCGTGGCGAAGGTGGGTGTGGCGAAGGTGTGATCGAGGCGCGAGCGCGCGTCGGTGAAGCGGTAGCTGTAGCCGGCGCTGTGAAAGCGGGCGCTCTGGTCCGCGTAGCCACTGGCGCGCAGGATATCGAGCGGGTCTTCTTCGCCCTGCGCATTGAGATCGCCGAAGACGAGCACGTCGTCGTCCCCTGCCGCGGCGCGGATGCCTTGCAGCCAGATGAGCAGGCGCGCGGCTTGCCGCCGGCGCTGGTCATTGAAGGCGCCCTGGCCGTCTCCCTGATCGAGATCCGCGCCGGTCGCACCGCCCGGGGATTTCGATTTCCAATGATTGAGGCAGGCGATGAAACGCTCTCCCGTGGTGAGTTCCTCGAAGACCTGTGCGACCGGGAGCCGGAGGGGATTAGGCGTGTTCCAGACGATATCGTTATCCGCATGACAGGGGCCGAAGAGGGCGAGTTTCGAGGGGCGATAGAGGAGCAGGGTGCGGATGAAATCGCCCCCGGGGCCGCCGGCGGGATCGGGCACGGCCACATACGGATTCCCGCCGGCGGCGGCATTCAGCGCGGTGAGCAGATCGGTCGCCGCGGCGCCGGTATTCTGGATCTCGAGCAGACCGAGCACGTCTGCATCGAGGCCGACGAGTGCGGCGATGATCTTGTCCTTCTGGCGCTGGAACTCGGTGGCGTTATCCGCGCCGCGATCGTTCGTGCCGCCGAAGGTCGTGAAGTAGTTCAGCACATTCATCGCGGCGACCTTCACTCGTCCACCGACGAGGGGCGGTGAGAGCGGGCGCGGGTTGGCATCCACGAAGGGCACCGGCGCGAGGGGCTGAATGCGGTAGCGCCCGCCTGCGTAGGACAGGATGCCGGTGAGCCCCGTGACGGTGTCGCCGCAACGTCGGGTGCTCTGCGCATTGAGGAAGGGCAGCGGGTCCGGATAGAGCGCGTCGCTCGCATCATCGAGGATGAGCGTGCGGAGCTGATTCGCCGCGGCGAACGCGGTGACGGCGCCCACATTCGACGTCCCAGTGGAGGTCGTGCCGGACGCGGGATCGTCATTCGGATCGACGATCTCTGTGGGATCGAAGAGCGGGCCATCGGAGGAGAGGATGAGTTCGCCGTTGCGCGCGTAGTTGATCGAGAAGTTCGCGCTCTGGTTCACGCTCGTGACGTGGAGGGTCTGCGGAAAACGCACGCGCATGGCTTCGAGTGGCTCGAGTGCGGTGTTCGTAGCCACGGGCAATGTGGCGTCCGCCAGCGCCGGCATCGGAGCCGCGCCTTCCACGACGAGCGACGTGAGGTAGGAAAGCTGGGTCTGATTCGCAAACTCACCCGCCGTGCCGGTGATGGCGAGGACCTGACCGACGCTCACATCGGCGCTCCCTTCCGAGGTAAAATCGTAGATGAACAAGCCTTCCGACGTCGCGGGATCGGAGTCTTCGTCCACGGGCCGCGACTGGAGGAAGAAGCCCCCGAGCTGCGGCGCGGAGCCTTGAAAGTCCGCGGTCACGACCCCGCGCACCGTCACGGTCTGGCCACTGAGAGGCGTAGTCGCAGCGCTGCCTTGCACCGCGCTGATCGGCTGGAGATTCGTGACCGCCGGCTGCGTGGTGAAGCTCGCGGTCACATTCGCCGGGAGTGGCGTTCCGCCAGCATTTGTGATCTGCGGCGCGAAGATCGTGAGCGTGTAAGCGGCACCGGGCTGAAGGCGTGCGGCCGGGGTGATCTCGAAACGCAGCGGGCCGCCCGCGATATTCACGGGCACGGCTGTAGAGCCTGCGTAGGTGAGCTGGGCCCATGCGCCGCTCACCGTGACTGGCTGATTGAAGTTCACGCTCAGCCGGCTCGTGGTCATCACCGCCGTCGCGCCGTTCGCGGGCGAGACGCTCGTAATCTGCGGCGCTACGGACGCGCCGACGGGGGCGAAGAACGCCACGTCGTCGAGCGCCAGCCCGTCGTCATCGCCCGTCGAGTCCGAGTCCTGCCAGCGCAGGACGAGCATCTGGCCTGCGGGCCAGGAGATCCCCGTCACGTTCGCCGAGACGAGCGTGCGATTGGCGGCGACGTTGCCGTTGAGCGCATTTCCGACGCTCCCATTCGGTGGAGCGGTATAGTGGAGCGCGGGCACCGCTGTGAAAGCCGCGCCGCTATCGAGATCGAACGCCGCCGCCTGAATGCGATAGCCGAACGTGAGCTGATTCAGATTCGCAGTGCCGCCAGTGCGCCACTTTTCCCCGACGTAGCTGAGAGTGAACTGCGTGAGTGTCTGGCCGGTGCCATTCACGAGTCGCAGCCCGGCGCGCGAGGCCCGCGTGCTATTGGCGAGCAGGCCGAGCGCGCGCTCGGTGCTCCCCGGCACACCGTAGGAATAGACCGACGCCGTAGTGCTGCCGCCGAGATCGACGAGAAAGGAAAGCGGCGTGCCGGCATTCGCGTAGAGGCTCCAGCCCGCCGCGCCGGCGGCGAAGATCGGCGTCTGCTCCAGAGCCTGCGGGCCTTTGGTGGAAAAGGTGAACAAACCGGTCGCGGGGAGCGTGTCGAAGTCCTGCGCGAGCACGCCCCCGGTATAGGTGACCTGGGCGTCCGCACCGGGAGACGCGAGCGTCAGGGCGAAAAGTAACGCGCAACCGATACGACGGAGGAAATGCATTCGAGGGGAAGGAAAGACTCCGCCCCTTTTCGCTCAGATCACGGCACTTGTAAAACGAGCGCCAGCCGCGGCCCTCAGAGCTCCGCCAGCGCCCGAACGTGAGCCGTGGCCGCGCTCGCGAGACCGGCCAGATTGTATCCGCCTTCGAGCATCGCGACGACGCGCCCGTGGGCGTGACGTTCGGCAATGCCGGCGACGAGCTTCGTCAGATCCGCGAAGTCTGCATCCGTGAGGAGAAACTGCCCGAGCGGATCGTCCACGCGCGAATCGAACCCCGCGGAGATGAGCACCAGTTCCGGGCGAAACGCCTCCATCGCCGGCACCAGCTTCTCTTCAAACGCGCCGTAGATCTCGGCGCGACCGGAGCCGGCCGGCAACGGGACATTCAGCGTAGTCCCCTTCCCTTCGCCGTCGCCGGTCTCGTCCGCGCGCCCCGTGCCGGGATACCACGGCGACTGATGCGTGTTGAAAACAAAGACGCTGCCATCGCGGTAGAAGATATCCTGCGTGCCATTCCCGTGATGCACGTCCCAATCCGCGATGAGCACGCGCGCCACGCCATGCCGGCGCTGCGCATGGCGCGCGACGAGCGCGATGTTATTGAAGACGCAGAAGCCCATGCCGCGATCGGCCGAGGCGTGATGCCCGGGCGGACGCACGACGCAAAACGCGCGCTGCACTGCACCGCTCAGCACCGCATCCACGGCCGCCAGTCCGCAACCCGCCGCCCGGCGCGCCACATCCCATGAGCGCGGACAGATCGCCGTATCACCGGTGCTCAACTGATCCGCGCCGGAAAGAATGTCCCGCTCGGCCCGCGTGAGATAGGCGGGCGCGTGCGCGAGCAGCAAGTCCTCGGGCGTCGCATCGCGCGGCTCCACGTTGGTCAGCTTTTTCGCCAGCCCGTTTTCTTCCAGGCTGCGCATCACGGCGGCAAAGCGCGCCGGGGCCTCGGGATGGCCGCGCCCGGTATCGTGTTGCTGGCAGACGGCGTCGGCGAGGAGAGCAGTGGCGATCATGCGGGGGAAAGTAGGACGAATGCTGCGCGTTCCAATGAAGTTCCAATTTTACCGCACCGCGGTCGCGCAGTTCTCGAGGTTCACTTCCCGCAGGAGCCGCCGCACGCGCCAGGCATCCCGCAGCATGTGCAGGCTATCCGCAAAGAGGCGCACCTTGCTTTCGGTCGAATTGATCCAAGTCACCGGATGCGACTCCACGCGGAAGCCGAGCCGTTCCGCGAGCAGCAGCACCTCCACGTCGAACGCAAATCCATCGAGTGTCTGCCGTCGGAAAATCTCCTGCGCCGCGCGCCGCCGGAAGGCCTTGAATCCGCACTGCGTATCCGGCCAGCGGATCCCCGCGAGTCGCCGCACGATCACGTTGAAGATCTGCCCCATCCGCTCGCGGTGAAAGGCCTGCCGCCGTTCGATCCTGCTCTCCGGGTGCTGCCGATCGCCGATCA
>JANPIS010000429.1:0-1543 GCA_031425095.1 Chthoniobacteraceae bacterium
CACCTTTCCTCCACGCTCGTAATTCGGCGTCGGCGGCACTGGCTGGTCGTTCAGGATCGCAAAAGCCTGGCGATACGTCATGCGCGCCGCGCTGCGAATGACCGTGCGGGCAAAACGCGCTCCGCGAATTCTTCCGTGCCCATCGAAGTCGATAAACGCGGAGAAGGTGAGCCGATCCACGCCGCCCTTGAGCGAGCAGATGCCATTGCTCAGTCGCTCGGGGAGCATCGGCACCACGCGATCGGCGAGATACGTGGAGTTGCCCCGCTGGCGGGCCTCGGCGTCGAGCGCGGTGCCGGGCTGCACATAGTGCGAGACGTCGGCAATGTGCACTCCGAGCCGCCAGCCGCCGTTGCTCCGCTCGACGTGGATGGCATCGTCGAAATCTTTCGCATCATCCGGATCGA
Organism: Chthoniobacteraceae bacterium; assembly: GCA_031425095.1. GTDB lineage: Bacteria > Verrucomicrobiota > Verrucomicrobiia > Chthoniobacterales > Chthoniobacteraceae > JANNXQ01. The sequence goes on from JANPIS010000429.1 coordinate 408, forward strand.
TGGTGATGACCGGCATGTGCCGGATATCTTCGCGCCGCGCGATTTCCTCAGCGGGCACGACCTCCGGAATGCGCTCCGCTTCGCGGTCCACCTCAGGCGGGAATCCCTCCGCGAGCTGGTATTTCCGGATGATCGAGATCATGTCGATGCCCGGCGCGTGGGCGGGCCCGAGCACTTCGATGATCCGCCCCTCGGGGTTCACGCTGCGCGATTCCCACGACTCGAGTTTCACCACGACCTTGTCGCCGATGTGCGCATTCGTTGGCTGCACATAGACATCGTGCTGGATGCGCGCGTCGTCGGGAATGACGTAGAAGAAATTCTGCTTCGAGCGCTGCAAGGTGCCGACCACGGTTTCATTCGCCCGCTGCAGGATGCGGATGACACGGCCTTCCAGCTTGTCCGAAGCGCGGCGCTGCTCGCGGCCCTCGTGCATCAGCCGCGCGACGACTTTGTCGCCATGCATCGCGGTGTCCATGTTCGCTTCCCCGATGAAGAGATCCGGCTGGCCTTTCTTCTCGTTGATAAGATGCGCGTTCCCATTCATGTGCACTTGGAGCGTGCCGGTGATGAGGTCCGCAGTTTCAGGCAGGACGTAGCGATCCTTGCGGACGCGCGCGATTTCACCATCCCGCTCGAGCACGCGCAGCACTTCGCCCAACTCCGCACGCTTTTCGCCCGGCCAGCGCAGCGCCTTGCCCATCTCGACTGCATCGAGCGGCCGGCCATTCGGTGCACGGAGGAGTTGGAGGATGCGGTCGCGGAGCGGATGAGGTTTCACGCCTGCAGTGCTACACGGTCGCTTCGCCTGGCGCGAAGCATCTCTGCGCGAGTCGCACCGGCCGGAGTCACGGCAGGCTCCTCAGCGCGCAAAAGCCGGCAACCGCTGCACCTCAAGTCCGCGCAGCAGAAGTCTCTTATCCTCGCCGACCAGGCCAAAGAAGCCCCGCGGTCGGATCTGCAATGGCTCCGTCCCGGCACGGAGATACGCCGCTGGCACGATGGCCGAGAGATCGGCGTCGAGGATGACGTAACCATTCAAATCCACCCGCACGGTCGCGCCGCGGACCGTGACCTCTTGAAAATTCCACTGCCCGGCGGGCCGCTGGTAGCCTTGAAGCGCAGCCTTCAATCCA
>JANPIS010000430.1:0-16038 GCA_031425095.1 Chthoniobacteraceae bacterium
CGGGCCGCCTGGATGGTGCCGGCAGAGTCTGGCACGATGCTCAGCGTCCGGATCCGGGTGCCGCTCGCATTGAATTCGCGGATCACCCGTGGATTCGCGCCCGAAGAGTTGTTCACGCTGACCAGGAGGTTTCCCGAAGTCACTTCTACAGCGACGGCGGTGTGGCCAACGGCGAGCATCAGGGTGACCGCTGCAGCAGCGGAACTGTGACGGGGAAATGGGAGGAACTTCACAGTCGCATTCTAGACTCAGTGCGATCCGCGATGCGAGAACAATTGAATTACCATAACACATCCATTTGTGGGGATCGGGAAAGAGCGAGAGGGGGAGCCGCCTGCGCGCGCTGCATCACCCCCGGCGCGCCGCCTCGATCTTGGCCACGTCGATCTTCCCCATCTCCATCATCGCCGCAAAGGCGCGCTTCGCCTCCGCCCCGCCCGCTGCCATCGCCTCCGTCAGCACCCGCGGGGTGATCTGCCAGGAGACTCCCCAGCGGTCCTGGCACCAGCCGCACTCGCTGGCCTCGCCCCCGTGGCCCACGATCACATTCCAGTAGCGATCCGTCTCCTCCTGCGAATCGGTCGCCACCTGGAAGGAGAAAGACATGTTGTGCTTCACCTGCGGGCCGCCATTGAGGCCGAGGCAGGGAATGCCGAGCACCGTGAACTCGACCATCAGCACATCCCCCTCCTTGCCCGACGGAAAATCGCTCGGTGCATGATGCACCTCCGTCACCGCGCTCTCCGGAAACGTCGCCGCATAAAAGCGCGCCGCCTCGAGCGCATCCTTGTCATACCACAGGCAGACCAGGTTTTTGGGAGTGGTCGTTTTCATGGAGCGATTCTCGCGGCATCCGGCCCCGCGCGAAAGCCAGAACACCGTTTCCGATCTGAAAATCAGGGGCTCCTCACCCCGCTGGCGGCCCTTCGCAAACGACAAAACATTCCTCCGGCTTTGCGACCCGCCAACCTGCCGCCTCCCACTTCCCTCGTTCCCAAAGTGGAGGTGAGCTTGTCCCGGTTTGGGAACGAGGTGAAGCTTTCGCTCGCAAGTTTCTGTTCCCAAACGCGCTATTTGGTCACGACGGACTTTCCTCATTTCGCCGGAGGCGCCTCCAGCTTTTTGATGGAGATTCGCGCGGTGCGTGTTCCGGCGCGGATGATATTCACTTCCTCTCCGAGCTTCAGGCGCACGCTGCCCTGCGTCGATGAGGTCTTGTATTGGATATTGTTGCCCGTGTTGATGGGCGTCTCCCATCCGAGCGCATAATTGACCATGATGGCGCCCGAGTCTTCGATCTCCACCGAGCCGGAAAAAGTGAGCCCTAGCTCACCGAGCGCCGCAGTAAATTGCGTCGAAGCGACCACCACGGAGACCTCCACCGGCTGAGCGTCCTTGTCAGTGATGGTCAGCGCCACCTGGTAGTTGTCGGGCAGCATATTTGCAGGCGCCTGCGCCAGCGGCCCCCGCGGCAAAGGCGGTCGGAGCCCTGGCACCTGAGGCACCTGCGCGAAGAGAGCGGTCGCGAGGAGGATTGCGGCGAGAAAGATGCGCTTCATGGCGGGACAGACGCGTCTCGTGCTTCGCTTGTTCACTCCTCTTTCGGTTCGCCCCCTGGTTCCTGAAGCTGGTGAGTGGGAACGGCCGAGATTAGGTGGACGACACCGCGGGTCGGGCATCTGTGGACAGGCAACGCATTTTCGGGCCAGATTCCCTGAATCCTCATGAGCGATGCTTTCCCCGAGCCCGGCCCCACCGCCTCTACATCATCGGACAGCCGCTGGGTGTGGCACGCCGATCTCGCCTCGCGCGCGGCAGGGAAAGTCTCCATGCTTGCGTGCGTCGAAACGGCCTTTGCGATTGCGCTCTATTGGTGGATCGCCATCCGATTCGATACCCACTGGCACTTGCTCACTAGTGTTTTCATCGCCCCACTTCTGCTCCTGCGCTCGCCGGAGTCCATTGCGGCAGGCTTGCGGTGGTTTATAAAAGATTGGTTTGGCGTAGGTCGCGCCGAATCTTGGGCTATCATCAAGAGGGTGGGGTGGTTTGCATTCTTTGCAATCACCGCGGCCTTTCTCGCAAGGCCGGTCGCATTGCAGCTCAGTCATCACTTTCTTGCAGGACGGGAAGACCGGGCGTTAATGGGTGCAGCCGGGGCGATTGGGTTCATATTAGCGGTGACAGGGAGCGTGGTTGGGTTTGCGATATGGGGTGCGGTTTCGCCTTCTATCGGGCGCTCATTCTCTGTGGTAAATACGATCACTCTTTGGAATAGGATCGTTCCTACCTACACGGGTATCGTTTCATTCGCCATTTGCATGCAGATTGTATGTAATGTTGCGAGCGAGATCGCAGCTGCGCGATCCAGTCCGACGACGGTGGCGGGTTCCGTTCAGCTGGGTAGCGTATTCGCCTCAGCGGAGGCGAGCCTGACTGCAGGAGCTGGAGTGACGATCGGCACCATTCTCGCTGCGTATCTGAGCTCGATGGGGCCTGCCATCAGTGTTTTAGCAGGGCTGGGAATCGGGGTGGGCCTTTCTCTTCGAGCCGGGTTGATTCGAATCGCAGCCACGACACGCTATGCAATAGCCGGAGCGAAACGCATTGCGGAAAACTGGAAAGAGAGCAACTTTAAAATCGACGCCACTATACCGGCTGAGCTTATGCCCGGAATTCGTACCTTCGACGTTTCCCTCGCGCTCGAAGGTTTCTCGAAAGCCATGCGGACTGAGACAGACCGGAACGCGAGATGGACCTTGTTTCCGGCTTTAGGGGCTTTTCTTTTCCTTCCCGCATTCTTATACCGTCTGAATATCAAAGCCACAGCATGGTTCTACTGGCCGCTGGCTTTTCTGCTCCAGCCGGTGCCGCAAAAGGATGCGGAGGGTGAGCAGCGCGAGGCTTTGTGCTCGCCGTGGACCGACCCGTGGCAACTGCTCTGCGTCGTCTTGAGCCTCGGCCCGATGCTGATCTCGCTCGTGGTGTTATCCGTGGATCGTTCGTCGCTGCTGGCGCTGGAGGGGATTCCGGCGGTGCCGCTAGTCTGGAGGGTCTTGTTGGCTCTCGACTGGGCACACCTCGCACCGTGGCATTTGGCGCAGTGGATCGTCTCTGCGACTACGGTAGGAATGCTGCGCGTCGCCGGCCGGGCCCGGAGTCAGGCGATCAATGATAACTGGGCGGCGTTCCGCCCGCGGGTGCCGTGGCTCATGCTCGTGATGACGGGGCTGCGGCGGGTGCGCGCGCTGGCGGTGATCGCGATGCTGCTCATGGCCTTTGGCGCACTGGCACTGGAGGAGCGCGGCTGGCAGCGGCATGTGCCGGTGCGCTGGGTGGACGCGATGGAGGAGTTTTACAACGTGGAACCGGAGTGGCCAATACGCAAAGCGGCGGGCGACGTCCCAACCGATCTATATCGGCCCTGATATCAAGCAATCCCGGGAGGTGAAGCTCGGGGCAGAAGGCCACCGTGCTGATGCGTCCTGTAGTTTCGCGCCTTAGGCAGCCGTACGTCCCGCAGCGCTATCGGGCCGCGATGCGCGTAAGGTACACGCGGCTGTTGCTCGCGCGCGTGCGCCCAAATTCGGAGGTGGTGACGAGCGAGAGATCGTCGTTCACAAAGGTGGTGCCGAAGTTCCCCAGATCATCCCGCCCCGGCGAGATGGGCACGGCAATCACTTCTGTCGCATTCTTCAGGCGCAAGGTTGCCGGGTCCAGCTCCGCCATCCACAGCGGGGCGCGATGGCGGAAGATGCCCTGGCTGGCCGGGTCCGCGCGCGTATAGACGAGATAGAGTCGATGGTGCTGTCGGATCCAGCGCATCTGCGTGGCGGCGGAGGGAACGAGTGAGTCGTCGTCCCACCGGATTTCCACGGCGGGCTGGAAATTCTGTCCGTCGGCGCTGACCGCGATCCGGTTTTGATCCGGGCAGCGCATGGCGAGGTAGAAGCGCTCGCCGAGTTTGGTGAGGTGATATTCGCCGGTGTTCTTCGGCTGCTCTCCGAGCCCCAGAATCTGCGGGCTGCGGGCGAGGATCGTGACCTTCTCTCCGTCGAAAGCCGCCCGGAGCACCCGGCCGCCATTACAGGGCCAGAGCAGCGTGCCATCCGGCTGAATCCACGGGATGCCGCTGGTGGTGTTGGCCTCCTCCTCGCCGTCGAGCACGGTGTAATCCGCCGACCACTTCCGCGTCGCCGGGTCGTAGATGGCATAGGCGGGAAAACGCAGCCCGGTGAGCTTCACCGCCGGCGTGTGGTAGCCGGTGTAACTGACGCAATTGCCCAGCAGCAATACCTTGCCAGTCTGCGGATGAAAGACGGGCACGGTCGCGCCGAACATGCCCATGAGGCCCTCGCGCAACGGGTGGGCGGCATACGGAAGCTCGGCGAGAGACTCCCAGGTCTCTCCGCCATCACTGCTGGTGGTGAAGGCGATGCCCCGGTACACGTCGGTGCCCATGGTGCTGAGTTTGGAAAGGGTCATCAGCAGTTCGGGCCGGGCGGCATCCGCGCCGAGGGCCGCGACTCGCGGGATCGTCCAGCGAAAGCCCGCGGGTGCTCCTTCCCGCACCATCTGCGTGGAGATCACGAAAGGTGGCGCCCCGAGGCCGGTCGAGAGGAAAAACAAAAACGCCGCCGCGAAGCGGATTAGAGATGGATGAGGATGAGCCAGAAGAAGGAGGTACTATTGGCGAACAACCAGCCGGTAGAACTTCTTGGCCCCGGTGGATTCCGGCGCGACGGAAACCGGTGAACCGTTTCCGACGAAAGGTGGCAAGTAGTCCGTCCAGGTCTGGAGATCCGTGTTCGATTGCCATTGATAGTGCCGACCCGCGGCGGTCTCGCAGGTTAGCAGCGGTGGGTTCAAACTCAGCGTCGTCTTTGGCAGGGGTGGCGACATTTGCGTAATGTCTGCGGTGGGCCAGGAAGGGATGCCTCCAGTATCGAAGACGGTGTCGAGATTGGTCCGAATCTGCGAGGCATAGTCCGTCCCGGAAGCCGGACGTTTGTTGAAGAGAACCGCGTAATTGAATCCGTCGCCCCGCTGGCGGGCCAGGGTGTTGCATCCGGTCTGCGCTCCGGTGTGGTTCCGCCGCCAACTGCACGGAGCGGGGCGCGGCCCGCCGATGGAATCGCCGTTCACTTGAAACCGACTGAGATAGCGCAGGAGCACGATCCCACGGGTGACGATTCGGCCCTGCCCTGTGCGCGCCTCGAGATCGAAGCTGCCATAGGGCCGCTCCACATTGACCACGGCGCTGGAGGCTGGGTAGAAGACATTACTCGCCAGGATCGGCTCATCGTAATACGGCTCGCGGGCATCCTGATCCACCGCGAAGGTCCGGCCCAGCAGCCAGTCGGTGGTGGTAAAGCCGTCCAGGCCGATGACGTTGGCTTGCACGTAGGAACGATAATCCTGGCCTGAGACAGTCTCGATGATCAAACCCAACAGCAGGTAGCCGATATTGGAGTAAGCATAGGTGCTGCCCGGGTCGTTATGCAAAGGCTGTCCCATGATGTAGCGCACCGCATTTTCCCGGCCGGGGGGACAAGCGACGCCCATGGCATTGGCGATGGTCCTTTCCCGATAAGTGAGATCGCCCGCGATATCGCGATCCCAACCGCCTCGATGCTTGAGCAAATGATCGACGGTGATGTCGCCCAGCCGCGGATCGGGTGTCCCAAAGGGCGCATAAGGCAGCACCCCGGCGCCCGGCATGCCGAGCGAAAACACCCGGGTGCTCAAGCTCAGTTGGCCATTGGCGATGAGCCGGCGCACCGCAGCCGCCGTGAACGGTTTGGTGACGCTGGCCAGCCGGAAGAGCGCATCGGGCCGCAGGGGCTTCTGGCGGGCGCGATCCTGCCAGCCATACACGTGGTGCAGGAGCACCGTGCCATTGCGCATCACCGAAAGGGAGGCTGCGGAGATGTTGTTGGCCTCCATGATCTCGGTCATCTTGCCATCGAGGACCCCCAACTCCGGCACGGGCACGCCGACGATGGGAATGGGGTCGGCGGCCAGGCCACGGCTGGCCAGTGCCATGAGCGCCAGAGCGACGGCAGCCGCACGCACGCGGAATCCACCAGGAGAGCGCAGGATCGTCGTCACCGCACCACCCGAACGGTTTTTTTCTCGAGGGGAAAGCGGAAAACGCACGGCGCGCACTGGTGAGCCGGGTGGGGCTTCCCTTCCGTCCGCCGAGCAATCTCGCGCGACGCTCAAAAAGTAACGGTGAGTTCCGGGGTATGCGTCGCCCTTGCGGAACTCAGCACGCTCGCATAAAGAGTAAATCCACCGGCTTCAAATACGCCGCCATCCCACTCGCGGTGCCTTTTCAGGAACGGCTTCAGTGCCTCCTGCGAGATGCCTTTGGCGCGCGCGATGGTGACGTGCGGGCGGAATGGCCGCAGGTCGGGAGCGAGGCCGGCGCGGATCACAGCGTCCTGAATCCAGCGATGGAGCACGAAAAGGTGCGGGTGACCTTTGCCAGTGCTCACCCAAACGACAGTGGGTTTGCCCTGCGCCTCGAAGGCACCAAGCCCAAACAACGGCAGCCGAAAAGGTTCGACGCGCACGGTGCGGAGTTGCTCCGCCAGAGTTTCGTGATGGATCGCCGGAACTTCCCCAAGAAAGCTGAGCGTGAGGTGCATCTGTTCGTCAGCAAGCCAGAGCAAATGGGGCAGCTTCGGATCGAGAGCGCACAGCGCGTGGCGCAATTCCGCCGGCAGGGGCAAGCCGACAAAGAGCCGCTTCGACTTTGCGGAAGTGCCGGGTGGAGCGTCTGGCGCTGAATTCATCTTTCAGGTTCCGCAGAAGGTCTGCCGGACGATCTCGTGCTTCTGCGGGGGTTGCGAATAGGCAGCGAACTCGGGTTGGTCGTCGAAGGGTTTGGCAAGCACGGAGAGAAGTTCGTGGAAGGGGGCGAAATCGTCGCGGTCCACGGCGGCGCGGATTACTGCTTCCATGCGGTGGTTGCGCGGGATGAATGCCGGGTTCACTGCGCGCATCGCCGCCCGGCGCATGCTGGGATCGCCAGGCTCCACGGCCAGACGCTTGCGCCAGCGCGCGAGCCAGTCGTCAAAGCTCATGCCGTCGGCGAACATCACGCGGAGGTCGGCATCCTTTTCCACCGACGAGGATGCTTCGCTCAATCGGCGGAAGGTGAGAGTGAAATCCGCGCGATTGGCCGCCATCAGATCCAGCAGGTCGCGCCACAGCATTTCATCCCCGCAGTCGGCGGTGATCAGACCGAGCTTCTTCCGAAAGCCGTCCAGGTGGGCCGCCGCGAATACGATTGGAAACTCGTTCAACGCTTCGTCTGCCCGCGCGAGCGCCACTTCCTCATCGTCAGCCAGGAGCGGGAGGAGGCACTCAGCGAAACGAGTGAGATTCCAATGCGCGATGCCAGGCTGATTCGCGTAGGCGTAGCGGCCATGCCGGTCGATTGCGCTATAAACCGTGGCCGGATCGTAAGCGTCCATGAAGGCGCAGGGCCCATAGTCGATCGTCTCCCCAGCGATCGACATGTTGTCGGTATTCATGACCCCGTGGATGAAGCCGACGAGCAGCCAGCGCGGAATCAGTGCGGCCTGCGCGTGGATGACTGCGTCGAGCAGCGCGCGGTATGGCTGCGCGCTGTCCGCCGCGGTGGGATAATGTCGCGCAATCACGTGACCTGCGAGAATGCGCAGCCCTTCCACGTCGCCGCGGGCTGCGAGATATTGAAAGGTGCCGACGCGAATGTGACTCGCGGCCACGCGGGTGATCACGCCGCCGGGAAGCATCGTTTCGCGCACCACCTGTTCACTCGTGGCTACTGCCGCCAATGCGCGGGTTGTGGGAATGCCGAGTGTCGCCATCGCTTCACTCACCGCATATTCACGGAGCACCGGCCCGAGTGCTGCGCGCCCATCGCCGCGGCGTGAATAGGGCGTCGGGCCAGAGCCCTTCAACTGCACGTCGCGCCGCCGGCCATCGCACCCGATGACCTCGCCAAGCAGGATCGCGCGGCCATCGCCGAGCTGCGGCACGAAGCCGCCGAACTGGTGCCCGGCGTAAGCGGAGGCAATCGGCTCTGCACCGGCGGGCAGCCGATTTCCCGCGAGCATCGCCACCCCGTCCTCGCTCGTCAGCCACGCGGGATCGATCCCAATTTCGCGCGCAAGATGATCGTTCAGGCGGATTAGACGCGGAGCGGCGACGGGCGTCGGCGCAACACTGGCAAAGAAGCGCTCCGGCAGGCGTGCGTAGCTGTTGTTGAAGGCGATCGGGGCATTCATGCAGCGCAGTTGGTGAGGGCGTGAAGCGGCGCAGCGCTGAAGAGCAATCGCGCGTGAGGCACACGTAGCCCTGTTTTCCTTCGGACGACGACGCCCTTCCTCATCGCCGCGTGCGGCCTTGCTGGCGCTGTTTCGCGAGAAGCTCGGTGAGCTCCTCCACTTTCTCCGGGAGCTTCGCAGCAAGGTCGTTCGTCTCGGCGAGATCGTCGGCGAGGTTGAAGAGACGGGGAGGTTGCGCGGGACGCTGCCTTGCGCTCGGGCTGAAGCCGATGCCGCCACCAGCGCTTTGCACCAGCTTCCACGGGCCAAGCCTGATTCCGAAGGGGCCATTCGTCCCGGCGCCGTGGGTGATGAGGGTCTCGCGCGCGGGCTTCGGATGCGGCTGGCCGAGCAGCGCGGGCAGTGCATTCATGCTGTCGAGCGCGGCGTCGGGGGGAAGGACGACGCCTGTGAGCGACGCGAAGGTCGCGCACATGTCGGTGTGGGTGAGGAGTTCGGCATCTTCCGTCCCGGCTGGAATGTGGCCGGGCCAGCGCGCGATGAAGGGGACACGATGGCCGCCTTCCCACTGCGACCCCTTGAAGCCGTGCAGCGCGCCGTTGCAACGATGCTCGGGAATAACGACGCCTTCGTAACCGTCCTCGACCACGCCGCCGTTGTCGCTCGTGAATATGACGAGCGTCTGCTCGGCAAGCCCGAGCCGATCGAGCGTCGCCAGCACCTGTCCCACGGTGTCGTCGAGCTCGGCCAGGGCTTCGCCGCGCGTGCCGCACTGGTTCACGCCGTTGAAGCGCGGATGTGCCGCTTGCGGGGCGTGGATGCCGTGCGTCGCGAGGTAGAGAAAGAAGGGTGCGGCCTGGTGCTGCTCGATAAAGGCGCTGGCTTTGGCGGCGAAGGTGTCGGCCATGTCTTCATCGACCCATTGTGCGGATCTACCGCCGGCCATCCAGCCAATGCGCCCGATGCCGTTGATGATCGCGTGGTCATGGCCGCGCCGGCTCTTGAGCTTGAGTAACTCAGGATGATCGCGCCCCGTCGGCTCGGCGCCGATTTTCTCACGGTAGCTCACCTCGATGGGATCTTCGGGATCGAGTCCCACGACGCGATGATTTTCCACATACACGCACGGCACGCGATCGCCGGTCGCGGGCACGAGGAAGGCGTAGTCGAAACCGATTTCCAGTGGGCCGGGCGTGATCTCGCCGTTCCAGTCCGGCCCATTCTTTCCGCCGAGCCCGAGATGCCATTTGCCGACGACGCCAGTGGCGTAGCTCGCCTGCTTGAGTAGCGAAGGCAGCGTCGGCGTCCCCGGCGGGATGCACAGGGGCGCACTCCCGCTGAGGATGGTCGCTCCGGCGGATTGCCGCCACGAATACGTGCCGGTGAGCAGGGCGCGGCGCGTGGGCGTACACATCGAAGCCGGCGAATGCGCATCGGTGAAGCGGCGGCCTTCGCGTGCGAGCCGGTCGAGGTGGGGCGTCTGCACGAGCGTCGCGCCGTGGCACCCAAGGTCGCCGTAGCCGACATCGTCCGCGAGAATGAAAACGATGTTCGGCTTCGCAGGCTCCGCAGCGAGAGTGGAGGCGAGGAGCGCCAAGGGCAGCGCGAAGATAGAAACGAAGTGGAGTGTCGGAGTGGTCATTCGTGTAGGCTGGACGGCGGCGGATGGCTACGTGTCGTGTTGACGCCTTCTTTTGCAGCAAGATCTCTAACAGTGGGGTATATGGGTCAGTGGGGCGCATGATCGGTGGCAATAGTCACCCGTGGGTGCGGCGATCATTCCGTAAAATTGGTTGACCGGTCGAGGTCTGTGACCGGGAGCGCGATTACTTCGACGCTTTGAAAACCGAAGAGTGCTCATGGCCGTTCAACTTGGATCTTTATTCGCCGAACGTCGATACTCTCCACCATACCGACGCCGTGTCCGCGGCAGATAAGGGCGCGGGCGAGCCGGCTGAGTGCGCCCGGTCGCTATCGTACCGCGCTTCTAACCATTGCGATCGATTGGGAGGCGGCCCGCCCGCCCTGGGCGGAAGTCTGTTACCGGCCTTGCACTTCCTTTTCCTCGCCGCCCAACCCGAGCAAAGCCCGCCGGCCGGCTTCGATGACCTCGGCTACTGCACGCTCGAGAATTGTCAGCGCCCTGTGGGGCTCCGCCGGATTGCACTGCGGACCGGACTCAATCGGCAGCCGTCTGATCCGTTGGGTCATTGTCTCGATGGCCCGCCGGCAGCGTTCAATAACCGGCTGCTGCTCCACCAGCACCCCGCGGCGCTCCCTCTCCTCCCGGTAGCTCTTCTCGGCTGCCATCGCGGCTTCAGCGGCCTTTGTAGAGATGGAGATCAAGGAAGGAATGCTGCCGATCTCTCCGCCCGCCATCGCGTCCATGACGAGCCCGTGAATTTCACAGTGGCGCATCCTGGTGGCGTTCAGGATATCCAGGAGGGGATCCTCAGACAGTGCGGGTGGTAAAGCACGGCGAGTTGCGGCTCTCAGTTTAGGAGGCAGGGGAGGTCCGGAGGCGGACTTTCCGTTAGTCGGCGCCCGCTTGCTGGTGTTGACCGCCCTCCAGCGTTTCGCTTCCTCAACGCAGTGCGTGGGCATACCCATCGCCTTGAGCTGTTTGACTCTCGGCAGGCTGATCCCGAGGGCGTCCGCGAGGGCTTGTCGGGTCATGATCTCGAATGCGCGGTGTCAACTTAAGATCACTCCGGCACGTCCTCTCGGGGGGTGGACCGGCTAGCCTAATTTTTGGAACAGCTACGTGAGACTCTTTGCCAGGTCTTCGACCCGCACCGGCAGCCGAAAGAAAATAGAGGATACCTGCCTCCACCGGAGAAACATTCGACCCCGCCTTCTGCACAGAGGCGGGGTCCTCTGGATAGAATTCAGGCCGACCCACAGCTCATACTCCTAGTCGCCCTGCTCGCTGCGGGGCCTTTGATGACCGGGGCGTGACGGTGAAACACCGGCGTGCGGAGCTGAACCATTAGCCAGCATGGTGAATGCGGTTTTCGCCTTCGGAAATCCGTCCTAGCTAGGCTAGTCAGGATCTTCCGAAGTGTGAACCAATCGCCATCACGGAGCCATGCTGGTATCGGCCATTCGTAGAGGTTGCAAAGGCGCGTGGTCAATCCGGTGAATCCGGTCATTGCCACGGGTATCGCCCGCATACAGAGCCTCTCAGTGCGTTATCATTGCCAAACAGACCGGCTTTGGACTGGTCTGCTCGCTGGCGGGGAACTCTGGGGCCTTGCGTGCCCGTCCTAACCCGGCATTAAACGCCTCGCCCGACTTCCGGCCGCAATCCGGAGTCGCGTTTTTGCCAACGACACCCACGAAATTGCCCTGAACCAGGGCCTATTGGAGGCTTTCATACCCTCATAAAGTCGGCGGTCTCTGCTTCCTTCTCTAAGCTACCGGAGGTATGGTTTGCAGTCCTGCTCCAGCAACTTTCCCTTTGTTCCGCCACGATGACGCGCCAGACTGCGAGAGGCGAATGTTTAGTTGTCAGTAGGCAGGGATAAGCTCAGATTTGTTAAAGGTGCAATATCGGAGATTTTGAAGACATGGCTGGCTTACAAAGCTCACCGTGTAAATTTCCCCGAGGAGTGGCTAGTGATTCGACTGTTTGTGTCATATCGATTCCTCCGCCATTAGCCGCTGCAGACCTGCACCCAACCTCGCGCGGATCGCGGAGATCTGCTTCTGCTCCTCCACCTGTCGCTCTTGCACGGCGTTAAGTTGCTCCACATCGAGAACAGATAGAATCGCTTCGTGTAGCTCGTTCTGCAGGAAGTCGGGGTCGAGCGCCTCCACTTCCCAGCACTCATTCGATCCGGTGCGCTCGACGTATTGCTTGTAGCGCGTGGAAGTTTCCTTGGCGAATGCTGGCGGTGCTTCCTGTTCGTCGATCTGTTCCATGGTCAGCCCGACGCGGACGACCTCGACGGGGACACCATGCAAATCGCGCAATGATCTTGTCGCATCGTCTATAAGGTCGAAGCCCTCGGGATCGTGGTCACTGATGGCGAGCAAGATGAATCGTTCGGCAGATTTGGCTTTCCAACGATCTTCCATCTTTTTCCACAGGCTCGGGTTGCCATAGCCGCGATTCACGCTGTAGGGCAGCATGAATTTATTCGCCACCGGGGTCACGATGTTCAGCAGCGTGTTTTTCTCGATCAAGAGCTCGACATGATTCCGCTGCCCTTCCAAGCGGTGGCGTTGGTAGCCGGTGAGGAAGTCCCCGATTTCATCGGTGATGAAGCCGGTCACCGAACCCCAGGTGCCGAACTCATATTCCTTGCTGATCCGGGTCGGATCGTCCAGCGCGGAGATTGAAACATGACCGAGGTAGCGCGCGGAGACGAGCAGGGCGCTGAGTTTGTCATAGGAGGCAGCGTCGTTCCGGTACCGCCAACGCTCATTGCGGTCTTTGGTGACTTGTGTGAGCGGCCGCTTGTTCAGCAGCTTATAGTGCACCTGGCGAACCGTCAGCGGCCAGAAGTCGCGAAGCTCATCAATGACGGCTACCGCAGCAGCGAGGAATTCCATCCGGCGCTCGCCAATGGGATCAATGAGCTTGCTCCCCTTCACGTCGATGAAGTCGGCGCAGTCTGACGCCTTCCGGCATTCGCGTTGCAGGAACTCAGTCCGGCTGACTGAATGGCCGCTCTTTAGGAACTGTTCTGAGAGCTGGGCCGCCACGGATTTGAGCCGCTGCGGATTGTACTGAGCCAGCAATCGATGGTAATCGGTCGAAGTGCTGCGTCGGACTGTAGAAAAGCGCACAGGAACCTGCGTCCAACCGAGATGCCGTACTGCAACGAGCCGGCGGTGACCGCTGAGGATGTAGTTGTCCGCGGTGCAAATGATCGGCTCCTCGAGTCCCAGTCGGCTGATGCTATCGACCAGCGACTGCAGCGCGGGGTCGGTCTCGAAATCGATGGCGCCGTAGATTTCATCATTCTCGGGACTTGGCTTGATCTGCTCTAACGGCACCAGGCGAACTACGTAGCGGTCAAGGAGGAGCGAATTCCCAACACGTTGGTTTTCCATCCGCTCCCCATGCAGGGGTGCTTCCGAAGCAGGGTCCTCGCCCTCTGTTTGAGACAGTTGATCGAGACTCATTTTCCCGCTCCTTCCACCATTTGCTTCCGCAGAAAGTCGCGGACACTTGCCACGTCAAAGAGGCGTTTGCCCCGAAGTTGCCCGCGCCTCCGCAGACTCACCCCGCGAATCGATCCGTCCGCGAGGAGGGCGTAGAGCAGTGACCTTTTCAGTCCGAAGCGCGCGTCGATTCCGCGGGCGTCGGCGAATTCCGCATCGGGTGTCGGCGATGCTTGAACTGGGGCGGTTGTTTGAGCGGTGCCGCCTTCCGCCGTATCATGGACACTCGCGAGCATCCATGATACGGCGGTGTCGACCGGCCTTCGGGGATCCCTGGTTCCCGCAAGGGGAATTCTGTTCGGCCGGAGGTCTCGTGTCGAGCTCGCCTGTGGGACACTTACAGGGACAGAAGTAACGGCCTGCCCGCCGATGTCGTTGGTGCTCTTTGGCATCAGACACCGTAGGTCGGTCTACTTTTGGCTTTATGAGTCTAGCAGATAGCCAAAGGCAGCTTCGAAAAAGCTGTTTGCAGTGTAGGAAAGCCAATGCCGCCTCCTAAGAAGCGAAACTCACCGTTGCCTCAGTCAAACGCTTTTTTTTATTTTTCCACGTCCGCCCATTTTCCCGGCTGCGGCACTCCGAAATGATCTCAGCAGCGGCTTCAAGTGCTCCCAGTCTTGCTTGATCGAAATTACATCTGATCGGCTAAATTCCTCGCGTCGATAGCGCGTGATAAGTTTTTCAATCGACGCAACTTCAGCTTCTTCCTGCTCTGCGTCCGCCGGTTGGAGCAGAGCCCGGAGTTGTTCAACGGTGAGATTTCGAGGTTTCCAGTTAGGAGTTTTGCTCAATGCTGCCCGGCGAAGGTTTATGCGCAGGTAATTGCGAAAATCCCTGATCGCATTTTCCTCCCTGCTTTGATCCATGCAATACCTGATGCCTTCGAGAAAGGGCACAATATAAGGATCCGCATCCGGCGGGAGATTCTCAGGCGACTCGACATGCACCGCAATCTCACTTGCTGCGTCCCACTGTCGCTTACCTCCTGCGCGAGCTTGTAACTCGATATTCCTTGCCTCAATGGTGCTGGTCACAACGTCCAATAGCTTGATGGCGCGTGTCACGGCCGCGGAGTCGGACACGTTTCCGTCTGCGAAGTGGACTGCGATAGTAGCTACCAACTCCAACGCATAGGGGAACTTCGGCTCATCACCAGTTTTCGCCGTCTCGGAAACATCATTGTCTGGCTTGGTAGGGGTCTTCGCCATCGGTCACGCCACCTCCCCTTTAGACTGAATGCCGGGAATGAGTAAGATTGCCGCCCGCAATGGTTCAAGTTCGTGGTGTGTGTAACCCTTGTTCATCTCCGCGCTCGTGTGGCCGGTGAGCTTCATGCGGATTTCCTGACTCACGCCCGCATTGGCCATCACGCTGTTGAAGCTGTGCCGCAGGCTGTGAAAGCTCAGGCTGCTATTGGCCCGCCCTTCCACCGTGTGGCGGGTGATTTTTCCCGCGATGCCCGCCGCTGCCATTATCCTGGCGAATTGTCCGCTCAGGCCAGTCTTCCCGCCCGTCCCTCGCCCCGCCAATGAAGGAAAGAGGAACGCCTTGCCGATGCCGGGCTTTTCCAAGAGCACCCGTTCAAGCTCCGGGTGCAACGGGATCACGAGAATCTTTTTGGACCGTTTCGTTTTGCCGGGCGCGAAGGTGATACGCCGCTTCTCCAAATCCACCGCACTCCACGTCATATTGGCCACGTCGCCGAGCCGCGCCCCGGTGTAGTAGGCAAACAGAACCGCGCCCTTCCAATCGCCCTTTGCCTTGCCGACGAGCTTCGCCACTTGCTCCGCCGTGAAGGTGGAACGCTCTGCCGTTTCTTCCGGGAGGCTTTCGAGAGCCGTGCAAGGGTTGTTCGTGAGGTAGCCCTGGCGCAATGCCGCGTTGAAAGCCGTGCTGACGATCCGCACCGCGTCATTGGCGGTGTTGGTGCTGTTCCCGGCGGCAAGCTCCGCGTCCCGATAGGCGCGAATGTCCTTTGGCGTGATGTGGGCGAGAGAGAGCTTCGCGCGGCTGCCGAGGGATTCGAGAAACTCCCTCACCACCTGCCCGTAGCGGCCAGCCGTGGTCCGGGCCTTCGCGTCTGCCTTGCCCGCCTGCCACTCCGTGAGCCAATCGGCCACGGTATGATTGTGGAGAGCCTCGCCGGTCGTCCTCTCCACGATCTCGGAAATCAGCTTCTTTGCGGCCTGCTCGGTCAGACTCCCGGCCTTCGCGCCGTTCTCCGCGATCTCCAATGCCCGGCAAAAGTCCTGCGCTTCTGTTCGCTTGTCCGATGCCGTCTTTGGCGTGCCGTCCTTCCGCCTTTCACCCGGTAGCGGGCGCACGGTGATTTTCGTCGATTTCTTGAGCCGCTGCCCCATCGCGCTCGTGTAGCAGCAAATCCAGTAGGGGGAGCGTCCCTTGGAATCGGTGGTCAGGCTGGCCATGAGTCAGAACATAGTCAGAACGTCCAAGGCCGTCAATGACGTTCCGTAATGTCCTTCTCCCTAGGTAAATAAGGAAGTGCCAGGGGGGAGAATTGAACTCCCGACCAAGGGCTTATGAGTCCCCTGCTCTACCACTGAGCTACCCTGGCGGTTGAGGG
>JANPIS010000431.1:0-12521 GCA_031425095.1 Chthoniobacteraceae bacterium
AGCCCGCGCGCGGCCAGCGTGTCCTTCCATCCGGTGACCCGCAGAAGCTTCCAGCAATTCGCGGAAATCCCGACCAGCGCGAGCAGGGTGAGGAAAGTTTCGACCTGCGTATTCCAGTGCGTGAGCAGACCTGCGACGAAGAAAACGAGCTTCGGAATCACGAGCCGGTGCTCGTTGTTCGGAGTGAAGAAATCCGTGATGCTGAGCGAGCCTGCCGCGTATTTCTCAAAGAGTGGCGCGGTGGCGATCCACTCGTCGAAGTGCGGAACATTCACTCCGTATTGCCACATCAATCCCGCGAGCAACGCGACCGGGAGAGCGATGATCGTGAACCACGCCCGCCATGGCCATGCGGGCTGGACGACGCGCCGAGGCCGCACTCGCACTGACTCCCGGGCCGGAGCGAGGGCGACGGCATCCTCCACGCCGAGCAGGCACGTCGAGGATGGCAGGTGGGCTTTCATTTCCCACTCGCGGAGCAGGTTCGGAGCCACTGCCGTCGCACGGCAGCCACCAGTTCGGCGGCCTTCGCACGGCGATGCGCTGCGGAAATGTGCTATCCACGGCGCGCCCGCGCCCTTTCACTCCCCGCATGAATATCTCCGTGCGTGACCGGCTCTCCCGCAGCCCGCCCATTCCACGAATGCTCGCCATGCTCGCAATCTCCAGCGCGGCGGCGATCGCGGATCTGCCGGCGCCAGCGGGTCTCGAGTTCCGCGCGGTGCGTATCGGCAGTGGCTTCGGTGCGACGACGCTGCACCACGTCCGCTTCGATCCGAAGACGCACACTTTCGCCGTCATGGACAATCCGGACGGCGACTTCTCGCTCGGCACCGCAGCGCAGAAACGCGGCGCAGTCGCGGCCGTGAATGGCGGATATTTTCACCCGGATCGCACCCCACTCGGACTCGTCGTGCGGCAGGGCGCGACGCTGCATTCGCTGGAGCGCGCGCGACTGCTCAGCGGTCTCGTCGTGGTCACCCGCAAGGGGATCTCGATGCCGCGCGCCACCGCCTTCAGGCCGACTCCCGACATCCGCGAAGCTCTGCAGGCCGGCCCCTTCCTGATCGAAAGCGGCAAGCCCGTCTCCGGGCTCAATGCGACTCGATCTGCCGCGCGCACTGTGGTTGTCGCGGACTCGGCGGGTCGATTCGGATTCGTCGTCTGCCGCTCCGCGACGCTCGCCGGAATGGCCGCGATCCTCGCCGACGCGCAGAATTTTCCGGGCGGAAAAATCACCCGGGCTCTGAATCTCGACGGCGGCTCTTCGACGGGGCTTTGGGTTCGGGAAGAGCGCCCTTTTTACCTCCGGGAATTCAAGAACGTGCGGAACTACCTGGCGATCGTCGCGCGTTGAGCGGAAGAGGTTTCGGCGCCGGCTGCACAAAAGTTCGACAGCGCGGCGTTGAGCACGTGAACCCAGACGTCCACTGCGACGCCGCAACTCCATCCCAGACTGCCATGAATCCACAATCCGCCTCCGTCCTGATCACCGCCCTCACGCTCTCGATCGGCTCCCTCTACGCACAGGAAAACCCTCCCTCACGGCCACCAAACTCCAGCCCCGACGAGCCCCAGCGACATCACGACGGCGATCGCCCCAAACACTCGCCCGGCATTTTCGGCATGCTCGATGCCAATCGTGATGGCGGTCTCGATCCCGAAGAGTTGAGCAAAGCTGGTGAAATCCTGCGCAAGCTCGACCGGAACAACGACAATAAGGTTTCACCTGATGAATTGCAGACTGATGGACCCGGCCAAATGCAGGACGGCCCACGCGCTGGCGGTGATCGCGATCGAAAGCCGCAAGACCATCGCCCGAACGACATCCGCCAGGAGGGAAACCGCCCACATAGTGGTCAGCGGGGAGATGAGAATCGCGACCGCCGCCCGAACGCCCGCAACTCCCGCGAACAAGATCAAGGAAACAACCATCGTCCGCAATCGCCGGAAGCTCGCGGCTCGGAAGGTCAGCGCGAACAGCGATTCGCGCAGCGTCCGCCGCAAGGCGGCGACCAGCGCCGCGATCAAGGCCGGCCCATGGAGCCGCGCTTCGCTCCCCGGATGGAAGGTGCGCAACGTCCCCCGGCGCCCGGGCCATCGCCGAATCAAAACTTCCAAAGCCCGCGTCAACCCATGCCACAAATGCGTGACGCGCGGCCCGACGTAGATCGCGGCGACCAACGGCCACAATGGGGGCCACAGCCTGGTGGCCAGCCGCCGCGGAATCTCGAAGGCAACGAACCACGGCGACCGATGCACCGGCCAGAACCCGACGGTGGACGTGATCGCGACCCGCGCCGACCCGACGCGATCTGACCCGCGCCCGAACTCACTCTGAACGGCTCTCTGTCGAAAGGCAGAGAGCCGTTTGCCTTTCAGCGCGAACGCCGTCTGGACGCTCAGTATTCCTGCAATTCCGCAGCCTTCACATCCCGGTCCACGACCTCGACCTCCATCGCTTCCGGGAAAAAGCGCGCACCTTTTTTCTCAGCGAGCAGTTTTCGCCGGCCTGGGACGAGCGATTGAATCTCGTAGTCGCCGTTCGCATTCGTCGTCGCCCAATGCCACGACCCGCATTGGACCCGCACTCCTTCGAGACCTCTTCCCACCGAATCGAGCACTCGCCCCCGGACGATATAGGTGCCCGGCCGCCTCGCGACCACATCCGCCAGCCACGCCCGAAGTTCCCCGCGAATGGGTGAATCTTCGTCCAGAAAACGATCGGTATGCGCAATGCCCGCCACTTCCCGTTCGGTAATCGGAAACCCAGACTCTCGCAGAATCCGCGCACCCTTCGGGCTCTCGGTTCTGCCGGAGTCTTCGCTGCCGTAGGTGACGAACGTCGCGCGACCACGCGTGCGGGCCAGTCGCTCGCGCGCACCTTCCACCGTGAAACGTCCACCATCAATGTGGCTGTGCGGATAGAATGCGAGCCACACGTCGGCTATGGCCTCATCTCGCAAACCCAGGTAGCCACACGCGATCGCCCCGCGCGAAAATCCACAGAGGATTACGGTGTTCGGATCGCCGCCAAAGCGTTCACACACCCGCCGCAAATTAGTCAGGCAATACCGTGCGGTCGCATCTTCATCACCCCACCACTTATGGACGTTCACGTTTTTGACCGGATCAACGTAGGGCAGAATGACCCAGACGTAGTCCCGCCTGCCGCTCAGTGCATAACCGATCCGGCAGTCTTCGACCGCACCCGAAAACTCCGGGGTCTGATTCGGCGCATACTCCACGATCACGGGGTAAGTTCGTCCGCGCTCCCAATTCGTCGGGAGATACAGAGCGTGATAAACACCCGTGCCACGATAGTCCTCCGCAACCTGCCGAACGAGGCGCCCGGGCGCCGGTTCGCCCTCCGTCATCACTGGCTTCGGGGGCTCGGGTGGAGTCGGCGTCATGGCGAAAGCACGATCGGCTGCAGGACCTTGATCGACGATCGTCACGAACGCCGCGATGATAAAGAGCGGACGCAGCATGCGAAAAACCCTGCCACTTCCGCGGTCCCAGCGGCGAGCGCGAATCGCCGCCGGGCAAACTTACTCCGGCGAGAACAAAGCCCGCCGGGGCCGCTGCTGCCGCGGCGCCCGTCGAGGGATTCGGCGCCGCCGAGGCTTCTTCGCTTTAGAAGCCGAAACTGATCGAGAACCGCGGGGCCGAGTAGTACCCACGACGGGAGTAGGAACAGTCATCACGGACGACGTAGGTCGGACGACGGTAGGAAGAACAGGAGTAGTCCGGACGATAGGTGCGGTAGCTCCGTTCATATCTCGGCTCGTAGTAGCTGTAGCTGCTTCGGCTGCGGTAATAGTCGGCCCGGTCGCATTGATCGGACACGCGGAAGAATCCGCCCGCTTCCGCCCGCGGGGCGAAAGCTGAAAGTCCAATGAGAGTGAGAGCGGTGAGGAATACATTTTTCATGGTGTGAATGGTTCAGTGGATTCGACGGAGCATAACGCCGCACATTCACGAAAACTTGGACACTGCCCGAACCCACTGCGTTGAACCTTTTTCCTGACCGCGGGGCGCTCAGCCTCCGACCACCGACACCACGATCGTCCGCGTGTGCGGAGCGCGGCGGTGCTCGAAAAGAAATATACCCTGCCACATTCCGAGGGCCATTCGTCCGTGCAACACGGGAATGACTTCGCTGGTCCGCGTAAGAACCATACGCAGATGCGATGGCATGTCATCCGGACCTTCAGCGGTATGCACGAAGTAGTCCTGATCTTCCGGCACGAGCCGCTCGAAAAAGGCGTGCAGATCGGTCCGCGCGGATGGATCCGCATTTTCGTAGATGATCAAGCTCGCGCTGGTGTGCTGGATGAAGACGGTCGCCGTACCAGTCGTCACGCCGCTGGCGCGAACGATGCGGGCCACTTCCTCCGTCACTTCGTAAGTGCCCTGGCCCCGCGTGCGCACGGTAAAGGTGTCGGCATGCGCCTCAGGCATAAAGCGCTTCGACCAGACCGAGTGATTTCGCGTGGGGCAGGATGCCGGGCTCCATTTGGTTCATCACATAGGCGAACCCAAGTCGCCGCTCCGGATCGGCAAACGCATGACTGCCGCCTGCCCCTGGATGCCCGAAAGCCAGCAGCGAAGGCCCGAAAATCTCCCGCTCCTTCTTTCCATCGGGCCCCGCCGGATCGCGCATGAATCCCGCCGAGAACGCGGTATCGATCAGCAGCACCCGATCAAAGCCTTGCGCGAGCGTTGTCGTCATCTGCGCGATCGTTGCCGGAGTGAAGTAGCGACGCCCGTCGAACTCCCCGCCACAGGCGAGCATGCCGTAGAATTTCGCGAGCGACTGCGCGGTGCCTACTCCCCCGAATGCGGGGAATGACGAGGTGCGGGCCTCCGCGGCATTCATCGCCGCGACGCTGTGCAGCCCGCGTGGCGAACCAAAGGCGCGCGCCGTGAACGACCCCGCCTGGAGAAACGCTTTGTAAAAAAGATCCTCGTCGGGCAGTGCGTTCTTCGTCGGAAAAACGGGCGCGACCTTCTCGATCATCTCGGACGGCACTCCGATCCACACATCGAGTCCGAGTGGCTGCGCAAAGAATTCGCGCCAGTAATCCTGCAAGACCCGTCCCGTGATCTGCCGCAACACTTCATCGACGAGGAAGCCAAACGTCCGCGGATGATAACCGTGACCGTCTCCTTGCATCCAATGCGGCTCCTCATGCGCGAGCGCCCGCACCACGGCGTCGTGATCGAGCACGGATACTTCCGTCGTCAGCGCCGGGAGACCCGCGCGGTGGGACAGGAGTTCCGCGATGGTGATGCCGCTCTTGCCCGCCGCAGCAAATTCCGGCCACAAGTCCGCAACCTGGCGATCCAGCGCGATGCCATGCTCCTGCATCGCATGGAGCAGACAAGCCGACGCGAGACCTTTGGTCGCCGACCAGAAAAGCACGGGCGTATCAGCGCCCCACGGAATCGTCTTTTGCCGATCGCGAAACCCCGCGGCCAGGCTCAGGACTTCCTTCCCGTCCTGCCATACCGAGAGCGATGCACCCAACTCATCGAAGGCGGTAAAGTTTTCACGGAAGACATCGGAGACACGGTCGAAATTCATCGGAGGGCTACAATGTGCGCGAACTTTGCGCATCCGGCGAGCCCCGAGCTTAAATGGAACGCTGAAACCGGTTGTCCGCCAGGCGCAGCGCGGAGACGCGCCACCCGGGATGGCCGTCACCTTCCGGGTGGCGCGGGCTAATAATCGGGCACCCTGGCAGATCAGCAGACCATGCGTCTTCACCTGCTCGTTCCCGCCCTTTTACTCACTTCATTCTGCGCGCTCCACGCCGCCGACCCAGCGCCGCCAAAGGGTTTCCGCACGATCTTCAACGGCAAGGACCTCACCGGCTGGCATGGGCTGAACCCGCACACGGTCGCCAAGCTCGACGGTGAAAAGCGTGAGGCTTCGCTGAAGCAGCAGCGCGCTGAATTCCCGGAGCACTGGCGCGTGGAAAAAGGCGAATTGGTGAACGTCGGCACCGGGCCTTACGCGACGACGGACGAGGAGTTCGGCGATATCGAACTACTCCTTGAGTACAAGACGGTCGCCGGCGCGGACAGCGGCGTGTATCTGCGCGGCAATCCGCAGGTGCAGATCTGGGACATCAATCAACCCGACGATCCAAAAAAGCCGGATCGCCATCCGAACAAAGGCTCCGGCGGACTTTTCAACAACACGCCCGGCACGCTCGGCCGCGATCCGCTGATGGCGGTGGACAAGCCCTTCGGCGAGTGGAACACACTGAGCATCCGTCAGATTGGCGCCCGCACCTGGGTGACGCTGAACAACCGGCTCGTGGTCGAAGGTGCGGTGATGGAAAACTACTGGGATAAGACCATGCCTCTGCCGGCGAAAGGGCCGATCATGCTCCAGACCCACGGCGGCGAGATTCGTTGGAGGAAGATTTTCGTGCGCGACATCGACGCCGCAGAAGCGAAGAAAGCGCTCTCCAGCACGCTCCTCCCGAACCCCACCTACTACGATGTGGCCTACGGTCCGCATCCGAAGCAGGTGCTGCACTTCTGGAAAGCCGAGTCAGACAAGCCGACACCCGTTCTGCTCTTCATCCACGGTGGCGGATGGATGAGCGGCGGCCGTCTGAGCGGCCTCTCCGCCATGCTTCCCGAGATGCTCAAGGCCGGCATCTCCGTCGCGTCGGTGGAGTATCGCTTCATCCCCGAAGCGACAGCGGACAAGGTGGTCCCGCCGGTGAAAGGCCCGCTGCACGATGCAGCTCGCGCGCTTCAACTCGTCCGCAGCAAGGCCGCTGAATGGAATATCGACAAGGTGCGCATCGGCGCGAGCGGAGGATCCGCGGGCGCGTGCTCCTCGCTGTGGCTCGCCTTTCATCCCGACCTCGCCGATCCGAAAAGCTCCGACCCGATCGCCCGCGAATCCACGCGCCTCTGGTGCGCCGCCGTAAACGGCGCACAGACCACCCTCGATCCGCAGCAGATGAAGGAGTGGACGCCGAACAGCCGCTACGGAGGACACGCGTTCGGCTTCATGGCGGACCCAGCGAAGCGTGATTCGCAGTTCGCGGAATTCCTCGCCAAGCGCGAGACGATCCTGCCCTGGATCGCGGAGTATTCACCGTATGCACTCGTCACCGCCGACGATCCGCCGGTCTTTCTCTCCTACTCCGTCCCTCCTGGACTCGGGCAGGACCAGAAAGATCCCACGCACACGTCCAACTTCGGCGCGAAGCTGCAGGAGCGCTGCCAAGCCGCCGGCGTCCCGTGCTACCTCTTTTATCCCGGCGTCACCGGCGTGAAGCACGCGACGGTGCAGGACTACCTGCTCGAAAAATTGAAAGCTCCGGCGAAGTAACGAGCCGCACCGCCCGTCACAACGCCGCGACCGCTTCGTCCGTCGCTTCGGCGAGCACGGCGATCCCTTCGGCCATGGCTTCGCGTGTGATCGTGAGCGGCGGTGCGATCTTCACCGTCTGCCCCCAGGCGCCGACGGGCGAGAAAAGGAGCAACCCTTTCCACATGCAGCGCTCGATGATCGCGTGGGCGAGATCGTGGTGCGGCTCCTTCTTTCCTCGCACCACCGTCTGCATGCCGCCGACCAATCCGCGCGCGGTGACGTGGCCGATGACGTCCCGATGCTTCGCTTGGATCGCGCGCAAACCGTCGAGCAGCACGGATTCGAGCGCGGCAGCGTTCTCCGTCAACTTCTCGCGGAGAATTTTCTTCAAACTGGCCATCGCGGCCGCGCAGCAGACGGGATTGCCGGTGTGCGTGCTGGTCATCGAGCCGGGGCCGAATTGATCCATGACCGACGCGCGTCCGATCACTGCGGAGAGCGGGAGCGAGCTGCTGATCCCTTTGCCGCAGCAGATGAGATCCGGGGTCACGCCGTAGTGCTCGAAGGCCCAAAACTTTCCCGTGCGGCCAAAGCCGGCCTGCACTTCGTCAAAGGTGAGCACGACCTCATGGCGGTCGCACCATTCGCGCAGTCGCCGCACAAAGTCCACGGGCGCGAAGTCGGGGCCGACGCCCTGGTAAGTCTCCATGATCACGCCGGCGACGTTTTCCGGCTGCATCCGCTGCGTTTCCAAAGCCGCGAGGAAGGTCTCGAAACGCGTGTCCGTCTGCCAGTAACCGTCCGGAAATGGCGCGGTGATGATCGCGGGATCTTCATTCACGATCCATGACTTTTGCCCCGCCATCCCACCCGCCTGCTGCGAGCCGAGCGTGCGTCCGTGATAGCCGCGCTCCCAGCCGATGATGCCGATCTTCTTGTGACCGCCGACCTTGATGCCGTGCGCACGGCTGAGCTTGATCGCACACTCCGTCGCCTCCGAGCCAGTCGTGAGCAGAAAGATTTTCTTCAGACCATCGGGCGCGACACTGGCGAGAAGTTCGGCCAGTTGCGCCCGCTCTTCACTGGGAAAGCAATAGTTGTGAATCAGCCCGCTGTTCACCTGATCGATGATCGCCTGCTTCACCTCCGGCGCGCCGTGCCCGGCATTCGTCACCAGCACGCCGCTCGACCAGTCCAGCCACCGATTGCCGTACTTGTCGTAGATGAACACATCCTCCGCGCGCTCCCACACGATCGGCGGCTGCCCGCGCATCGACTGCGGCTCGAGTTCCCGCAGTTTCTCCAGCGTCGGCAGGGAGTCTGGATGCGGGATCGGCGTGGCGATGCGGCGGTACTTGGTTTCGACGTGCGGCACGTCGCGCGGAGTGATGCTGAATTCTTTGCCCATGAGTGGTGTGTTTGTTTGTTCCGGATCTTTACCCGTGCGCTGCCGCGCCAGCTACGTCAGCGGTCACGGGTTCCGATACTTTCGTGCCCCCCGTGACGCAGGCCTCGGGCCTGTGATCCCCCGCACACGCCCGAGGCCTGTGTCGCGTCGCACCTAAAGCGGCCTCTCGTAGATCCGCTGAAAGACCGCCGCCGCGCCTTCCGACGCCCGGTTCGGATCGCAGATCGTGATGCCATCGGCGCCGAAGCGTGCAGTCACCGTCGCGCCCTTGCCCTCGGCCAGGTATTTGAAATTCAGGTCCCGCACCTTTGCAGCGGCATCGACGATCGCACAGGTGATGCGAGCCTCCTCGGCAGTCGGGTACAGGCTCGCCACCGCGTCGCGGCTCTCGCCGGCGAACTTCACCCGGCACACCGCCACGAGGCCGACGGTGAGGCTGTCCACGCCGTAACCGACATACGCCTTCGTGCCATCGGCGCGGAGCACGTCGCGGGTGAAGTGATTGTTGCTCGTGCGCGAGCCGCCACCGGCATTCCACCAGCGAAAGCCGCGATACTGCTGATCGCTCTCGACCTTGCCATCCGCACCGACGATCTCGTGTCCCTGGTTCACCGGACCTTCGAAGTCGGCGGGCGTGATCCAGTTGTTGTGAAAGTTGATCGACATTCCGTTGTCGAAATCCACGCGCACCTGCACGGCGTCGTAAGCATTGATCCCATCGCGCACGAGCCGTTTCTTCTGCCCGACCGCGGTGAGCGAGACGGGCTTCGAGCGGTAGTAGGAAAAGATGAGATCGGTCCAGTGCGGGCCGACGTAACTAAACGGATCGCTCGACTCGACCCATTTGAAGGTGCTGGTCGAAACTTCGAGCGGTTCTTCGAGGTAGGCCGTGCCATAGAGCGGCGCACCGATGCGGTTCTGGATGTCGTCACGGATCCGCAGGTGATCCGGGTCGTAACGCTTGTGCATATCCACGGCGACGATGCAGTTCTTCTCGCGCGCAGCTTTGATGATCTGATCCGCCTCGTGCGTGCTGAGGCACATCGGCTTTTCGGTCAGCACATGCACGCCCTTCGCCAGAGCCGCGAGGATGGGCTGCGTGTGGAGATGATCCGGCGTAGCCACTGCGAGCACGTCGAGATCGGGAAAGTCGCGCAGGATGTCATGCCACGGCTCGTCGCCGGAGTAGCATCGGGGCGAATGGCCCGTCCAATCCTTGAAGGCCGCGGCGGATTTTTCCGCGGACTTTTGTGAACGCGTCGCGACGGCGACGAGGTCAAACTTCACGGGCGCCAGATCGCGGTTGAACTTGTCGAGGCCCACGCGGCCGAGCTGGCCGGCGATGCCGAAGCGCTGGAGGTCGGCGTAGGCGCGGAGATGGACGTCGCCGCCAAACATGCCGGCGCCGACGAGGGCGATCTTGATCGTGGGTTCCATGGGGTCTGCGTGTCTAGCACCGCGGGCTTGTGAATGCGCGGCGATTTGTCACTGCTTGCAATACTTTTGTGCCCGCACCCCGATGAAAGCCGTCTTTGAAAAAACACCCCGTGCCCAGTGGGAATCCTTCCACTGCGAAGTCGTGCGCGGCGCGAGCTACAACGCGATGTGGCATTTCCATCCCGAGTATCAGCTCACGCTCGTGCTGCGGAGCCGCGGGCATCGCATGGTGGGGGACAACATCACGCCGCTGCGCCCCGGAGATCTCGTGCTGGTGGGGTCGAACCTCCCGCACGTGTGGCATCAGGCCACCGACTCCAGCGGCGGACGCCCGGACCCTGGCGTGCATGCCATCATCGTGCGCTTTCTCGGCACATGTCTCGGCGCGGAGTTTCTGGAGAAGCCGGAACTGGAGTCGGTGCGCCAGCTCCTGCGGCGGGCCGCACGCGGGCTCGTGATCGGCGGGAAGGCGCGCGAACTCGTGACGGAACGAATGCAGCGGCTCGCCGCGAGTCGCGGTCTGGCGCGCATCATCGAACTGCTCGCAATCCTCGACTTCCTCGCGGAGTCGCGGGAGCTGAAGCCGATCGCCAGTGCGGGCATTGTGCCAGCGGTCGCGCATGGCGATCAGGATCGGATGCAGCGCGTCTGCCGCTACATCGATGCGCACCTCACCGAGCCGATCGAGCGCGATGCCGTGGCTGCCGAGGCGCACCTCAGTGCCGGAGCGTTCAGCCGTTTCTTCCGCGTCCGCACCGGCAAGACCTTGCCGGAATATGTGAACGCCCTGCGCATCGGCCGCGCCTGCGAACAGCTCGCCGAGGGAACGGCGAAAGTGACCGACATCGCGATGGACTGTGGCTTCCGCAATCTCGCGAACTTCAACCGCCACTTCCGCGCGCTGACAAAGCTCTCACCGCGCGACTACCGCCGCCGCTTCCTAGAGAACGCGTCGTGATTGTAGCGTCGGTCTATGACCGTCGCACATCTCCGTGGCCGAAGGCGGCGCGGAGTATCGATGGCGCGCCCATGCTCCGCACTGCCTCCGCCCGCGAATGCGAGCGACGGTCATAGACCGACGCTACAGACGCGGTCACAGGAGTACCGGAACTGGTCACAATGACGTGTGCGATTCCTGGATTGTGGAGGTACCATCCATCGTCACCCCATGAATGCACTTCGCTTTCTCCTTTTCCTCTGCCTCCTCACTCCGCTCCGTGCGCAGGAGACCGTCCGCGAAAAGCACGACCTCCTCGGTCTCATCAAAGCCGGCGACGTGGACTATCACATCAATCCTGGCGCTGATGTGCACGATGCGCCGCAGGACATCTGGAAGTTCGTCGGTGACGAGCTGCAAGTCAGCGGTCGTGGCTACGGGTATGTCGCGACGCGCAAAGAGTATCGCGACTACCATCTCGTGCTCGAGTTCAAGTGGGGCGCGAAGACTTGGGGCAGGCGCGAGAAGTCGGCGCGCGACAATGGCGTGTTGCTGCACGCGCGCGGACCGCACGGCGCTTACGGAGGAACGTGGATGGCTGCGCTCGAGGCGCAGATCATCGAAGGCGGCATCGGCGACATCCTCGTGCTCTCGCCAAAACTTGCGGATGGCACGGCACTCACGACGAGCGTGACCAGCGAACTCGCGCTCGACCGCGACCAGGAGAAGATCTGGCGGAAAGGCTCGCCGCGGGAAGTGGTGACGACAGGGCGGATCAACTGGGGGAAGCGTGACGTCGACTGGGCGGACCGAATCAACTTCCGCGGCAAAGACGATCGCGACTCGCCGGTGGGCGAATGGAACCGGCTCGAGGTGAACGCGAAGGGCGACACGCTCCAGTATTTCGTGAACGGCGCGCTGGTGAATGAAGCCTTTGAGGCCAAACCGAGCGCGGGGAAGATCGCGCTGCAGACGGAGGGCGCAGAGATGATCGTGCGCCGCTTCGAGCTCTGGCCGCTCGGCGCCTTTCAGGAAAAGTGGAATCCGATCCAGGCCAGCGGCGGCAGCGATGTGTCGGTGCGCGACGGACAGCCCGAGCCAATGTCGCCCGAGGAATCGCAGAAGCAGATCGAACTCGATGGCCCGTATGAAGCGCAGCTCGTCGCGAGTGAACCGCTCGTGCTCGATCCCGTGGAGTGCGCCTGGGACGCGCAAGGCCGGATGTATGTGGCCGACATGCGCGACTATCCGCTCGGTCCGCCGCGCGCCGGCGATCCGTGGCTCTCGCGCATCCAGCTTCTCTCCGATGAGAATGGCGACGGCCGCATGGACAAGGCGGTGACCTTTGCCGACCACGTGGACAACGTGCAGGGCCTGCTGCCTTACGATGGAGG
>JANPIS010000432.1:0-12639 GCA_031425095.1 Chthoniobacteraceae bacterium
GAGCTGGCCGAGCTTCTTCTGCGATTTCCCGTGATGCGAAAGGTTGTGGTAGCCGTCGGTGATTTCCTCGCCTTCGAGGTCGATGGCGGGGGAGTTCACGCTGTCGAGCAGGAGCGAGATGGAGCGCGTCGAGTCCGTCTCAAAGGCCAGCCGCGCCATGTCGTACATCAGCTTCACTTTCTCCATGTACTCGCGCGGGCTCTCGGGATCGAGCGGCACGGTCGCGTTCACCACGGGCTTCGGTTTCCGCTCCCACTCGCGCGACATTTTCATCCGCTGCTCGAGGTCGCGCACGCTGGTGAAATACTGATCGAGCCGCTCGCGGTCGCGCGTGCCGACAGTGCGCTGGAGATCCTTCGCCTGCCCGGCCACTGCGTCGAGGATGCTCTCGCCGAGCTGCAGCTTGCGCATCTGCGTCTGCATCTCCGCCTTCGTCCCCTGCATGAACATGCGCTTGAAAACATCCGACGCCTTTTCCTCGCAAGGAATGAGCACGCCCGAGCCGGTCCACGACAGACTGCGCATCCCCTGCTGCACATTCACGCCGAGCGTGAGCGACGGGAAGCGCGTGAGGTGGCCGATGCGTTCGGCGATGTATTGATCGAGCGAGATCGTGTTGCGAAAGCCGCCGCTGCCCGGATGCGGCGCAGCGGTGAGGAAGCAATTGTCCGCGGGATGTCCGCCGTCCACGTCGGGATGCCACACGCCGCTGAAGACCGTGAAGTCCTCGCGATGCGCCTCGAGGTGTTCGAGATATTCCGAGGCCTGGTAGCCGCGTCCGCTTTCTTTCGGAAAAAAGAACTCCGGCACGAGCCCGAGATTATTGCAGATGCCGAGCATCCGGCGCGGTGTGGCCGCGGTCGCTGCGGCGCGGGAGAAGGCCGGCCGCATCGCTTCGAGGAAAGGGAGCGAAAGCACGATGCCCGCGCCGCGCAGGAAGCTGCGGCGGGATAGGGCGCGCTGGGTGGAGACGAAGGATGAGGGATTCATGGTGAAGGGTGCGCTTACTTGTTTCGGAAGAGTTCGCTCTGCACGACTTCGTGGATGAGGCTGCGGACTCCGAATTCTTTGGCACTGGCGTGCTGGAGTACCTGCTCGATCGCCGCGCGATCAGCGAAGCGCACTGCTGCGCCGGTGGCGTAAGTGGTGAGTTGGCGCGCGAGATTGCGGGCGACTTGCTTCTCGTTGTCGAGCAGGAGCTGTTTGAGTTCGCGGATGTCGCGGAACTTGCGCCCATCCGGGAGCTGTCCGCTCGGGTCCACCGGCGGGCCTTGATGGAAGGTAAAGGGCTGGCCGTTGTGGCCGATGCCGGGCGTGGCTTCGGTGCCTTCGGAGAGCGCGCGGTAATTTTCCCGCCAGCCACCGAGCACATCGAAATTTTCCAGCGCAAAGCCCGCCGGATCGATCTTCTCGTGGCACGCCGCGCATGTCTCTTGATTGCGATGTTTGTCGAGTTGCTGGCGGATCGTCGTCGCGCCGCGGGTGTCGGGCTCCACGGCAGGAACGCTCGCTGGCGGTGGTGGAGGAGGGAGACCGAGGACGCGTTCCATGATCCACGCGCCGCGCACGACGGGTGAGGTCGTGGTGCCATTGGCCGTCACCTTCAGCACACTGGCCTGCGTCATCAGGCCGCCGCGCGGGCTGTCCTTGGGCAGGCTCACGCGCCGCAGCGCGACGCCATCCACCGGCGGCAGGCCGTAGTGCTGCGCGAGCCGCTCGTTGAGCATCACGAAGTCGGACGTAATGAGATTCCGCGCCGGCAGATCGCTGCGCAGGAGCTCGGTGAAAAAGAGCAGCGTCTCCTCCTGCGCGGATTCGGTGAGCAGATCGTCGAGGTAGTAGTCGGGATAGAGCGCGGAGTCCGGCGACGTTGCGACCATGCGGCGGAGATCGAGCCAGTAATCGAGGAACGCCTCGACGAAGCGCCGTGACTTCGGGTCGCTCAGCAGCCGCTCGGTCTGCGCGCGGAGCACCGCGGGCTGTTGGAGCTGGCCATTCGTCGCGAGCGCGCGCAGTTCTTCGTCGGGCGAAGAGTTCCAGAGAAAAAAGGAGAGCCGCGCCGCCAGCGCATGGTCGGCGAGCTTCCCCGGCTTTTCTTCGAGACAGACAAACTCCGGCGAGCACAGCACCGCCGTGTAGCCGGCGATCATCGCATCCACGAATCCGCTGCCCGACTTCAACGCGCCCTCGACGACGGGCAGAAATCGCTTCACCTCCGTCTCCGCGACTGGCTGGCGATACGCCTGGCGGAGAAAATTCCGGAGCAGCCGCTCTGCATCCGCGCGCGGATTTTTCGACGTCACTTCCACGCCCGTGTTCGTCTTTTTCAGCGGCAGGTCACCGAAGAGCAGCTTGTGCCCGGCCGTCGGCCACTGGTCGTGGATCGGCCCCTCCACCTCCATCCAGCGGAAAGCCACACCCGGCTGCCCGTCTTCCTGCGCGAGCGGATTGCGGTAATTCGGCGGACGCGAGCGGAAAAGGCGTGCAGCATCGGGGCGGATCGTTTCGCCGGCGAGAAGTTGGACATCGAGCTCCTGAACCGTGGGCTCAGGGGTCACATCGAAACTTCCCAGCCGACGCAGCAAACGCGGCGGCGTCTCGGAGTAGATCGTCACGGGCTCCGGGCGCCGGCCCAGCGCGATGTTATCGAGATTCGGCCGCCACCATTTCGAAGGCGTGCCCGGCCCGACCCACACGGAGTAGCCACTGAAGCGCAGCTTGTAGTGTCCGGCCGCCGGAGCCTCGAATTCACTGAACTTCAGCTCGATCGGCTCATAGCTGCTCGCCACGAATCCCATCGCCTCCTGTTCACGCACCTGCGGATTCTTTTTCCCGACGGTGATCGGCGCCTTGCCGGCGCGGACCTCCGGCTGGCCGACGGTGCCGAGCAGCGGAAAGGTGGCGCGCTCCGGGCTTTGATTGAACACCGAGAACTTCATCTTCCCGACGAACGATTTCTGGTCCCGCGCATAATAGCGCACGGTCTGCGTCTTCGGCCGCTCGACGCTGCGTGCCATCACTTGCCGCAAGGCGTAGTCGGCGGTGCTGAGATACCGCGCCATCTGCACGTGCGAGACATCGAGTGCTTCCCCGATTTTATTGAAGCGGTGCGACTCGCCGTCTTCCGGGAGCGCGTCGCGCACTTGCAGCCACGGCGCGTGGAGCAGATCGCGGAGCGCATTTTCATACTCGTAGCGATTCAGCCGCCGCTGCGTGGAGCGCCCGTCGCGGGCGATCTGCGCCTCCTCCGTCGCGAGGAGGGAGGCTGAGAGCGAGGCGGTGAAATTCTTCGCCGCCGCTGGCTCCGGACGCGCCTTCTTCTTCGGCGGCATTTCTCCGCTGCTCACGCGGTCATGCACCGTCACCCACGCGGCAAAGTTTTTCGGCGTGGAGAAATCGGCCTTCAGCGCCGTGAGATCGAGCCCGCCCTTCTTCGAGTCTGCGTCGTGGCAATCCAGGCAATACTCTTCGAGGAAGGGCTGGAGAGGATCGGCGGCCGCGAGTGGCGCAGCGATGAACGCGAGCGCGGCGAAGGGCCAGAAAGGGTGGTGGTTTCTCATCACGGATGCAGGGGCGCCACACTGGCGCCATAGCGTTGGAGATTCACATCCCTTTCGCGTCTCTTTCTTGGACGCTATCCGGAGCGATCGGTGCGAGCGCGCGCGACACTTGGCACCTTGGCCTTCCCTTGGCACCTTCCCCGGATGCCTGAGATCACCAAGGACCAGATCGCCGACACCCTCGAGAGCATCGCGCAGATGCTCGAGCTGAAGGGCGAGAATCCCTTCAAGGTGCGCGCCTATCAGAATGCGGCCCGCGCCGTGGAGACTTACGAGGGGAACATCGTCCAGGCGGCGACGGAAGACCGCCTCGACGACGTGCCGGGCATCGGCTCCGCCATCGCGGCGAAGATCACGCTGCTCGCGACCACCGGACACCTCGCGTATTTCGACGAGCTGAAGAGCGAGTTCCCGCCGACCATTTTCGAACTGTTCGAAGTGCAGGGGCTCGGGCCGAAGAAGATCAAAGCGGTGTGGGACAAGCTCGGCGTGACCTCCATCGCGGAACTCAAGGCGGCGTGTGACGACGGGCGGATTTCCGAACTCCCGGGCTTTGGGAAAAAGACGGCAGCGAACATTCTCGCGGCCATCGAAGCGAAGGCGAAATACGCGGGCCGCTTCCGGCTCGGCGACGTCGCTGCGGATGCCGAGCGGATGCTCGATGATCTGCGTTCCCTCGCGGAAGTGAACCGGGTGAATGTCTGCGGCAGCTACCGCCGGCGGAAAGAGACGGTCGGTGATCTCGACTTCCTCGTCTCGACGCGCGAACCGGCGGTCGTGTCGGAGTTTTTCGTGAAGCACGCGATGGTCGAGAGCGTGATGGCACACGGCGCCACGAAATCGAGCGTGCGCTGGAAGTCCGGCATCCAGGCCGATCTCCGCGTGGTGAAGGACACGGAGTTCCCCTTTGCGCTCAACTACTTCACCGGCTCGAAGGAGCACAACATCATCATGCGGCAGCGCGCGCTCGCCCGCGGCTGGACGCTCAATGAATACCGGCTCGCGCCGCTCGGAAGCTCGAAATCCGAAGCTCGAAGCTCGAATGATGAGCCGCCCGCGATCCGTGAAGAAGCGGACCTCTACCGCGCGTTGGGGCTCGACTACGTGGAGCCGGAGCTGCGGGAGGATCGCGGGGAATTCAAAGCCGCCGAGGAGCACACGCTGCCGGATCTCATCGAGCTGGAAAACTTGCGCGGCACTTTCCACAACCACACCACCGCGAGCGACGGCCGCAGCTCGCTTGCCGAGATGGCGGAAGCCGCGCAGGAGCTCGGCCTTCAATACCTCGGCATCGCCGATCATTCGAAGGCATCCTTCCAGGCTCATGGTCTCGACGAGGCGCGCCTGCTCGCGCAGATCGCGGACATTGGCGCGCTGAACCAAACCTTCGGCGGAGACTTCCGCCTCTTCACCGGCACCGAGTGCGACATCCTCAAGGACGGCACGCTCGACTTTGCCGACGAGGTACTCGCGCAACTCGACTACGTCGTCGCTTCCGTCCACAGCGTCTTCAATCTCTCCGAGGCGGACATGACGAAGCGCATCATCCGCGCGATCGAAAACAAGCACGTGACCATGCTCGGCCACCTCACCGGCCGCCTGCTGCTGGAGCGTGAGGCTTACGCCGTGAATGTCCCCGCGGTGATCGAAGCCGCGGCCGAGACCGGCACGATCATCGAACTGAACGCGAGCCCGTGGCGGCTGGACATGGAGTGGCGCTGGTGGCCGCTCGCGAAGGAGAAAGGCGTGAAGTGCGCGATCAATCCCGATGCGCATCACACCGATCAACTGCAGCACCTCTGGAACGGCATCGGCAGCGCCCGCAAAGGCTGGCTGACCCGCGCCGATGTGGTGAATACGCTGCCCCTCGGCAAGATCGAAGCGGTGCTCGCGGCGAAGCGATCGAAGCAGCCTTAGCGCGTTCAGCGCGCTGCAGGCGGCGGGAGAAATGCTCTGCCGCCGGGAATCACGTTGAGATCCCAGAGTCGCGCGGTGCCGTCGGCGCTCGTGGTCGTGAAGGTATTGGCGGCCGGGCTGAACTGCACGGACCACAACACGTTCGCGTGCCCGCGGAGCACGGCGAGACAGCGCTGCTCCGAGATGCTCCACAGCCGCGCAGTGCGATCCCATGACGCGGTCACCACGCCTTCTCCATTTGCGGTGAATCGCACCGCGCACACCGGGGCGGTGTGGCCCTTCAGGGCGAGCACCGGTTTCGGCGGCAGGGCGCTCGCGTCCCAGACTTGCGAGCTATTGTCCCAAGAAGCGGTGGCAAACCGCGGCCTGCCCGGGGCGAAGGCGACGTCGAAGACCGCCTTGTCGTGGAAGATCTCGTGAAGCTTCCGGCCGCTGGCGCGATCCCACAGAATGGCGCGACCGTCCTTGCCGCCAGTGAGGACGAACTTCCCGGTCGAGTTGAAGACCGCGCGCCGGACCGGAGCCCCGTGCTGGAGCACGCCGTTCGGCGAGGGTTTGCCGCTCGGAAAATCCCAGACGCGCGCCGTGCCGTCGGCGCTCGGCGTGACGAGCCACGAGCCCGCGGAGGTCTCGCAGAGATCCGGCGCCATCACCGCGGCGGTCTGCTGGCCGAGCGTGGCGGCTGGACCTCGGAGCGCCGCGTCCTGCAGATCCCAGATGAAGGCGCGGCCATCCATGCCAGTGCTCACCAGCCAGCGCCCATCGCGGCTCCATTCGAGGCCGCTGACCGGCTCCGTGTGTCCCGCGAGCACCTTCCATGAATTCGGCACTGCGCGTTTCCAGAGCCGGACCGTCTTGTCGTCGCTGGCCGTGGCCGCAAACCAGCCCGAGCGATCTTTGCCCGGTGCAGGATTAAACTCCGCGGTATTCACCTCCGCCGTGTGGCCGCTGAGCACGAAGTCCGCATCGCCGCGCAGATCCCAGATTCGCGCGGTGCGGTCGCGGCCCGCGGTGAGCAGAAAGCGCGAGCCATCCGGCCCCGTCGTCGAGTAGCGCGCGGTCCACACATCGCGCTCGTGTCCGGAGAAAACCTTGTCCGTGACAAAATCCTCCGCGCCCGCGAGTGCCGCCTCCGGGATCGCGGCCACCGCTCCCGGTGCTCGCGGCGCCGGAATCGGCGCCGGTTGCGTCTGCGGAAGCTCGCGTTCCTTCAGCGCGGCCTGCGCTGCTTCGACGATCACCGTGTTTCCGCCGACGGCACTCAACTGCTGATCAAACGCCGCGACGCTGCGCTGCAGCGCGTTGTGCTGATCGTTGTACGCCTCCTTCCAGCGCTCGTCGCCTTCAGCGAGCTCGCTGTTTTCGACCCGGAGCCGCGCACTGACCTGCTTCTGGCGCTGGAGCATTCCGTAGCTGACGAAGCCAATGAGCCCGGCAAGCCCGAGCGCGATCGCACTCCACCGCCGCCGCGAACGCCAGCGGATCTGCCGCTGTACGAAACGCTGGCGCCAGTCGAGGATCGGCGCGGCGAGCAGGTCGTGGAAAATCTCGTAGCGTTTCGAGGTCGCGCCGGGCGGGGTCACGTCCCGCATCACCCGGGCTTCGGGATGATCGAGACGCTCGAAAATTTTCCCCACATCGGCAGCGGGCGTGTGGGCATAGTCGGCGAGGTCGCTCACGTAGTGTGCGATCTTCGTGCCGCTCGGGGTGACGAGCTGGTGAAAGACGCGCGAGGCGAGCTGGCGTTCGCCCGTCGTGAAGCGATCCATCACGAGATCGAGGTGGGTGCGCACGATTTGCTGGGCGCCGCCGAGACGATCGAGGGTGGCGAGGCGCAGCGTATCACCGCCGGTCGCGATGTCTTCGCGCCACAGCCGCATCATCACCATCTGCAAGTACGGCGCCTCCACGTGGCGCACGCCGCTGGTCGGAGCGTTTGTTTTGCGGACTTCTCCAGAGCCGACGGCGCGCACGTTGAGCCGCCCGGCGCGCACCTGATCGACCACTTCGCCGACCAGCGCCGGATCGATCTCCACGCGCCGTGCGGGATCGGTCTGCTTCGTGTTGTAGAGCTTCACCGGCTCGGTGATCGCGAGGCGGGCGGCGCTCTCGGTGAGGTGATCGAGGCGCAGGCAGTTGTCGAAGAGCGACGGGATGCGCGCCTTGAAGGTATCGAGCCGCGCGAGCGCATCCTCCCGGAGCGAGATGAGCACATTCACCCGCAGATCGGGGTCGCTCACGGCGGCGACCAGTTCATCGGCGAAGCTCTCATCGTGCGCATCGCGATAGAGGAAATATTCCTCGAATTGATCGAGCAGCAGCACGAGGTCGCTCTGCATGAATTGCGTCCAGACGCGAAAGGCGTCGGTGAGTGTGCCCTGACCCGGCGGCAACTGCGCGGTCCATGATCCGGGCAGCAATTCCTTCAGCACGCTTTTCACCCGCTGGCGCAGGCCTTCGACGGGATCGTCGCGCCACGAGCTGAAGGCCACGCCGGCGCATTCGGGACACTCGCGTTCGGCGAGGTTCGTCTCGGCGCGGCGCCGCAACTCGCGCATCACCCCGGCGTAGAGCACCGAGCTTTTTCCCACGCCGCTCGCGCCATAGAGCAGCGTCACGCGCGTGGTCAGGCAGTTCGCGACGATGATCTCTTTGTCCGACTCGCGTCCGAAAAAATATTCCGCGTCCTGTTCGAAATACGGGACGAGCCCGCGGAAGGGACACGCGGCAATGATCTGCGGATCGGTGGCGGCCGGCTTCATCGGCTAGCCTCCGGTGGGCGGCGCGGGCGGGGTGAAGGTAGTCGCCTCGATCGCTTCGGTGAGCTTCGGCACGTAGTCCTCGAGCTTCATGTCGAGGATCTCCACCTTCCGCTCCGCCCAGGAGCGCCGGTCGATCTCCTGTGGATTCACCTGAATCGCCCACGACTGATAGCGTAGCCGCTGCTCGCCCCAGATGCGCTGGAGGACGACGCGCAGATTCCAGTCGCGCAGACCGTAGCCGAGAAAAAGGAAGCGCGCGTAACGCATCAGCTCCTGCATTTTCTTCGGGAGCGGATTCGAGAAATCCATGCGCGCGAGGTAGTCGATGTAGTCGTCTTCGGTGATGACGAAACTCGATTGCTCGAACGAAGCGCGATCCACCGCGCCGTGGATCTTCAGGATGATCGTGCGCTGCCGCACAGGCAGGGCGGCGTAGGTGTTCGGCACCGCGATGAGTTCCCACGGGGCGCCCTCCATTGGCGGATTGGCGTCGGGCGGGCCGGCGCGCAGCGCGTGGAAATGATCGGACGCATTCGGCAGGTGCCAGAATTTCCCGCGCTGCCCGTCGCGTTCGACGAAGTAGCTCACGAGATCGAAGGGCTCGCCGGCGGTGTCGAACGCCGTCTCGAGCACCTGATCGTAGTTCGTCGTGATGATCAGCGGCAGGCCGGCGTTGCAGCCTTTCGCGCGCAGAATCGCCGGCAGCCTCGCGAGCAGCGTGTGCAGTGGGGTGGCCGGATAGTCGCGGGCGAAAAGCTCCTGCAGCTCTTCATAGAGCGGGCCGTCGCCTTCCATCACGCTGGCAAACTGCGAGACGCGCATGAGATCCCATTCGGTCTGCGGATCGGTGTAGGAGAAACGGCGCGCGAGATGGCGTGAGAGTTCGACGCCGCTCGGCAGCCAGCCATTCTTCCGCCACAGCTCGGCATCGCCAGGTGTGCGCGGGTGGCCGCAGAGATTCACTCCGGCTCCGAGGAAGGGAATGACGCGTCCGTTCTTGAATTCTTCAACGATCTGCCGGCAGTGCTCGGGGAATTCCATGCGCGGAAGGGCTCAACGTTTTTTCGTTTTGCGGCGGGTGGCGGGTTTTGGCGCGGGCTTTCGCGGCGCCGTCTTCTTCGGGACGACCTTTGCGGGCGGCGGCTCGCGGAGGACGCGGAAGTTCGGGTCGCCGTAGTGCTGATACGCGCCCCATGTGCGCAGTCCGCCGAGTCCGGCGTCGGCGATCACGCGGCGCGCGGCGGACATGGCCTCGTGCATCGGCGCGGGCGCGCCATCGAGACCGAGGATGCCGTGATAGAGGCGCTGCGCGAAGAGGAGCGCCGCGGCGTCATCCACGGGCCAGGCGGTGCAGATGAAATTCGCCACGCCGCGCGCGAAGAACGCCTCCGCGAAACTCGGCGCGAGCAGCGGCGAGCGCTTGTCCGGGGTCACACCGGATTCGCACGCATTGGAGAAAACGAAGCGCGGGATGCGATCCACGCGGTTGAGTTCATCCGCGCTCAAGACATGACCGCCGGTAAAGAGCCAGCCGCTCGCCGACGGGTCCTTCTCATCGAAGGAACAGTGGCCGGCGAAGTGCATGAGATCGAAGCGGTGATTGATGAGGTGCTCGAGCACGGCGACGCGCGTGGCCTCGCGCGGACCGAGCAACGAGACGATCTCCACCTCGAACCCCGAGTTTTCCCGGAAACGTTCGAAGATCTGCACGACGGCCTCACCTTCCTCCTGCGCTCCAGGCAGCGGCGCATCCTCGGCGGGATCGGCAACGACCAGCACGCGCAAGGCGCGGCCGGAGAGCAGCGGCGGCTCCGGCAGCGGCGCGAAGGTGGTGCGCAACTGGCGCGTCAGACCACACGCGGTCCCTAGGTAATTCGCCCCGTCGAACGTAGCGCCGCCGGTCGCCGCAGTGACTGCGAGCATTTCCCAGTGAATGCGCGCCGTGCTGCGATCGAGCGAGACGACGATCGGCGTCGGCGGCCTCATCACGGCATCGCGCAGATCGCCCGGCAGGAGCAGGCGGCCGAGCAGATGGCCTTTGTCCGCCTGCGCGGCGAAATCGTCCGCCGCCGGGAGCAGATCATTCGCCTCGTCGATGAGCGCGGGATCGATGCGCGTATCGCGCTGTGGCATGGAGGCCTCGGCGGTGAGTGCGGCGAATTCGAAGGTGTTGCCCATGAGCCGCACGGTGAGGCGGATCGGTTCGAGATCCGCGGTGGGCGCGGAGCGGGCGAGTTGTTTGCGCAGCGCGCTCACGGCCGTGTTCTTCGCGATCGCCTCGGCTGCGGCGGTGATCTTCCGCAAGGTCCGCGCGTCGGGACTCGTGTAGGTGATGCGAAGCGACTCGGGATCGCTCGCGAAGGTCGCGGCAGCCTCGGATAACGCGCGGTCGAGCCTGAGGAAATTGGCGGCGTAGTAATCAACGAAGGTGACTGACTTGAGGCAGGGCTCACCCGCGGCGCTGGCATCGTAGAGGGCGCGGCGGATCCCGCGCATCCAGGCGCGAACGGCGTTTGGCACATCCAGATTTCCGGCACCGGCGCCGATCAGCACGGTGAAGAGATGCGTCTTGCCCGAGCGCCCGAGCATCCACGCGAGTTCCCGGGCGAGGACGGTCAGCTCCGATTCGCGGAACTTGCCCGGCTGCCCCATGCCAGCTACGGCGAGCACGCGTTTCGGATCGCGCGGGTCAGGAAGCGTAAAATTTTGCCCGAGTTCGCCCACGATCACGCCGCGGCGGAAGAGCGAGGTGATGAGCAAGTCATCGCGCTTAGTGAGTTCGCCGCCGGATCGCTCGGCGATCTTCTGGCTCACTGCCCAGTCGAGGGCGAGTTCCGCATTCTGCGGCGCGACGCCGACGTAATGCCCGACAGCGATTGCGTCCGCACCCGGGGCGAGTTCCGCGCTCGCCTCGATGCCGCCATGCACGATGCGCACTTCGATCGATGGCGTCTTGCGCGCCGCCGTCGGGCGTGAGCCGGCTGGCGGCTTCGTGCCGCCCGGCGCGGAAGGCCCCGCTCCGCTCTCGGCGAGGAAGCTGCGCACGATGAGTTCCTCGGCGCGGAGTTCCTCGGCCGTCACGGTCTTCGGCTCCTCCCCGCCGCGTGTCGCAGACTGGGCCTGGACGCGGCGCGCGAGTGCGTTCACTTCGACTTCCTCGCGCGATTCGGTGGCCTGCTTTTCCGCGCTCACCGCAGCGACGCTCGCGACGGCGCGCGCCCGCGGCGGTTGCGTAGGGAGCGCACACGTTCCCTGCTCGAGAATGGTTTGCGTGGCGGCGATGACCGTCGCGTTGTTCGGCAGCGCCCCGTGGTTCTCTTCGATGAAATACGTCGGGATGCGCTTCCCGTCCTGCTGCAGGAAACTCAGCCGATGCGGCACGGTGCCGTCGCCTTCGAGGGAATCCGTGTAGGCGCTCGCATTGTCCAGCCGGCTCCAATCGGCGACGTCCACCTTTGTCGATTGATTGCACCCCGCGATGTAGCTCATCCGCTCGCCGTCCACGATTTTTGAGAGGCGCTCGTGGCTCTGCCGCCCGAGCTTCAAGATCGCTGGAGTGACGCCGTAGCTGCCCCACGTCGCGGCGTCGTACATCGGCGCCATCGATGGCATCACCAGCGGCGACGGCAGCATCTGAATCGCTCCGGGCATCGAGTTCAGGATCTCGAGGATCTGCGGGAGGTTGTGCTTGAAGTCCACGGTCGCGAGCTTGCGCACGGTGCTCTCGGCGCCGGTGATCACCTGCGGGATCGCAAAGGAGCCGTGATTCGGCGTGCCGAGCATCACCAGCCGGCCGCCGCGTTTCCAGCGATCCGCATGACGCAGGATGAAGGTGCGCGAGACCAGCCCGCCCATGGAATGTGCGACGAGATGCACCGGAGCCGTGGCGCCGAAGGACGCGTCCATTTTTGCGCGCAGCGCATCCGCGAGGTCGGCGAGGTCCAGCCGCCAGTCGTAGTAAAACTCGCGCACATTCCAGCCGCCCGCGGCGAGGCCGAGGAGCATCTCGCCGTACCACTTCTTTAGGATGCCCGTCGGACGCACGTCGCTCTCGGACTCGAACTGCGGGCTGACGCGCAGCCAGCCGATCGCACCAAAGATGAGGCGCGGAATATTCATCCACACGTGCTGCTGTGATGCCTTGGGAGGAAACACGGTGAGTTCGCCGCCCATGATGCCGTGGAGCACGATTACGTTGCCGCGGGTCGGACCGCGCTGGCCCGCGCCGAGGGACAGGCGCCGCAATCGCGTGAGTCGCTCCTCGCCGAAGTAGCGGGCGAGCAGGCGTTCTTCGTCCACCGTGGGTCGGCGGAGCATGTCGGAAAGCTCTGGGGTGCTGGCCGCCTCGAGCCGGGCGAGGTATTCGCGATCGTTCATGGGAGTTTTCGGGGAGATTTCAG
>JANPIS010000433.1:0-6854 GCA_031425095.1 Chthoniobacteraceae bacterium
CGATGAAGGCCAGAAGGCGATCAGCCTCTTCCACGGCAAGTCCGTGCAGGGCCGCCCTCTCACCGTCAATGAAGCCCGTCCTCGTGAAGACCGCACCGGTGGTGGTCCTCGTCGCGACTTCGGCGGCGGCGGCGGTGGTGGTAATCGTGGCGGCGGCAACCGCTACTAAGCGACCCCGCACCGCACTCTTCGGAGTGTGATCAATCAAGCAAACGCCCCGACGCAAGTCGGGGCGTTTTGCATTCCTGGGAGCTCTGTCGCGCCGGGATGCCTGACCCGCGCCGGCATCGGGTAAATCATCGCGCCTCCGGTGGAGTGGCATCGATCTTGCAAACCCATGATCCATGCAATCCAGCCATACTCTCCGCAACGCTGCACTCTCCGCCATGGTGATGCTGGGAGCAGCCCTCGCGACCGGTTCCGCGGCATACACTTCCGCGACTTTACCACTGCGGGGACCAACGGTTCCCGGGAATACTGCCATCCTGCGTGGCCGCATCGCGTATGCCCCGGAAAATGCACCCGAAGCCGTCAAGCGGGCGATCTGGGCCACGAATCACCTGACCAACAAGCCCTACGAATGGGGCGGTGGCCACGCGAGCTTCTACGACGATGGGTACGATTGCTCTGGGACCGTGTCATTTCTCCTGCGCCACGCGGGTGCTCTCGATCGCCCGGCCGCTTCGCGCGAGCTGACCCAATTTGGAAATGCTGGCCGCGGCCGCTGGATCACGGTGTATGCGCGCAACGGCCACGCTTTCGCCACGGTCGCCGGGCTGCGGCTCGATACAACCGGACGCCGCGCGGAGGAAGGACCGCGGTGGCGCGTCGAGGCTCGCTCGTTGTCGGGCTTTGCCGCCCGTCACCCAGAGGGACTCTAATCGTCAGTCCTTCACCGAGGCCGCGACGAATTCCAGCACGCGGCGCAAGCCATCGTCGCCGCTGAGGCTGCCTTCATTGAATGGCGCGCGCGGGATGGGTTGCCAGTGGTCACGCGAGCGATCGGGCTCCGGCTGCGGAATGCCGGTCAGTGAGGGGTCGTACTGTCCGTCCTTACCGCCGAGTTTGTAGATCACGAGATCGAGCGATGGGACGACGAAGAGGCCAAAGCCGCCCGCGCCCGATTTATAGAAGGCATCGCGCGGCGCGCCGAGCACGTGGCCATCGGCATTGTTTTCAAACTGAAGACTCCACGGCGTGTGCGGATTGTAAGGTGAAGGCGAATGGCAGAGCCGGATGTAATCCGCGGGCACGAGCTGCAGGTCGCCCCACTTGCCGTCGCGCAGCAGGCAATAGGCAAAACGGAGCGCATCCGTGGCGTGGAGCGCAGTGCTCCCCGCGCCGTTGGCGTGCGGCATTTTGAAATCGCCGCGCTGGAGGCAGTAACCCCACGCCCCCCACCCCATCGGCTCCGCCAGTCGGGTGCGGATGTACTCCTGGAGCTCCATCCCCGTGACCCGCCGCAGCACCATCGAAGCGATGTGCGGCGACGGTGAAGAGTACGAATAGCCCGCGCCTGCATCGGCCCAGAGCGGCACGCGCAGCGAAGATACGTCGAGATCGCGGATGTTCTGCCCTGGCTTGGGCTGCAACGGCGTCGCCTTGCCCATCACGATTCCCGTCGGCGTCTGCCCCTCGCCCCAGTAACCGGCCGTCATGCACAGGAGCTGGCCGAGCTTGATCTCCGCCTTGCGCGGATCGTCGAGCGGGAAGGCTTCCGGCAGGTACTTCTCGGTGAATACTTTCGTGTCGAGCCCATCGGGGATCTTCTCGCGAAACTCATCGAGCATGATACCGCAGGCGATGCTCGTGAACGCCTTGCCCGTCGAAGCCATGTCGGGGTTCGCATTGCGATGCGCGCGTCCGAAGTATTTTTCGAAGACGAGATAGCCCCGCCGGACGACGAGCAGGCCGCCATTCTGCGTCCCGCGCTCGCAGACGGTAGAGGCCCGCTCCAGCCATTCCACATCGAGGCCTGCCTTTTCACGGATCTCACGCGGATCTTTCAGCGTGCGCCAGCCGCCTTCGCTATCCGGTGATGGGAAGTAGTCCGCTGCGCGTGCCGCGGTTGGCAGCATCAGGGCAGTCACCCAGAAAAAGAGCAACGTCGGGAGCAAAACGGGTCGGAGTGTCATGGGTTCCTTGTAGCTCCGTGGCGGGCCACGGCGAGACAAGCCAAGGCGCTCGTGATTGGCCCCCTGCGAGGCGATCGCTACTTCCGCCGCGCGACGATGATTAGCCCACGCTCCTTCTGCCAATGGTAGCCAAAGGCAAATCCGAGCGGCGTCGCTCCGGAGCTCTTGAAGGCGGCTTCGAGATCGGGCTGATCGTATTTCCC
The DNA here is from genome assembly GCA_031425095.1 of Chthoniobacteraceae bacterium. Taxonomy (GTDB): domain Bacteria; phylum Verrucomicrobiota; class Verrucomicrobiia; order Chthoniobacterales; family Chthoniobacteraceae; genus JANNXQ01. Next base: position 2,339 of record JANPIS010000433.1, read on the forward strand.
AAACGTATCGCCATGGCGGGAGTAGGCGCCGTGAAGGCGCACCTGCCACTTCTTCGGATCGAAGAATCGGAAGGGAAGGCCGGTGTCGTCCTGGAGAATCGCGCGACTGTTATCCAGGAGGAAATCGCGTGCGCCCGAGAAGCGATCCCCATGCATGAGATAGGACGCGGATTTCACGAGGCTGTTGGCCGGCGCGTGGCTGCGACATAGCTTCAGGAACGCTTCGTTCTTCGCGCCGTTGGCGAGGTCGGTCTTGAAGTAATAGAGGGTCTGCTTTTTCCCGAGGCCGCCGCGGAAGTCGATGCGTACTCCGTCGGGGAGCATCTCCACCGAGCGGATGGTGCAGCCGGTGCGCGCGAGGAAGGTGTAGAGCACGGGCAGCGTGCCACCGAGCTGCGCCCTGCCGAGATCCACGCGCATGTCCTTGGTGATGAAGTAGTGCGTCTTGAGGATGGTATTGAGCGACGCGCGCAATCCGTCCAACTGCACGGACACCGTCTCCGGGGGCAGCGCGGCGACATCCGGGAGCGCGCCGACCGGCTCGATCCCGCAGAGGATGTAGGTCGAGGCATTCGGGAAGAACGAGTGTGCGTATAGAAAGTCGGGGCCGCTGAAGAAATAGAGCACCGGCGATCCGCTGTTGTGCAGCTCCGGAATCCGCGTCTGCGCCCAGCCGCGAAGGCCGAGGAGCTGGCGGCGATCCATGCGCGTCCAGGCGGCATCGAGCCAAGAGGCGTGCGATTGCCACGACTTCGTGGCGGCCAGCGGCGCGAGTTTATTGTCGCTCACGGGAAGGCCAGCGAGGAAGCGGGCCTGATCGTTCGGCGACTGAGCATGGCCCAATGAGCAGGCTGCAAAAAAGAGTACGGTGACGAGAATTCCTCGGAGATTCATTCCTAAGCAGACGTAACGAAGTGGCGTGGCAGGTAACAATCGGGCAACTCGGCGCATGGCAGCGTGGATGCGTAGCGAAATCAAGCCCGGACAAGAAATCGCGGATGCGACACACCGAGTCGCGGAGTTGCGCGCGGACCGCTAAGATCGCTAGGCCTACTTGTCCTTGGCGCAGCGGAACCCTGTATTTTGCAGGCCCGTATCCGGCGCCGTCTTCATCCGGGCGGAGGGACGGTAGCCGCGGCAGTAATTGTCGCTGCACATCCATGAGCCCCCCCGCGTGACTTTCTTCGGCACCCCGGGCTCGTCGGGGTCGTAGCTATTGGTTGGCCCTGGGGGATTGCGGCGGGCGACACGATCAGGATTCTTTGCCAGCGCGGTGTAGTAATCTGGGCGATACCAGTCGTTGACCATCTCCCAGACATTGCCGGCCATGTCATAGAGGCCGTAGCCATTGGCGGGAAAGCTGGCGACGGGCGCGGTGCCGTCGAAGCCGTCCTCGACTCGCCGCTCGGTCGGAAACTTTCCCTGCCAGATGTTTGCCATCCATTTTCCACCCGGCCGCATCTCGGCGCCCCAAATGTAACGTTGCGAGACGAGACCGCCACGCGCGGCATATTCCCACTCCGCTTCCGTCGGAAGGCGCTTGCCGGCCCACTGGCAGTAGGCGATCGCGTCTTCAAAGGCAACGTGAACGACGGGATGTTTTTCGCGGCCTTGGAGATTGGATTCGGGACCCGACGGATGCCGCCAGTTCGCTCCGATGACGGGCTGCCACCACTGGTAGGCATTATCCACCGTCTCGCCCGGCTCTGGCGTACGAAGGCAGAGCGAAAGCGCCTTGCCCTCGAACTCCGGACTCAGCCCCGGGGTGGTCTTCGCGCTCAGCGGCCGCTCGGCAACGGTGACGTAGCCCGTCGCCTCGACGAACCGCGCAAATTGCTCATTCGTCACCTCCGTCTTGTCGATCCAGAAACCGTTGATCTTCACATCGTGCAACGGCTGCTCGTCCCATGGCACATCGTCCCCGACTCCGCCGCGCGTGTAGCTCCCGGCGGGAATCCAGATCATGTCGCTCCCCGAAATCCCGGCGCTCACCGCCACCGTGGCGAGACGCTCCCGCTTGATGCGCAGCGCCTCGCGCGAAATCCAAAAGGCGCTCATGACGATGAACGCGAGAATGAACCCGCCAATGATCAAAGCCGTGCGGGTGGCTGGCGGCAGAAGGGGAGGTTTTTCGAGCTCAGGCGGTGGCGTCACAGGACATGAAACGTCCGCGCAGCGGTCCCGGGTTGCAAGCATCGTCCCAAACGGCACGCGCAATCCGTTGCATCCAGCTCGGACGGGTGCTCTATATGACCCCTGATCGATGGCCTTCGTGATGAAACCACGCAATGACTACGTGAGCTTTCGCCCTTACAAGGCGATCGGCACCACGCGATCGCCGTGGCGATCCGAGGACGGCCCAGTGCGGGCGATGATCCGCGCGGGTGCCGCCGGACTGCTCTTCCTCGGCATCCCCTCCCTCATCATCGTGCCGATCGTTATTTACTACCTCGTTGGATTCCAGGACTGGCCGACCTTCCTCGGCCATGCGGTGGCCACGTACGCAGTGCCGGCCGCGCTGATCGCAGCCTTGTCACTCCTCGCCGGCGTCGTCGCGATTTTCCGGCTGCTCTTCCGGCGATGACCGGTAAAACGACCGCAGGCGCTCGCGGGCTTTGACATCCGAGCGTGGCGGCCTGAGCTTTCCCTCCGCTCCGGGATCACCATCCCATGAACTTACCGTTGGAAACTTCCTCTGCTCCGACCACTCCGGCCTCGAGTGTGCGAACGGAAACCTTGAGCGAACGCGCCGATCGTCTGGCGCTCGCCGTCCGATCCGCAGGCTTGGGAACGTGGACTCTGGACATCGCGACAGGCTCGGTCGCTCTCGATGAGAAAGCGCATGCCTTGCTCGGAATCGCGAGCGGGAGCTTCTCCGGAAGATTCGAGGATTTCATCGCCCTGGTGCATGCGGAAGACCGGGACCGAGTGCGGCACGATCTCGGCGAGGCCGTCCGCGAGAAGGGCTCCTACGACTCAGAGTGCCGCGTGGTGTGGCCGAGCGACGCCAGCGTTCACACGCTGAGGTTGCGCGGTCGGTGTCACTCGGAAGCGAATGGCAGAGCGGCCATCATGGCCGGTGCCGGCTGGGACGTGACAGAACGTCGGCGGGTCGAAGCGGAGCTCGTCCGGGAGCGCCGACTCCTCCACTGCTTGATGGAGAATCTTCCGGACAAGATTTACTTCAAAGACCGGGAGAGCCGCTTCGTGTGCGTGAACACCGCGAAGCTCGCGAAGCACGGGCTCACGGATCTGTCGCAGATCATCGGAAAGACGGACTTCGATTACTTCGGCGCGGCCCGCGCGGAGCAAGCTTTCGAAGATGAACAGCGGATCATCAGCACCGGCGAACCGCTCGTGGATCAGGAGGAAAAGGATGTCTGGCCGGACGGCAGCGAGACGTGGGTCTCGACGACGAAGATGCCGCTCCGCGACTCCGAAGGCCGCATCGTCGGCACCTTCGGCCTCTCGCGCGATGTGACGGCCCGCAAGCGCGCCGAAGCCCAGCTCGCGCAATACGCGGCGCAACTCAAGCAGCGCAATGAAGAGCTCCAGCAGGATCTCGAGATGGCGCGTGAACTCCAGACCGCCATGCTGCCGCAGCAGTACCCGCGTTTTCCGCACGATGCCTCCGAAGCGCAAAGCGCGCTGCGCTTCTTCCACTTCTTCAACCCCTCCTCCGCCGTGAGCGGCGACTTCTTCACCATCCTGCAGCTCTCCGATACCCGCGCGGGAATATTCATCTGTGACGTGATGGGCCATGGCGTGCGCGCCGCGCTCGTCGCAGCCATCGTGCGGACGCTGGTCGAAGACCTGCGTGAGCACGCGGGGGAGCCGGGGGACTTTCTCCGCCGCGTGAATGAAGCACTCTGTGGGGTGCTGAAGCCCATGCAGACGCCGATCTTCATGTCGGCATTCTTCGCCGTGGTCGATCTCGACCGCGGCGAGCTCCGCTATGCGAACGGCGGACATCCCCAGCCGCTGCGCCTGCGCCGCACACCGGAGGGGAACTCCGTGTCCGGCTTGAACGGCGCAAAACCCGGACCCGCGCTCGGGCTCTTCGCCAGTGCCGCATTTCCCACCAACTCCACGCGGCTCGTCGAGCACGACGTGCTGTTACTTTTCACCGACGGACTCTTCGAGGTCGAAAACACCGACGGCGAGCAATACGACCAGGCGCTTTTGCACCGCGCGATCGAAGGGCGCATGAACCTCTCCGCCGAGACGCTCTGCAAGGAACTCGTGCGCGAGATTCAGCAGTTCTCCGCGAGCAAGGATTTCACCGACGACATGTGCCTCGTCGCGATGGAAGTCGGACGCCTCACTCAAGGCGCGGCGCAATAGCGCGGAGCTTCGGCGCTACGCCACCTTCCGCAGCCAGAGACTTCCGCCCGTGTTCTTCAGGAAGGCTGGAAACTTTTCCCGAAAGAGCCCCGGAAATGCGCAGCCTGCGTAGGCGTTGAAGGCGACGATCTGGAACTGCGAATGGCCGAGCAGAAAGGCGCGCAGAAAGAGT
>JANPIS010000434.1:0-1928 GCA_031425095.1 Chthoniobacteraceae bacterium
CACGCGCCACTGGCGGAAATCAGGAACCCGCCCGCCGCCGTGCTGAACTCGTCCTTCTTATTTTTCGGGTCACGGAAGAATTCGCCGAGCACCACCGTCGCGGCTTCGGCGCGAGCGGCGATCGCCGGCCAATCGAGACGCTCTTCAAGCACGTCGGGGAGCGTCAGGCCGCACGCGCGGGGATCGAAGGCCAGCTTGCCGCACCGTCCATTGAGGAAGAGCTTGCGCCCTTCGACCTCAAGAAAGAGCGACACCTCGCGGTCATCGAAGGGCTGCCCGTGCACCGGCGGACGCGGCTCGGGGCCGCGGGGCGCCTCCTGCGGCTCGGGCCGCGGCGTCTTGAAGGCAGGCGAGGCTTGGGTGGACTTGGTGGGCGACTCGGCCCAACCGGCGGAGCCGAGCGCGAGGGCGACGGCGGCGAGGACGAGGGGACGAACGCAGGCGAGGGACATGACCAGAAGAAGGTGCGCGAAAACCGGCGTTTGCGCCAGTGGAACGTCGGCCCTCAACTCTCCTCCCTTCCGCCACTGGCCGACGCCCGGCTGGAAAATATCCCGGTGAGGTTACCCCCTTGTAAGGCGCCCGGGTGACACCATGAAACTTGATTAGCGGCGGACCTTCTTCGGCGCCGGCGCGACGCCCGGCTTCGGGTAGTCGGCCGCGAGCTGGCGATTGCTGGTCGGGACGAGGCGCTTGGCGCCCTTGGCGTTGTTGCGCCAGCCGTTCGGATCGGCGTACTCCTCGCCGCTGTGGGCGAGGCCGGTCACCTGGTCTTCGAGGCCGGTGCCGTAGCCCTGCTTGATGACCGTGGGGGTGACGAAGATGAGCAGATTGCGCTTCACCCGCTGGGCCGTCTTTTCCTGGAAGGCATAGCCGAGGATCGGGATGTCGCCGAGGATCGGCACTTTGGTGCGGCCCTTGGTCTGCTCATCCTGCAGCAGGCCGCCGATGGCGAGCGTGTCGCCGCTCTTGATCAGCACGTTGGAATTGAGCTCGCGCTTGTCGATCACCGGGCTGGTGACGGTCGCGCCGCTGAAGGTGAAGGTCGCGTCGCCGACTTTGTTGCTGATCTCGGGTCTCACGAGCATGGAGATGAACTCGTCTTTGTTGATCGATGGCAGCACCGTGAGCGTGTTGCCGAATTCCTTGTCCTGGAATCCGCTGAACACCGCCTGCGCGGTCTGCTCGTTGAAGTTGAGCTGCGGCACCGGCTGGTTGCGGGTGATCTTGATCTTGGCCTCCTGGTTGTTCGCCGTGACGACACGGGGATTGGCCAGGAAGTTCGCATCGGCGTCTTCATTCAAGAAACGGAGCGTGGCGGACATCTGGGGAATGCTGAGGATCGCAAACTGGCCGGCGACGGCCTTGCCGATGCTCGAGAGGGAGTTCGCATTGCGCAGAAAATTGCCGGTCGTGCCGAAGAGATTGTCCGGGCTCTGCAGGAGGGTGTTGGAGTTCGTCACCAAACCGTTGCCGGTCGTGGTGGAAGTGCCGCTGACCACCCCTGGAACGCCACCGACGATCCCTCCCGTCGAGGTCGTGCTCGTAGACGTGCCGCTCGCGACACCGCTGTTCGCGACGTTCGAACCCGCCATGCTGAAGGTCTGCGGCGTGGAGGATCCGCCGACGACGCCTGCCCAGTTGATGCCGTAACTCTGCTTCGGATTCGCCGTCACTTCCACCAGGCGCGCCTCGATCATCACCTGCTGGGTGGGGCGGTCGATCGAGGTGAGGAACTCCTGGATCTTCTCGAGATTGGAGCGGTTCTCGCGGTAGTAGATGGTGTTCGTGCGTTGATCAAACTGCGGAGCAACGCCGCTCTGGAGCTGGGTCTGGAGGAGCGTGACGATGTCCTTGGCCTGCGCGTAGTTCAGCGTGAAGCTGCCGCTCTCGGTCGGCTCCTTGGCCTTTTCTGCCAGCGTCTTGAC
>JANPIS010000435.1:0-23092 GCA_031425095.1 Chthoniobacteraceae bacterium
TGGAGTGATCGGCAATGTGTCGCGCGTGACGACGGGCTTCGGCGGTCCGGCGAAGCCGTGCGATCTGCCGGGGCAGGAGATGGAGAAGGGGCTCGACTGGGATCTGTGGCTCGGGCCGGCGCCGCAGCGGGAGTTCAATGAAGTGCTGAGCCCGCGCGGCGTTCACAATCACTTCCCGCAATGGCGCGCTTATCGCGAATACGGCGGCGGCGGCGTCACCGACTGGGGCGCGCATCATCTCGACATCGCGCACTGGGGCCTCGGCATGGACGCGAGCGGGCCGATCGAAATCACGCCGCCAAGCGACTGGCAGACGGCGGACGCCGGCGTGATGCTGCGCTACGCGGGCGGCATCGAGATCGAGCACATCAAGGAAAACGGTGTGACCTTCTTCGGCACCGACGGCGAGATCTTCGTGAATCGCGGGAAGTTCAAGATGACCCTGAAGGGCGTGCAAAAAGCGAACGCCGTGGAGAAGGACGCGAAGCCCAAGCTGGCCGAGCAACTCGACGCCGTGGAGAAGGAATTCCTCGCCGATGCGAAGGTGAAGCTCTACGCGAGCACGGATCACAAGGCCGACTTCCTGTCCGCGATCGCGAGCCGCAAGCCGCCGATCTGCGACGTGGAAGTGGGCGCGCGCACCGTCACCGCCTGCCACCTCACGAGCCTCGCCTACTGGCATGGGAAGCGGATCGCGTGGGACCCCACGGAGAACCTTTTCACCGGCGGCACGGGCGACGCGAAGTGGCTCACGCGGGAGTATCGCGGGGCGTGGAAAGTGGCGTAGCGCACCAGCGCTGCCAGGCTGTGCGGTAGGCCGCTTCGACGCTCCGGGCGAAGCGTGGCCCGTCCATGAGCGGGGACGCTTTCATTCGGTCGCGCAGGGTGGCGCGCAGGCTCGCCAGTCGGGGCAGGTCGCCGGCCAGGGCGATCGCGATTCGCACGTAGTCCGCGGGGGTCTGCGCGATCAGTTCGGGCAGCCCGAGCTGGGTGAGAATGCTGGCCCCGCCGCGCGAGACGGGCAGCTCGCCCGTGAGGGTGACGAAGGGGACGCCCATCCAGAGTGCGTCCACCGCCGTCATGTGGCCATTGTAGGGAAAGGTGTCGAGGATCACGTCGATGCGGTGATGCCGTGCGAGATACTCCCGGCGCGGCAGGAAGGCGGTGAAGTCGAGGCGCTCCGCGGTCACGCCATGTTCGCGGAAAAGGGTGAGGACGCGTTCGCGAGCGGAGCCCGGCGGGCAGAGCATCTGGAGCCGTGCATTCGGCAGCGCCCGCAGGATTTGGCCCCACAGCTCCAGGACGGCCGCATGCACCTTGGCGAATTTATGCAGGCATCCGAAGACCAGCGGCGCACCGGTGAGCGCGGGCAGGGGATTCACCTCTGGAGCCTCCTCGGGCGGATCCATGCACCAGAAGCTGTCCGGCAAATGGAGGGGCGCGGAGAAGCCGTGCGCGGGGCCCGGCGGTTCGAGCACGCGGTCGGTGAGATGGTGGGCGATGCTTTCCAATCCGGTCTCGCCCGGATACCCGGCGAAGGAGATCTGGACGGGCGCAGGCTGGCGCGCCAAGACGAGCAGTCGTTCACCCCCGGTGTGCAGGGAGAGCTCCACGAGGATGTCGATGCGGTCTTCACGAATCAGGGCCGCGAGTGCGTCATCCGTGAGGTGCGCGACTTCGCGCCAGCCCACTCCGAGATCGCGGAAGCGCGCGGTGATCTGATCGGGGATGCGCACACCGGAGTAGGCGGTGGTCGCGAAGAGTCGCGCATCGTGTTCCCGCAACAATGGGAGCAGATGCCGCCCCACGGGATGATCGCGGAAATCGGACGAGATGTAGCCGATGCGCAGCGGGCGCTCCGGGTCGGGGAGGTTGGGGAAATGCTGGGGGCCTGGCCAGAGCGGCGCACCGTGCTGGCGCCACCAGCGCCGGCCTTCCTCCACGATTGCGCCCGGCGTCGTGCCGGGGATGTACTGGAGGGCGAGGAGCAGGCTGCTGTGCGCCTTGGCGGAGGTGGGGTCGCAGGCCAACGCGCGCCGGTAGGAAGCGAGCGCTTCCTCGTGGCACCCGAGTTCCAGCAAGGTGATGCCCAGATTATTGTGCGCCGGCGTGTCGCCTGGCGCCATCTGGAGCACGGAGCGGAAGGCCGCGACCGCGCCGTCGAAGTCGTTCCGATTGGTGAGCAGGGTGCCGAGGTTGTTGGCCGCGGCCACGTAGTCGGGTTTCCATTGCAGCGCTGTGCGATACGCGGCGATGGCCTCCTCGTCGCGCCCTTGCCGCGCCTGGGCCGCGCCGAGTCCGAACCAGGCGGGCGCGCAGTCGCGGTGATTTTGGATCACCCAGAGGCAGGTGCCGATCGCCTCGGCCAGACGGCCCAGGCCGTTCAGCGCAAAGGCGCGGGTGCAGTGGAAGGTCGGTCTCTCCGGCGCAAGGGAGATGGCCCGGGAGGCCCGCTCCAGAGCCGCCAGCCAGTCGCCGCGATCGAGGGCGAGCACGGCATAGTTGTTCCACACCGCGGCTTGGCCAGGCTCCTCCGAGAGGTACTGCCGGTAGGTGCGCTCCGCTTCTGCGAAGCGCCCGGCCTCGTGTTGCTCGGTGGCGCGGATGAGCAGCAGCGGGTCGGTCATGGGCGGAAAGTAGGGGCCGCGTGCGGGACACTCCAGCCCTCTCCGGCGCGCAGGACGCGGTGCGCCTGGCCGAGCCGCGCGCATTCCGGGAGGAAGAGCTCGCGCGGGTCGGCGGTGTTGAAAGCGAACATCTCGTAGTGACATGGCACCACCCAGCGCGCGCCGATGGCGTGCGCGAGTTGTGCGGCTTCGCGTCCGTCGAGATTCCCCGCCACGCGACGCTCGGGGCGGTGGCCATTGATCGGGAGCAGCGCGAGATCGATCGGACCGAGGGCGCGGACTTTCTCCGCAAGCGCTGGATAGAGCAGCGTGTCGCCGCTGTGGTAGATGCTCCAGCCGTCGCAGCGGAGGACGTAGCCGAGGTAGAGGTGGCGGCCGAGTGCATCGCGATCGAGTTCATTGTGGGCGGCGGCAATGCCGTGCACTTCCCAGCCCGCGACCGTGACCGTCGTCCGGTCGTCGAGGCCGAGCAGCGACGTGTGACCGTCGGTGCGGCGCGCGACTTCGGCGCGGTTGGCCGCGGGGAAGATGAATTGCGCGTCCGGGTTCGCCGCGAGCAGGGGAACGAGCGTCGCCGTGTCGAGGTGATCAGTGTGATTGTGCGAGGAGGTGACGAGTTCCAGCCCGGTGAGGCGCTCGGGGGCGATCACGCGCTCGGTCATGCGCACGTGGGGCTTGTCGGACGCGGCGTATTTTTCGGTCAGCGAGTCGGAGAGGTAGGGATCGAGCAGCGCACGGTGGCTGCCGACCCGGAGGAGGAACCCACTCTGCCCCAGCCACCAGATCCGCAACTCGCGTTCCGTCGTGAGGGGCGCGGCGATGTCCGCGAGGAGGGCGTCGTTTTTGGCGAAGGCAGCGATCACAGGCCGAGCTCGCGGCGGACGATCTGCACGCCCGCGACCATGTTTGCCAGCTTGCGTTTCGCCGCCCAGCGGGCCGTCTGCGAGAGGCCGCAATCGGGCGCAAATGCGAGCCGCTCGGCGGGCGCGTGCTGGAGGCAGAGGCGGACGCGCGCGGCGACGTCGTCGGGCGTCTCGATGTAGTAGCTCTTCACATCGATGATCCCGACGGCGACATCCATGCGCGGGGCGATTACTTTCAAGATCTCGATCTCGGCGAACTCGCGGCTGGCCATCTCGAGATGCACCTCGTCCACAGTGAGATCGAGGAAGGCGGGGAACATGGGGCCGTAGCGGCGCAGGCCCACGGCGCGGCCTTTGTAATTGCCGAAGCAAAGGTGTGTGGAGATTCGGCACCTGCCGACGACGGGCGCGACGGTGCGGTTGAAGATTTCGACGAAGCGGCGCGGATCCTCGCGGTGCGCGTAGCAGCTCATCGAGGGTTCATCCACGGTGATCTCGCGGCAGCCGGCTTCGACGAGGGCGACGAGCTCGCGCTGCACCAGCGGGAGCAGAGCCTCGGTGAGCGCGTAGCGATCGGAATATTGGGTGTTTGGCACGAGGCGTCCGCTCAGGGTGTAGGGACCGGGGACGCTGGCTTTGAGGGAGATTTGGGATTGAAAATTGGAAATTGAAGATTGCGCGGCGGTCAGCCTTTGCAGGCGTCGGAATTCCTCCACCGCGCCCAGTCCGCGCGGGGCACGCAATTCACCGATGACGCGATGTTTTCCCCGCTGATCGTGCGCCGGCGGGCCCCAGCGACGCGGGGATGCGCCTTCGAGTTCCAAGCCTTCGAGAAAGCCGTAGAAGGAGAGATTGAAGTCGAGCCGCGTCTGCTCGCCGTCGGTCACCACGTCGAGGCCCGCAGCGAGTTGATCGTGCAGCGCGGCGATCACCGCGTCGTCCTGCATCTCGGCGAGGTCATCCGCGCCGAAGTGGTCGAGTTGCTGGCAGGCGGCCTCGAGCCAGGCGGGGAAGGGGTAGCTCCCGATGACCGTGGTGCGGAGGGGGCGCGGTTGCATGGGCAGAAGGCAAATCGCAGATGCCCGGTGGCGGCAAGCGCCAATCGCCGCGGACCGGAAAGACCGCGTTCCCTCTCCGCGCGGGGCGGCCAGCCCTACGCCCGGTAGGCGGGGAAGTAGTCGTTGTGGAGCCGTTCCTCGAGCGACACGTTTGCGGCTTGGGCGCTGAGCGCCGTGAGTTCGCGATACTTGGCCTCGTCGGTAATCATCCGCAGGGTGAGGAAAGGAAACGAGAGGTCCGAGAACCCGCGCTTGAAGTGCAGCAGCCGATCATTCGACCCGCCGACGCCGCCGCCGAGATGCAGGTAGCGGTTCCGGCGGGATTTTGCCCACTCGGTGCCGAAGTAGAGCGCAAGGTGGAAGGGCGACTTGGACAGGTGGTCAGTCTTGGTGCCGCCGAGGTGCGCCTGCACGATCCCGTCACATTCAAAGAAAATGCAGGCAGCGGCGGCGGCACCTTCCGTCTCGACGAGGCAGAGGTGTACGTAGTCCCGCATCTCGCCGAGCTTCGTGAAGTATTCGCGACCGAAGTAATAGGAGTCCTTCGCGTTCACCCGATCCATCGTGTCCTGGTACACATCCATGAAGGCGTCGATGTGCTCGCTGAGCGGCACCATGCGGGCCTCGTAGCCGAGCTTCTTGCACTTCTTGATCGTCCAGCGGTGGCCGTCGCGGATGTTCTTCCAGATGGCGGCCTCGTCGAGCGTCAGGTCGATGGCGACCGTCTCGCTGGAGGCGGTGAAAAAGTTTTCCGGAAACAGCGTGCTGAAGCCTCCACTGAAGAGCGGGTGCATGCGGAAGAATGCCGAGCAGACGCCTTGCGCCCGCAAGCTCTCGCTCAGACCGCGCATCGCCGCCTGGGCAAACTCCGGGGAATTCCGCGCGGCTTCGCTCAGCAGCAAGCCGGGATAGCCGTAGGGCGAGACGACGTCGTACACATCGCTCGCCGCACTCGCGCCTGGGAAAAGCACGTCGCACCGGCGCAGGAGGTAGGGGAGGAAGGCCTCTTTGTCCCCCTCGCTCGCCCAGCAGGCTCGCGGTCGCGCGTCGCTCGAGCCGCTCTCAATGCTCGCGTACTCGGGCAGATGGTAGAGGTCGTGAGGCAGACGCCCCAGGACTTCCCGCCATCGCGGATCGTCCCCATCCAGGTGCTGGATGTCCATCAGCGCGCCTCCGACCAGATCGTCGGGAAGACGGCGGGATCGCTGAAATCAGGATCACCGTTCGGCAGCTTGCGACAGAGCTGCTCGTCGAACATGTGGACCTCGCGGCCTTCCGCGTTCACGTGGGGACGGTAGTGGTTGTCGCCATCCTGCATGTGCACGGCGAGGGAAAGGCGGGGCTGCCCGCTGGTGTTCGCGAGGCTGGCGTGGATCGTCCAGCCCTGGTGGAAGCTGGCCTGGCCTTTCTTCAGCGTCATCGTGGCCACGCGCACTTCCTTGCCCTGCGCGCGGAACTTTTCTTCCAACTCCGCGAGATTCTTATTGTTGAACGACATCCGCGGGAGGTCGCCCTTCCAGTGGTGGCTTCCGGCCATGATGACCAGCGGGCTGCGCGCCAGCTCCACCGTGTGCAGCGGGATCCACGCGGTCGTCATTTTTTCCGAGCTGCAAGTAGGCCAATAGGCCTGATCCGCGTGCCAGCCCGAGATCGTCGCCGCGGAGTTTTCGGGTTTGGAAGGCTTGTAGAAGAGCTGATCGTCCATCAGCCGGATGGTGGCGCTGCGCGTGAGCTTTGCCGCGATGGCCCCGATCAGTGGGTACGTGGCCAGCGCTTTGATTTCCTTTTTCTGCAGCGACACAAATTCATTGTTCCGCAGCCCGTCGCCATCGCCCTTTTTCCAGTTCGAGAACCCAGTTTCGACGGGCATCACCGAGTCTCTTTCCCCCTCGTAGAAGCGATGGCTCCCGTCCCACGCGGCATCGATGATCGTATCGGGAATCACTCCCTCCTTCGACACGTAGTAGCCCTGTTCTTCGTAGAGCGCGACGTCTGCTTCCGAGGGCAGGAGGGCGATTTGCGCGGCGGTGAGGGTGAAGACTGACATGGCGAGTGGGAGCGGTGGACGTTTTGTGAATCGCGGGCCGGGTTCATCTGGTCTTCCCGGTCATTGCTCCCGCGATTCTGGATTTGGGAAAAGCAGGTATCAAGCGCGCACTCCGGCGATTTTGGCGAAGCCGGCCTCCCGCGAATCAGCCCGCTCCGCGGGCGCTCCCCAGATTTTCGTAGAGCCGGGCGAGGCGGCGGGCGTGCTCGTCGTAGGCGCTTTCAAAGAGTGCCGTCGCCCGCGCCGGGCCCACGATGGCCGCGGCGCTGAGCACGGTGGGCGGCTGCCCCGCCGCCGTGAGCCGCGCGGCGACCTCGGCCTTGATCGCATTCACGAGCAGGCACCCACCCACGGTGGAGCCGGGCGCGATCGGCGTGTCGAGCCCCGGCACGCGCACCATCGCGTCACCCACGGGCGCGCCGGTGTCGAGCGTCAGAGCGGCGAAGTCCGGGAGCTTCCGCCCATCCGCCCGCCGGCTTGTGCTCGCCGCACAGTGCGCCGCGCTCACGATCGCCACCACGCGCACTTCACGCCGCTGGAATTCCTCCGCCATCTCGATCGGCACCACATTGCAGCCGCCCGACGAAATCACGAGCGCGGTGTCCTCCGGCGCGAGATCGAAATTCCGCAGGATGCGTTCCGCCAGCCCGCTCACATTCTCGAGGAACATCGCCTGCCGCTGCCCATTCGCGCCGACCACCAGATTGTGAAAGCTCAGCGACAGTTCGACGATCGGATTGAAGCCGGGAAAGGATCCGTAACGCGGCCACATTTCCTCGACCATGATCCGGGAGTGGCCGCTGCCGAAGACATGCACCATGCGTCCGGCGAGGATCGTCTGCGCAAACCAATCGGCAGCCTGCGCGATCGCCGCCGCCTGGCGCTCGACCGTCGTCAGAAGGCCACGGCACTGGGCGAGGTAATCGAGGGAAGGGGACATGGGGGGAGAATGCCGAATGACGTCGGATGGTTGAAGAACGAAGTCCGCGCGCCGATCTGTCATCCGTCATTCGTCATTGCCGTGCGCGCCGCGCCGATCGCACCCGCCCATTCTCCGAGCTCCGCCGGCACGATCTTCACCGCCTGCCCTCCGGGGCGCCATTCGACCTTCGCGAGTGCTTCGCGCAGCGGAGTGAAAAGCGCATCGCCGGCTTGTGCGATCCCACCCCCGAGGATCACCGCCTCCGGGTCGAGAATGTTCACGAATGACGCCACCGCACAGGCCAGCGTGCGGATCGACCGCAGCCACACCGCACGCGCAAATTCATCGCCCCCCGCAGAGGCCGCGATCAGCGCGTGCGTCGATTCGAAGCGCCCGGCGCTGCGCTCGCGGATGTTGTAGTTGCCGATCGCGCACTCCAGCGCCCCGGGCATCCCGGCGATGCTCGGCGGTCCCTCCGGATCGAGGCACGTATGCGCAAAATGCCCGGCCCGTCCGAGGTGCCCGCGCAGGATCCGCCCATCGCTCAGGATCGCCCCACCCACGCCCGTGCCAAGCGTGAGCAGCACCGCATCCTGCAGCCCGCGCGCGGCGCCGATCCAGGCCTCGCCAGCGAGAGCTGACTGTCCGTCGTTGGCCACCGGCACCACTCCCGCCCGCCCGAGGAATTGCGTCCAGTCCAGCCCCTCCAGCCCCTCCAGCCGCCCCGGCATGCTGGCGATCGATCGCCCGTCGCGCGCCGCCAGCCCGGGCGCCGAAATCCCCAGCCGCGCCTCCGTCCCGAGCGAGTCCGCCAGCTCACGCACCACGCTGGCAAAGCCCTTTCCATCGACCGCTTCCGTCTTCCGCAGGGCGCGCTGCAGCACCGCCCCGGCCTCGGTGACGACCACCCCCTTGATTTGCGTCCCCCCGAGATCGATCCCGATCGCGTTCATCGGGGAAAGTTCGAAGTTCGAAGCCCGAAGCTCGCAACAAATTCCAAGGGAGCGAAGGTGCGAAATGGACCCACCGGGCGCGTTCGACCGTCACTTGGCCGGATTTCCATTTTCCCCCCGCCTTTGCTTCGAGCTTCGAACTTCGGGTTTCGAGCTTTCATTCCTGCCCCTCGCTCACCGACCACCCGCCATCCACGCGCAAGACCTGCCCGGTGCAAAATTTTGCCGCGTCGCTCAGGAAAAATACCGCCGCGGCGTCCAGATCCTCTGGCTGCCCGATGCGCCCGCCGTCCAGCGGTTGCTTCGTGCGGATGAAACGCTGGATGCGCTCGTCCTGCGCTGCCCGCTGCGCCATTGGCGTCTCGACCAGCGCCGGTGCGAGCACATTCACCCGGATGCCCGCGTCGGCATAGTAGGCTGCGAGGCTCAGGCTGAAACCCTCGATCGCCCCCTTTGCCGCGGCGTAGGCGTGCGTGGCGAAAAAGCGCGGTGAGGGACGAGTCGCGAGCACACTCCCGACATTCAGGATGCTCCCGCCCGAGCCTTGCGCGAGAAATTGCCGCACCGCCGCGCGATTCGAGCGCATCACCGAGGTCAGATTCAGCTCCAGCGTCGCCTGCCAGCCCTCATCGGTCAGCTCATGCAGCGGCCCGTCCCCCGCCTTGCGACCACTCCCGCCGGCCACATGGTAGAGCCCGTGGAAGCCTCCGAAAGCGGACAGCGCCTCACCGACCGCCCGCTCCGCGGTCTCCGGCTGGGTGGCATCTCCGGCAAATGTCAGCGCCTTCGATCCCAGCACCATCTCCGCAGCCGCCACGCTGGCAGGATTCCGCCCCACCGCCACCACCCGCGCCCCGGCCGCGAGGAAAGCCCGTGCGGCGGAGAGCCCGATGCCCGTAGTTCCACCGATAATTACGAAAGTTTTTCCACCGAGCGGGAGGTCCATGAGGGTGAGACTATCCAGGTCGGGACAGGCCGTCCACTCTCCCGGCGACCGGCCAGACCCTGGCTGGAAGCTTGGTGTCGCGACATTTTTTCAGGGAGGCTCCTCCTTCTTGCTCCTAATTATAAAACGGTCTTGCGCCTAGTTTCATCACTGATCAAATTTTTTCCTTGCCTCTTTTTAACGTTTCCGCCAAAAACAACACGCACCCAGTGCTTTCCCCTCTCGTTTAAACGCAATCCCCCTAGCAACTCGACCGCTGAGGCGTCTTTTGATGCCTCAGCATTTTCACTGAAATGCCACAAATCCTCCCTTGCTTTGCCCCGCACGTGCGCCTCCCCTTGGAGCATTCGCGAGGCTCTCGTCGCGGCGTGTCGCGCGATTGAAGTCAGGGATGCTGTTCTCCGATAAGACTTTAGTCCTCCGCCTCTTTCCTGATTCCAGCTCGTTTCGCAGTTCCCCCGCCCAAGTTTTCCTTCCGTAAATACCCTCGTCCACCCCTCCTTCCCTGAACCTCCGTCACACCCCACTCCCATGAAGAACCGCCCACAATCCTCCGCAAAATCCGCTCCCGCCCAGCGCCGTCAGAAGCCTCAGGTTCTCGCGCAATCGCTCTCGCGCTTCGGCTCCGCCGCCGCGATCACCGCCGCGCTCCTCGCTTCGGCCGCCGTTCAGACGCCTGCGGCGACCTACTACTGGGATGGTGGCGATTTGGGGACGGCTGCGGGGAATGCCCTCGATGGCACCGGCCTCGGTGGCACGGGCACGTGGGACACGTCCTCGAACTTGTGGTGGGATGGGGTGGCCACCGATGGCCTGTGGCCCAATGCGAACACCGACACGGCGGTCTTCACGGGGCCTTCGACAGCCGCGGCCAGTCTGGTCACGGTCTCTTCGGGAATCATCGCCAATAAGCTCTCCTTCCTCCGCAGTGGCTACGTCCTCTCGGGTGGCGATCTCACTCTGGATGGCACGGATGCGGGGCTCCATGCCGATGCCGGCCACTCAGCGATCATCAATACCCAGATCCTTGGCAGCGCCGGACTGGTCAAGTCCGGTGGCGGCTTCATTCGCCTCGGCAATACCGCGAACAGCTACACCGGCACGACCACGATCAGCAATGGCGCGCTCGTCATCACCGATCAGGCGACCTTGGGCGCTTCGACTTCAGCGGTCAATGTGACCGGTTTCAATCCGAATCCAGGCAACCTTGGGAACCAGCGCGGTTTCTCTGGGGGTTCGCTGGTGCTCGATGGCACGTCGGCTGGGATTAACTTCTCCCGCGATCTCAACCTCCAGGGGGCGGGTCCGGTCTCGGATCGCGGCGGTGCCGTGGTCAGCTCGGGGAACAACACCCTTTCCGGGCTCATCAACACGGCAGTCGCTTCTCCTGTCTCGACGACGGCCATCAACACGCGCGCCATCTCAGCCAATGGCCTTCTGACGCTCGGCGGCACGCTAAACATCGGCGGCACCGTGGGCGCCACGCCGGTGACGACGACATTCGGGGGCAATAACCAGGCGGGGGTTGGCATGTATTCCCTCACCGGTGCTTTGACGGGCACCGGAGCGCTGGAAAAGACCGGTGCGGGCACCCTCTTCTGGAATCCATCGAGCGCCACAGGCTTCTCTGGCTCGCTCCGTCTCTCGGCCAGCGCGAGCGGCACCACCGGGACGGTCCGGATTACCAATAATGCCGGCGGCACGGCCTTGGGAACGCGCACCGGCACCGGCAACACCGCGGTCATCGACGGCAATGGCGGTTTCCTCGAAGTGCTGATGGATACGCCCGCCCTCACGGTCGGGACGGCCGCGGCCAATGTGTATATCCGGGCGAACACGACGACCTTCTTTGCCGACCGCGGCCTCGGCGGCAGCGGGTTGAATCAGACCCTGCAGTTGGGCAGCCTCGTGCAGGATAACGCCACCCTGACCGCGATCGGTCGCAATGGTTACAATATCATCTTCAACGGCAGCTCCGGTGCCGGCACGAACGTCACCTTGGGCGGCGCAGGCAATTCCGGTATTACAAATAGCGGCAGTGGCCTGCTCACGTTTAATGGCGGCTTCTCCAACACCACGACCACGGCGCGCACCATCACGGCGGCAGGCAATGGCGATATTCTCATCACCGGCAGCCTTGTCGGTAGCGGCGCGGCGCACGCGTTGACCAAGCAGGGCACCGGGCGCCTGACCATTCAAGGCACAGCGGGCACCTACGGTGGAGTCACTGATATCCAAGCGGGCACCATTTCCGTCAGCTCGCTCTCCGCTTTGGGCACCGGCACGTCCAACATTCGACTGGGCGCGACGACGGTCGCGGGCGCGCTCGAGCACACTGGTGGCGCCTCCACGACCGCCCGTCCGATCGAGCTCTTTGGCACCACTGGCGGCGGCACGATCTTCGCCAACGGCACGGGCCCACTCACCTTCACCGCCAACCTGTCCGTCCCGAATGCAGCTTCGGGCGCTAAGACCCTGACCCTTGGCGGCTCCAACACCGGTCTCAACACGATCGCGGGCATCATTCCGGACAGCGTCGCGGCCGTCGCGGCCACCGCCACGTCCTTGACCAAGATCGGTGCCGGCACGTGGCGTCTCTCCGGCGCGAATACCTACACCGGCACGACCACGATCACCCAGGGCACCCTGCGCCTGCAGGACACCTTCTCCGGTGGCTCCCGCAACCTCCTCGTCAACGCAGCGAGCAGTACCGTCGCCTTCAACGTCGATGCCTTTACGAACGCGGCCGGTGGCACCCTTGAATACGTCAACGACGGCGCCACAGCCGGCACCGAAACCGTCGGAACGCTACGTCCGGCCGCCGGTGCGGGCACGGTGCAGGTCAGCAATCCGGGAGGAGGCAGCGCCGCGCTCACCTTCGCTGGGCTCGGCCCGATCGCTGGCGGTAGCGGTGTGAACTTCATCTCCACTGGGGCGAATTCCATCATTCTGACCGGTGCGACCAACACCAATGGCATCCTCAATGCCCATCTCTTCTTCAACGGCGATGATTTGGCTGCAGGTTCCACTGTCGGCGCGGCCACTTACACCAACCAGGCCGGTCCGACCCTGACGGGCGGATTGACGACCCCAAGCTTGATCAACGGCGCCATCACTCAGGCGACGGCTTCGACGGTCGCTGCTGGAATTAAGTTCGCCGCGGCTCAGACGTTCAACCTCAGCAGCGCGGCAGCAGCGCTCACGATCAACAACGGTTCGACCACCTCCTCTGGTGTCATCCTGGTTGCGAGCGGGGTGAATCAAACCATCGGCGGTCTCGGTAGTGTCACGACCGGCGGCACGGGCGATCTCGTGATCCGGAGCAACGGTGGTAGCACCCTCGCGCTCAACGTCCCGATCGCCGCCACGACCACCGGTGGATGGACGAAGCTCGGCGGTGGTCTTTTGACCCTCGGCGCGGCAAATGCCAATACTACGGGTGGTTCCGTCAGCATCAATGAAGGTACGGTGCGCTTGACTGGCAGCGGTAGGCTTGGGGCAGACAACGTCAATGTCGCCCTCCGCCAAGGAGCGACGCTCGACCTCAACGGCATCAATCTCGGTACGCCGGTTAGTAGCGCCGCCTCACTGAATCAATTCGATGGAGCTGGTACGGTGCTCAACAACTCCGCGGCCAGCAGCGTCACCCTGCGGGTGGGAAACAACAACGGGAGCTCCTTATTCACTGGTTCGATCTCCAGCGGCGCGGGCAATCTTGGCCTCTACAAGGCCGGCAGCGGAACCTTCCGCCTTGCTGGAACTCAAACCTACACGGGTGGGGTTATCATCAATGGTGGAACTTTGGCCGTGACTTCCTTGGCCAATTTCGGTTCCCCGAGCGGTCTCGGCACGGGCAGCGCTCTCACCAACGCCGGCAGCCTCGTCTTCAGCGGCGGTACTCTGTCCTACACCGGTTCCGATGGCACCTTCTTCCAGAACAGCCAAACCCCGTCGATCAGCATCGACCGCCAGTTCACGCTCGCTGCTGCCGGTCGCATCGATTCAAATGGTCGTTTCGCTTCCCCGAATCGCGAATCCAACGCCAACAACGCTGCGCTCGTCCTTAATAGCACCGCCGCGATCAGCTTCAGTGGCACGGTCGGCACGCGGACTTTGACGCTGGGTGGTGATTCCACCGGTGACAATGAACTCCGGGCGCAACTGACTAACTACAGCGGAAGTGCTTTCAGCCTCACGAAGACAGGCACCGGACACTGGATCATCAGCAATACCACGAACAATTATTCGGGTGTCACGACGATCAACGGCGGTATCCTCTCTGCCACCCTCGGCACGACTATTCCGAATACTTCCAATCTCCTCCTCGACGGCGGCGCCGTCCTCCGCTCGACCGGCACGATCAGCCGCGCGATCGGAACCACTGGCACAAACCTTCGCTGGAACGCAGCGACGGGCGGTGGCGGATTTGCCGCCGGTGACAGTCAATTGACGATCGCCCTTCCCGGCACCCCGCAGTGGGGTGCCGCGACGGATGGCTTTGTCGGCGCCGGGACCCTCGTTCTCGGTTCCGCCCTGTCCAACGCCGAGACCCTCATGACCAACGGCTTCGAACTGCTCACGGGCAGCGTCGCAGCTCCGACGTACAATGTGAGCACTGGCAGTGCGCTGGTAACCCTGACCTCGGGCAGCACCGCGGGCTATGTCCTTGGCCAGCCCGTCAGCGGCACTGGAATCGCCGCGGGAGCCGTGATCATCGCGGTCAATAGCGGAACGACCTTTACGGTGAGCGCGAACAACACGAGCTCGGCTGCCGGGGCCACCGCCAGCATTGCGCAGGCCGCCCTGCGCACCATCACGGTGAATGAAAACGCCAATACCGGAGCGGATTTCACGACCATTTCGGGCAACATCACTGGCTCTGCGGCAGCGGGCATCACCAAGGCCGGTGGCGGCATCCTCCAGCTCACCGGGAACAATACCTACACCGGCAATACCTTCATCAATAACGGTACTCTGATCGCACGCACTTTGGGCAACAGCGCCACCCCCGGCGCGACCAGCGTCGGCGATTCCACCCTCGGCAACACCGATGCCGGCGCGATCCTGATCGGCTCCGGCGGCAATACCGTGTTGTTGCAGTACACCGGCACGGGAGAGACCAGCAATCGTAAGATCCGCTTCAGCGGGACCACCGGTAGCGTGCAGTTCCATGCGGACGGCACCGGCCCTTTGATTCTCAACAACGTCGCCAACGATGTGGTGACCGGCACCGGCGCGAAGACCCTCAGCCTCCGCGGCACCAATACCGGCGACAACACCATCCTCAGCACTCTGACCAACAACGCCAATCCGGGCAGTGGTGCTCTTTCGGTCGCCGTGGACGGCTCGGCAACCTGGATCATGCAGGGGGCTCACACCTACACCGGCGCCACGACGGCCGCCGGCGGTGCCCTCGGTATCGGTGACGGAGCTTCCCCGCTCGGCGCCGGGAACTTCGTCATGAACAATGGCGTCGTCTTCGGATACGGCGCGGATCGCACGGTGAGCAACACAGCACAGTTCAGCAACAACCAGACGACCGGCTTCACCGGCGACTTCAGCCTGAGCTTCGGCACCTTGCAAAACCTCGCTGCCGCGAACAACGTCGGTATCAATAACGCCATCGTCACCGGGAAGACGTTGACCTTCGCTGGGATCACCTCCGACTCACTCACGGCCAATCGCACGATCACCGTGGACGGCACCGGTGATACCATCATCAATGGGAATCTGACCAGCTCGACCACCTTCGGCACGCCGATCCTCAAAACCGGTAACGGCGCCCTGATCCTCGTCGGCGCCGGCAGCAACTTCAACCAGAACGCCGCCGGCATCGACATCGATCGCGGTGTCCTGAAAATCGGCGCGAACGAAGTCATTCCGAACACGTCCACGGCCTCCGGCGGCATCACCTTCAGCCCCGAACTTCCGGAAAACGACACCGCCACCCTCGACCTCAACGGCTTCACGGAGACCATCAATGGTCTCGTCATGAGCAGCAGCGGCGCGTCTGTGATCGACAATACTTCGAGCAACGCCGCCACCCTCATCTTCGGCGCCAACAACGGAACGCTCACCTTCGGCAACCAGGGTGTCCGCACCATCACCGACAGCGGCAGCGGTGCCCTCTCGATCTACAAGACCGGCAGCGCGGCGGCATCGATCCCGCTCAACTACACCCTCACCCATTCGGGGATCACGGGCGTCAGCAGCGGCGCGTTCAATATCGCCTCCCCGCTTAACGGCACCAGCGGCCTGAGCGTCACCAACAGCGGCAGCACCCTGTCCCTCACCGGTGGGGTCTCCAGCGCGGCGGTCACGAGCGTCCTCGTCGAAAACGGCGGAACCCTCAACCTCCTCGACGGCGCCGGCAACCGGCTCACCAACCTGACCAGCCTGCAACTCGGCTCCAGCGGCGGGACCAATACCACGCTCGGCCTAAACGTCGGCGATCTCGTGACGGCGGGTGATCAACTCAACACCGATATCCTCGGTCTCTCGAGTGGCACCTTGAGCCTCTTCGCTGGAAACAAGATCACCTTCAATCTCAGCGATGCCGGCCTGAATCCGACTCAATCCTACGTGCTCCTCGATGCCACGGGGGTCGGTGGATTCCTGAGCGGCCCGCTGGTCTTGAGCGACTACGTGCTCGGAGCGGTTCCAGGCGGGTTCAGCAGCTTGTCGCTCGGTCTCTCGACCGACAACCAGATCATCCTCACGACCGGTTCTCTGATTACCGGTGCCTCCTACTGGACCGCGATCACAAACAACTCGTGGAATGGTGCGGCCAATAACTGGGCCATCGATAAAGCGGGCAGCACCGCTGCGGCAAGTGTCCCAGGACAGGGCACCGATGTCATCTTCCGCGCCGACAACGTCACGGGCAGCGCGGCGATTAGCACCACCTTGGATAACAACTTCAAGATCGCCTCGCTCACATTCGAGGCGAGCACGAATCCGGCAAACACGCCGTCGCAGGTCAATATCAGTGCTGGAACAGTGGCCAGCATCCTGACCATCGCCACACAGTCTTCCACCGCAGGTATCGCGATCACGACCGGGGGTCCGGCGATTGCCTCGATTTCGTCTCCGGTGAGAATCACGAATGACCAGACGTGGAACGTGGCCGACGCGGCCTCGAATCTGCGCATCGCGGGGGCTCTCCTCGGCGGGACCAATGTCGATCTGGAAAAGACCGGCGCTGGCCGAGTCACGCTCGGAGCAGCCGCCGACGTCAGCTTCAACACCGGTGGCACCTCTTCCGCAAACATCACGATCAGCGGTGGAACACTCGAGTTGTTGAACGCAAACGCCATCGGCGCCGGCACCGCAGCGGCCAATGTCATCATCACCGGTGGTGCGTTCTACACTAACGCTGCCGCCGCCACCCAAACGAGCCCGATCACCCTAAATGGTGGCACCCTCTCCGCAGGCACTGCAACGCAGACCTACAGTGGTGCGATCACGGCGAGCGCCGCATCCACCATCAACATGGCGGATCTGAACGGTGCGCCAGCGGCGACCGCGGCCCGCAGCATCACCCTCTCCAACACGATCACGGGCTCGGGTAAGATCACGGTCAACAGCATCAACACGCTTTCGTCGAACAATCAGCTCACCGGCACCCTCACCCTCGGCGGATCGAACAGCGGTTGGTCCGGCGGCATCGACCTCTTCCGCGGAACGGTCACGGCGACAAACGTCAATGCGCTCGGCACCGGGAACATTGTGGCCGATGCCGGCCGCATTATCTTCAACGCCGGCAATGGGGCAACCTTCACCGCGGCGCAGAATATCACCCTGACCAACGCCAGCGTGGGCATCCTCGAGATCCAGGCTGACAACTCGGCCGCCACCCCGACGCTCGACATGGCCGCGAACCTGAGTGGTGTCATCACCCTCAACGGTGGTTCCACGAACGCCCTCCGTATCCTCCAGGCTACAGACAACTTCAGCACCCTAAGTATCACCAACTCCCTCGTCCTCGGGAATCATGCCAGCATCAGCACCTCGGGATCGACGACGCGTCCGACCGTGATCTCCGGCGTGATCTCCGATGGCGGCTCGAACTACACGCTCGCGGTCAATGATGACCAGGGCGGCTGGGCTCAGACCAATCAGACGTTGCGCTTGACCGGCGCGAACACCTTCGGCGGCAACCTCACCGTCGATTCCGGAACGCTCGAATTTAACACGGCCGAGAACATCGGCAGCACCACGGCGAACAGCCTCGGTCTCGGCAATGCGATCACGGTCGGCGGGGGCGCGCAGACCCTGCGCTTTATCGGCACCACCAGCCAGTCCACGAATCGCCCGATCACCAGCAGCAGCACGGCGGCGGGGGCGCTGACTTTGTCGGCCAACGGAACTGGTGGTGCATCCATCGATTATACGGGCGCAATCACCATCCTTCCGACCGGCGACGGCAGCCAAATCATCCTCACTGGCGCTGCCGGGAGTGCTGGATTCATCTCCGGCGGCCTCACGCAGAGCCTGGACACAGCGGACGGCACCGTCAGCGGCGGCACTTGGACGCACCAAACCGGCACCAGCCGCATTGGTGACGACCTCACTATAACCGGGGCAACGACAGTCCTGAATCTCAACAGCGGGCTGCTCCAAGTCCGCGACGACCTCATCGTCACCGCGAGCTCCGCTGTGAACCTGAACGGCACCGGCGCCCTGAGTTTCAACACTCCTACGCTGAGCGCTGATGCCGGGTTGGTGATGCGAGATGGCGCCACAGTGACCCTTGGCGCGGCAGGCGGCGTCGTCACCACCGAATTCGATCGCCTCTTCATGAGCCAGGACGCCGATGGAGCGGCGACGACGCTCAACATGGGTGCGTTCGACCTGAGTCCGAAGCGCATCATCATCGGGGAGCGCTTGGCGACCCGCACCGGTAATATCACGGGCACCGGGACGCTCACCGTTGTTGACGGTGACGTTGATCTCTACCGCGGCTCGATCAGTGCCAACCTGGCAACGGGAACGGCGGCCGGTAGCGTTGAGAAGTTTGGGCCAGGCGCTTTTGTCTTATCCGGTAACAACTCAGGGATCATTTCGACGGCTGCCACAATCGTGAACGAAGGAACGCTTGAGCTCCTCTACGTCACCGATAACAACACCAAGGTGCGCGCAGCGTCTGCGCTGGACATGCGCGGCGCTACGCTGGTCGTCAACGGCAGCACGTCCGCTGCGACGGTCCAAAATGTCAATGGCTTGAATCTCGCCACCGTTGGAGATAACCGGATCGACGTGAATCCCGGAGCGGGTCAGGACGCAGTGCTCAATTTGAACGCGATCACCCGCGCAAACACTCAGGCGGTGGTTCGGTTTGAACTCCCGAGCGGCGCGCAGACGGCGACGAATGGTATCACGACCACCAGCGCGAATAGCGCCCAGGGTCTTCTTGGCCAGGGCACCAGCACCACGGCGGCGAACGTCTCCGCCTACGCCACGGTCTCGGATGCCACTGGAACGTGGTTTGCGACCAAAAACGCCGCGGGCACCGCCGCGGGAAACATCGTTCCGCTCGTCTCCACGACGAACAACACGGTCACCGCGTGGGCTCCGGCCGATCACATCACGGATAGCGCGGCCGGTTTCACTGGCACCCTTCAGAACGCCCATATCAATAGCCTGCGCTTCAATTCGACCGCCGGGTCGGATGTGAATATGCCGCAGGGTGGCGTGCTCAGCATCGCCAGTGGTGGCATCTTGCTCACCAGCAGCGTGACTTCTGGCACCCCGAGCATCGCGGGCGGCACGCTCACCTCGACCACGGGTGAACTCGTCGTCACCTCGGACAGCGGACAGACCTTCGAGATCAACGCCGACATCCGCGCGGCCCAAGCCCTCACGAAGAGCGGAACTGGCACGCTCCTCCTTACCGGCGCCAACACCGGAACTGGGCGGATCACCATCCAGGCTGGGACCGTGCAGGCAAACGGCGGCTCCGCGATTGGGGATACGACGGAAATCCAACTATCCTCCAACCAGCCGAGCACCTTCCAACTCCTCGGGAATGAGACCATCGGCCGACTCTCCGGTGGCAATGCGACCACCAACTCGATCTACGGCACCGTCGCCCTCGGCGCGAATACGCTGACGATCAACCAGACGGTGAATAGCACCTACGCCGGCCTGATTACGGGCACCGGCGCGCTCATCCGGCAGGGAGGCGCCTTCAATACGTCGCTGAGTGGGATCAGCACGGGCTACACCGGGCCGGTCACCGTGAGCGGCGGTCTGCTCAACCTCACCGGCCTCGGCGCGCTGAACGCGTCGTCCTTCACCGTGAATGCCGGTGGCTCGCTGCTCTTCGACAACCTTAGCGCGACGCGCTCCGGTAACCGTGTGCTCGACACCACGCCTATCACCCTCAACTCCGCCAACGGCGCCTTCTCCGGTGAAACAGCCGTCCGCGGTCTCTCGATCCGGACCGACCAGAACGCCCAAACGAGCGAGACCATCGGCGACCTGAACTTCGGCTCGGGAGCCAACTATCTCTCGGGTAACGCCACCGGCACCACCGGCATCGCCGCGATCAATGCGAACAACTTCGTACGCACCAACAACGCGACCGTCGATGCCCGCGGACGGGCCATGGGCCTGACGACTGGTGATCGGAACCTCTTCCGCATCACCAACACTGCGGCTGAGAACGTCTTCATCGGCACGCTCGTTGGCGCTGCTGGCAGCACGGGCACGCCGAATCTCAGCATCATCCCTTGGGCGATCGGCGAGCAACTCAGTGCTGGCCTTGCGGACACCAACATGGGCAACTCGCTCGTGACCTATAACCTTGGTACCGGTTTCCGAGCGCTCGACACCGCGACGGAGTATCGCACCTTCGCCACCGCTTCGACCGCATCGGCCAACGTTCGTGAGTCGCTCACGGCCGACCTGACCGGGATCGCCGGCACGACCGTGAACTCGCTGGTCCTGCACAACGCCAACACCGCGGCTTCCACGCTCAACGTGACAGGCGCCGGCGCTGGTCAGACCCTGGCGGTCACCAGCGGAGCGATGCTCTTCACCCTCAACACCGCGGCAAGCGCCGCCGCGAACCTAGCCACCAACCTCGGTGGCTTCGACAGCGGCATCACCGTGGGCGGCACGAACGAATACGTGATCCACGTGGTGAATCCGAGCGCCACAGCCAACACCGCGATCCTCACCGCATCGATCAATTCGCCGCTCACCTCGGCTGCCGACATCACCAAGTCCGGCCGTGGCACCCTGATCCTTGGCTCGGTCAATACCGCGGGAGGCGGCGCCCGCCGGACCACGATCAACGAAGGCATCCTGCAAATCGGGGATCTCGACAACATCGGCGGCAACACCGGCGCCCTCGTCTTCGCCGGCGGCACGCTCCGCCTTGGTGGTGGCTTCACGGATGATGTTTCGACCCGCACCATAAGCTACCTGAACGGTGGCGGCACGATCGACACCAATGGCTTGACCAGCACCGCGGCCAACAGCATCGGCTCCGGCAGCGGTGGCCTGACCAAGGCCGGCCTCGGAAACCTGATCCTCAACTCCACGGCTTCTTACACCGGAACGACCACGATCTCCGGGGGCACATTGACCGTCGGCGCCCTCAACGCCACCGGCGTCGGCGGCGATCTGAACATCGTCGGCACCGGCACCGCCGCTCCGACCTTGCTCGCCCTCGGTTCCAACCGCATCAACCACGCCACGGTCACCACCAGCGGCGTGAGCCCTGGCATCACCGGCACGGGAACGGTTGCCGCCTCGACGGGCATCTTCCTCAACCACACCGGCAACACCACGATCGACGCGGTGCTCACCGGCGCAGGCGGCCTCCTCAAAGCGCAGGCGAACGTCGTGACCCTCACCGGTGCCAACACCTACACGGGCACGACCGAAGTCCAGGCCGGCGAACTCGTCTTCAGCACCATCGCCAACGTCAACAGCGGTGCGAGCAATCTCGGCGCTCCGACCACGGTCGAGAATGGCATCATCCGCACCGGCTTGGCTGGAACGGGCGCGACGCTGACCTACACGGGCGCGGGCAGCACGACGAACCGCATCATTGCGCTGCAGGGCACCACGGGTGGCCTGACCATCCAGAACAACGGCGGAACCGCCGCCGGCGCGCTCGCCCTCGGCCGCATCCAGACCGAAACGCCGGGAGCCAAGACCCTGACCCTCGGTGGCAACTCCCCAGTCGGGATCGTCAACACCGTCGGTGAAATCCGGGAAGCCGCGAGTGGCGCGCTCAGCGTGACCAAGGCCGGAACCAGCACCTGGGCGCTGAACGTCGCCAGCAGCTACACGGGCAACACCTCAGCGGGTGGCGGCGTGCTGCGCGCTGGAAACAATCAGGCCTTCGGAACGGTTGGAACCGTTACCCTCATCAACACGGACTCCGTCCTCGAACTCGCGAATGGCATCGATATCAGCCGTCCGCTCACGGTTAGCAATACGGGGAACCTCAAGACCCTCCGCCTCCTCAGCGGTGCCACCACCGGAACCTATTCCGGCGGTATCGACATTGCGGAAACCACCGCCGGCAACTTCGCGGTGTCTGTGGACACTGGCGGCACCTTGACCACCTCTGGCGTGATCAGCGGCGCAGTCGCCGGTGGCGTGACCAAGGTCGGCCTCGGAAAACTGATCGTCACCAACGCCAACACCTACACGGGTGCGACTGCGGTCACTGCGGGCATCCTGAATGTCCAGAATGACACGGCTCTCGGCACAACGGCCGGTGGCACAAGCGTAAGCACCGCTGCAACTCTGCAACTCCAGAGCGGCACGACCCTGGTGATCGGCGCTGAAGCCCTCTCCCTGAACGGCACCGGAGCCGCCGGAGAGAAAGGCGCGCTCGTCAACGTCAGCGGCACGAACAGCTACGCCGGCAACGTTACCCTCGCTGGAAACACGACGATCTCGACCAACGACGGCAGCGTCGGCAGCCTGACCCTGAGCGGCAACGTGGCCCTCGGTGCCAATGCCCTGACCTCGACTGGCGACTTCGGTGCCAACACCGTGATCACCGGCAACATCTCTGGTTCCGCGGGTTCTGCCGCGAATAACCTGATCGTCACGACCAGTTCCAGCGCCGGGGCCACCTTGAGGCTCGCACCGACCGTCGGGAATACCTTCACCGGAACGACCACCATCACCGGCGATACCAACCCGAACACTGCGACATTGATCGCGGAAGGCGCGGGTGCGCTGGGCGGGACCACTGGAATCACCGTGAACAGCGGTGGCACGCTGCTCCTCGCTGGCGCCGGTGACCGTGTGAATAACACCGCGTCGATCGCTCTGAACAACGGTCGCTTGAACAGCGCCGGCCTGGCCGAAACCGTCGGAGCGCTCACGCTCAGCGCGACCAACACCATCTCGATCATCGACCTCGCCGGCACCGACCTGAACAACGTCCTAGCCTTCGCGGCCAGCAACGGCAACACATGGACCGGTTCACTGCATATCTGGAATTGGAGTGGTGACACGCTCTACGCTGGCGGCGGCAACGGCGGCGCGGAACTCGACCAGGTGTTCTTCGGGAGCGACAGCACCGCGCTCACCGCACTGCAGCTCAGTCAGATCACGTTCTTCAGCGACAATGGTCTGACCGACTTCGGACCAGCGGTCTTCGGAGCCAACGGCCAGATCGTGCCAGTGCCAGAACCAACCGG
>JANPIS010000436.1:0-19201 GCA_031425095.1 Chthoniobacteraceae bacterium
CCAAAGTTCCGCAGCATGTGGCCGATGGCGCGATTGCGATGCCCGGTCTCGCTCTCGGAACGATAGACCGCTTCATCGACCTTCAACTCGCCGCCCGCATACAGCTCGAACATATCGAGGATGCGCTGCAGCCGCCCGGCCTGCGTCTTCCCTTCGATCAATCCCGTCGCAGCGATCGCGCCCGCATTGATCATCGGATTGCGCGGACGTCCGGTGTCGGGGTCGAGGCTGATCGAGTTGAAGGCATCGCCGGTCGGCTCCACGCCGATCTTCGCGAAGACCTCCGCGCGCCCGCGGTCTTCCAGCGCCAGCCCGTACACGAATGGCTTCGAGATCGACTGGATCGTGAACGCCTGCCGCGAGTCGCCCGCTTCGTAGAGCCCGCCATTCGTCGTCACCACACAGATACCGAACCAATCCGGATTCGCCTTCGCCAGCTCCGGGATGTACGTGGCGACTGCCCCCTCCGCGACGCCGGAAAGCTCGCGGTGCAGTTCTTCGAGATGCTGTTGAATGGGCGACGCGCACAAAGGCGCGGAAGGTCTTTGGCTCATGAATCCCCAGGAATTTTTCCCGGCGGCGGAAGCTGCCCAAGCGAGCGTCCGATGGAAAGCGCAAAGCTGGCCGATCCCGGATCGCGGTTGCCTTTTTCCCGCGCGCCTCGCAGAAGACCTCGAATCAGTCTCTCCCCGGACTCTCCCCATGAAGGTCATCCTCGCCCTCGATCAGGGAACCACGAGTTCCCGCGCCATCGTCTTCGCCCACGACGGCAGCATCGTCGCCGTGGCGCAGCAGGAGTTCCGGCAGATTTATCCGCAGGTGGGATGGGTGGAGCATGACGCAAATGAAATCTGGCGGACGCAACTCGACGTGGCGCGCGCGGCTTTGGCCAAGGCGGGAGTGAAGGCCGCGGAGGTCGCGGCGATTGGGATCACCAATCAGCGCGAGACCACGGTGCTGTGGGATCGGAAGACGGGGGAGCTGATCGGCAATGCCATCGTGTGGCAGGATCGGCGCACGGCGAAATTTTGTGACGAGCTGAAAGCGGCGGGCCACGCGGAGACGATCCAGGAGCGCACGGGGCTGGTGATCGACGCATATTTCTCCGGCAGCAAAGTGCGCTGGATGCTCGATCACGTCCCCGGCGCGCGCGAGCGGGCGGAACGCGGGGAGCTGGCCTTCGGCACGATCGACTCGTGGCTTGTCTGGAAGCTCACCGGCGGAGCGCGGCATGTCACCGATCCCTCAAATGCCTCGCGCACGATGCTCTTCAATCTGCGGAGCGGCGCGTGGGACGATGAACTCCTGCGCATCCTCGGCGTGCCAGGCTCGGTGCTGCCCGAGGTGCGCTCGTCGAGCGAAGTGTACGCGGAGACTGCGCCCGGTCTCTTCGATGCGCCAATCCAGATCGCCGGCATCGCGGGCGATCAGCAGGCGGCGCTCTTCGGGCAGAATTGTTTCACGCGCGGCTTGGCGAAGAACACCTACGGCACTGGCTGCTTCATGCTCATGAACATCGGCGCCGAGCCTCAGCTCTCTCAGCACAAGCTGCTGACGACGGTCGCGTGGCAGCAAGGTGGACGCACCGATTTCGCCCTCGAAGGCAGCGTCTTCATCGGCGGCGCCGTAGTGCAGTGGCTGCGCGACGGGCTCGGGATCATCCAGTCGTCCGCCGATGTGGAGGCGCTCGCCGCGACGGTGCCCGACTGCGGCGGCGTGTATCTCGTGCCCGCCTTTGCGGGGCTCGGTGCGCCGCACTGGGATCAATATGCGCGCGGCACCATCACCGGCCTCACCCGCGGGACGAATGCCGGTCACCTCGCCCGCGCCGCGCTCGAAGGCATCGCCTTCCAAGTCGCCGACATCCTCGAAGTGATGAAGCAGGACAGCGGCATCGCGATGGATGGCCTGCGCGTCGATGGCGGCGCCTGCGCAAACGATCTGCTCATGCAATTCCAAGCCGACCTCCTGCAAGTGCCGGTCGTGCGGCCGAAGGTGATCGAGACCACCGCGCTCGGCGCCGCCTATCTTGCCGGGCTCGCCGTGGGCTTCTGGTCGAGCCGTGAGGAAGTGTCGCGTGCCTGGCAGGTCGAGCGCACCTTCACTCCACAACTCAGCGCAGACGCTGCCGCACACCGCCGCGCCCGCTGGCAGGAAGCGCTAAGCCGGGCAGGGGATTGGGAGGAGCACTCGACACTCAAAGGGACCGCGACCCTGTGAACCGTGACCTCTCGCTCCAGCGCGTGGGCGAGCGCCGTGAGCCGTGGGACATCGCCATCATTGGTGGCGGAGCGACGGGTGTGGGCATCGCGGTGGATGCGGCGTCGCGCGGATACGGCGTCGTGTTGCTGGAGCAGAGTGACTTTGGGAAAGGCACGTCGAGCCGCTCGACGAAGCTCGTGCATGGCGGCGTGCGCTATCTTCAGCAAGGGAATGTTTCGCTCGTCATGGAGGCGCTGAAAGAGCGCGGCCTCTTGCTTCAGAACGCACCGCATCTCGTCCACGATCTGCAGTTCATCGTGCCGAATTACGCGTGGTGGGAGGCGCCCTTCTACGGCATCGGGCTGAAGGTGTATGACTTGCTCGCGGGGCGCTACGGCTTTGGCCCATCGCAAGTGCTCTCTCGCGACGAAGTGCTCGCGCGCATCCCGACGCTCTCACAGGACGGCTTGCGCGGCGGCGTGAAGTATCATGATGGGCAATTCGACGATGCGCGCCTCCTCATCAATCTTGCGCAGACCGCCGCGGAGCAGGGCGCGACGCTGCTTAACTACGCGCGGGTCACCGCACTCACCAAGGACGCGCATGGCTACGTCCACGGACTGACTTTCCGCGACGAGGAGACCGGCGTGAGCCACGCGCTCGCTGCGCGCTGTGTGATCAATGCGACGGGCCCCTTCTGCGACGCGTTGCGGCGACTGGACGATCCCGCCGCCGCGCCGATGATCGCCCCGAGCCAGGGCGTGCATCTCGTCTTCCGCCGCGAGTTCCTCCCCGGCGATACGGCGATCATGGTGCCGCACACGCGCGATGGCCGCGTGATGTTTGCCATTCCCTGGCATGGCCACGCACTCGTCGGCACGACGGACACGCCGATCGCCGCTTGCGCGCTCGAGCCGACACCGCTCGCGCACGAGATCGACTTCATCCTCGAGACCGCGAGCGACTATCTCGCAAGGCGGCCGACGCGCGCCGACATCCTCAGCGTCTTCACCGGCATCCGCCCACTGGTGAAAGCGGGCGAAGGATCGAACACCGCCGCCCTTTCCCGCGACCACACCATCCACGTCGCTCTATCCGGGCTGCTCACCATCGCCGGCGGAAAGTGGACGACGTATCGCAACATGGCCGAGGACGCGGTCGATCACGCCATCGTCCTCGCGGGGCTCGAGGAGCGTCCGTGCGTCACGCGCACGCTGCGCATCCACGGGCACGAGCCGGGGTCTGCAAACTCGGATTCGCTCGCAATTTACGGATCGGATGCCGAGGCGATCCGGCAGCTCGTCCAGCAACTACCGGAGCTCGGCGAGCCTCTGCATGCGGCACTCCCGATCATCGGGGCGGAGACCGTGTGGGCGGCGCGGCACGAAATGGCCCGCACCGTCGAAGACGCGCTCGCCCGCCGGACTCGTGCGCTCTTTCTCAACCGCGCCGCCGCGCTCGAGATGGCGCCGAAAGTCGCGCAAATCTTGGCGGAGGAGTTCGGGCGTGACGAGGCGTGGCAGGAGGCGCAACTCGCCAGCTTCAGTGCGACCGCGGCGCACTTCGCCATCCCGGAGTAGGTCGCCGGTGATCATATCCTGCATGCAAACTGCAACGGGGGCGGATAGGAGTGGAGCGATGAAAATCTTCCACGCCGCCGACATCCATCTGGGCCGGCGCCGGCTCGATGGGCGGCTGCCGGATTCCGATTTCGCGGAAGCCTTTGAGTTCATCGCGAAGGCGGCGATCGCGGAGCGGGCAGAGGTCTTCGTGCTCGCGGGCGATCTCTTTGATCGCGCGCAGGTCGAGCCGCCGCATCTGCGCCAGGCGCAGCGCGTCCTGATGCTGCTCCACGAGGCGCGCATCCCGGTCGTGGCGATCGAAGGGAATCACGACAAGGCGTTCATCACTACGGAGACGCCGACGTGGCTCGACTACCTCGCGCAGGACGACCTGCTCATCCTGCTGAAGACGACCTTCAACGCGGAAGGTGCGATCCTCACGCCATGGGATGCGACGGCGCGGCGCGGTTCCTTTATCGAGATCGGCGGCGTGACGTTTACCGGCGCGGGCTATCTCGGTGCGGCGACGCCGCACAAGGTCCGGCAGATCGTCGAGCGACTCGACCCCGGGGAGACTCACGTCCTGCTGCTCCACGCGGGGCCGGATTACTTTGTCGGCGAAGGGGGCGGATTCTCCAGCGACGATCTCCGCGCGATTCGGGAAAAGGTGCGCTACCTCGCGCTCGGTCACATTCACAAGCCGATGCTGCACGGCGGCTGGGCGTGCAATCCCGGCTCGCCGGAGAATTGCGAACTGCGCGAGTCGCTCTACGGCGCCGACGCGCGCGGATACGCCGTCGTCGCACTCGATCCCACCGACTTCGCGCGGCCGGTCGATATTCGTATCGCGAGCAATCCGCGGCGTCCGTGCCTGCATCTGGAGCTGGATTGCACGCCCTTTGGCAACAAACTGAAGGACGGCGCGGCAGCGCTCGAAAAGGCGGCGGTGAAACTCTTCGCGGCGAAGCTCGCGCCTCCGAACGCTGCCATCGAATTGC
The DNA here is from genome assembly GCA_031425095.1 of Chthoniobacteraceae bacterium. Taxonomy (GTDB): domain Bacteria; phylum Verrucomicrobiota; class Verrucomicrobiia; order Chthoniobacterales; family Chthoniobacteraceae; genus JANNXQ01. Next base: position 4,763 of record JANPIS010000436.1, read on the forward strand.
GCCTCACCGGCCAGATCAATCTCAACCGCATCGCGCTCGATGCCGCCGCGCTCAGTCGCGCTATCGAGCAGGGCGCAGGCGTCGCCGCCGTCTCGCTCAATCTCACCGGGATCAACCTCGCCGACGGCGCGCCGGTCAGCGGCGGAGATGGCGCGACGATCTCCCGCGAGGAACTCGAGCGGGCGGCGTTGCGCGAACTCGTGGAAGGCGAAAACCTCTGGGGCCTCGACGGCGAGCAGCAGACGGTGGCCGATCTTTTCTTCGATCTGAAGGAAGCCGTGCGGCTCGGTCGCTCTGCGCACGAGATCGCCGAGACGATCCGCACGCAGCCGCTCGTGGAGAAGATCCGCGCCGCGCAACTGGCTCCCACCGGATGATTCTCCGCTCGATCCGGCTCTGGAACATCAAGTCTTATGGCGACGGCGCGGAAGGGCGCGGCGTGACGATCGCATTCGCGCCGGGGATCAATCGCATCGCGGGCCGCAACGGTCACGGCAAGAGCACGCTCATCGAGGCGCTCGGCTACGCGCTCTTTTTCACGAAGCCCGTCTTCGAGGAAAACTTCGATGCCGCGACCTACCTGTTGCGTGCCGGGAAAAAGGAAGGCGAGATCGACATCACCTTCACCCACGGCGGGGAAACCTATCGCGTCGAGCGCGGCCTCGGCAGCCAGAGCCGGCGCCGGGCGAAGGTTGTGCAATGCAGCGACGAGAGCATTGCGGCGGAAGGCGACGATGCGGTCGCGGGCTGCCTCTGCCGGCTCTTCGGGCTCGCGGATGCGGCGCAGCTCACGGAGCTGTTTGCCAAGCTCGCGGGCGTGAAGCAGGGCCGGCTCACGTGGCCCTTTGACTCGAAGGCGGCCGAGGCGCGCAAGCACTTCGAGCCGCTGCTCGACGTGGAGATTTTCCGGCAATGCTTCGATCGACTGAAGCCGGTGGTCGATGAATACGAAGAGCTGCAGCGCACCGAGGAGACGAAACTCGCGACGATCGAAGAGCGCATCCGCGAACGTGCCGACAGCGCGGTGAAGCTGGAGGCGGCGACGAAGCAGGCCGAGGGGCTCGAAGGCAAGGCGAAGTCTGCGCAGGAGCAAAAGGCAAAGGCTGCCGCATTCGTCGCGGCGCAGGAGACGAAGGAGAAGGCGCAGCGGGAAGCCGAGCAGTTGCGCGCCGAGGCGGTGGGCCGTCGCGATCTCGCGAAGCATCGTCACGACACCGCCGCGCAGCGCGTGCGTGAGTCGCGCGGAGCGGTGGAAGCCGTGCTGAAAGCGAAGCCGGCGCACGATGCTTATGTCGCAGCGGATGAGGCCGCCAGGGCGCTCCAACCACGGCAGGAGCAGCGCGCCAAAGTGCGCGAGGAACTCGCCGGCCAGCAGCGCACGCTCGCGCAGCTCGAAGAGCAGACCGCTGCCGCAAGGCGCCGCGCCGCGGAACTGGCGGAAGATGCGAAGACCAAAACGACGGGAGCCGCAAAGCGCCGCGAACAGCTCGCGAAGGATCGGGAGGCGACCGATCGCGATCGCGCTCTGGAGCTGGAAGCCGAGGCCGCGAAACAGGTTGAGGCCGTCGCGGCGCGACTGACGGAAAAGGAACAGCAGCGGAAAACTCTCTCCGGCCAGATTCAAGAGATCGCCGGTGGCTTCTGCCCTTTCCTCAAGGAAGCCTGCCGCCAGTTCGACCAGGCAAAGGTGCAGGCGGACCTCGTCGCTTTCGACCACGCACTTCCGCCACTGCGGCGCGAACTCGAAGCGGTGCGGGCGGCGCACAAGAGCAGCCAGGTCGCGCTGCGGGCGTGGACCACAAAACGGGCGCAGGTGGAAGCGGAGGCGAAGACGCTCGACACTCTCGCCGCGGAGATCGCGCAGCTCGGCGAGCGGGTGGCGCGCGAGCTGGCCGTCGCCGCGCAACGCGCCACGAGCGGAGCCACAGCGACCGCTGCGATCGAGCGACTGCAGGCGGCCGTGAACGCCTTTGGCGACCTCGATGCGGAGTCGCGCCGCCTGCAAGCCGCAAAGGATGCAACCAGCGCGGGGCATCGCACCTACCTTGCGGAGAAGGCAAAGGCGGAGGAACTCGCCGCGCGCGAGACCGCGATGATCGAGGCAAAGTCGGCGCTCGATGCGCAGGAGAAAGCGGTCGTCGAAGCGGAAGCCGCGCTGGCGGCGGCACGGAAGGATTTCGACGTCACTGCGCTGGCCACTGCGCGGAAAGAACTGGAGGCAGCGACCGCCGCCGCGGCAACGAGCGTCGCCCAAGTGGCCAGCGCCAAAGCCGAACTCGCCCGCGAACAAAAGCGCCTGCGCGAACACGAGGCCGCGCTGAAGGAACGCGCCGCGCACGAGCGCGAGCTGGGCGACCTGAGCGCGGCGATCGCGCTCACGCAGAAGGCGCGATCCCTTTTGCAAAAAGCCGCGCCTTACGTCGCGCAGCACATCTGCCGGCGCATCGCGAGCCGCGCGCAGCAGCTCTTCAATCGCATCAATCACGATCCTGTGGAGCTCGAGTGGGACGCGAAGCAGTACAGCCTACGCGTGCATCCGGGCGAACGCCGCTTTGCGATGCTCTCCGGCGGCGAGCAGACCAAGCTCGCGCTCGCCATGACCCTCACGATGATCCAGGACCTCAGCGGCTTGAAGTTCTGCGTCTTCGACGAACCAACCTACGGCGTGGATGCGGACAGTCGGAGTCTGCTTGCCGATGCGATCGTGGAAGTGCAGGCCGCCGCGGGATTCGATCAGCTCCTGCTCGTCTCGCACGACGATGCCTTCGACGGGAAAATCGAGCACACCGTGGTGCTCAAGAAAACGGCGACGGGCACGCAGGTGGAGAGCGTCTGAACGAGCGTGTCGGGAATTTTCCGCAACGATTCCCGGGAGCGCGGTTTTCCCCTTTGTCCCCTCGCACTCATGAAAACTCCCGCGCTTCTCGCACTGCTGCTCCTCGTCGTTCTCGGCTCGCTGCAAGGCCAGACGCAAAACGAGCCCGTTGATTTTGAGAAAGCGAAAAGCCTCTTCCAGCGGCAGAAAGGCGGGGGAACGCTGACCGCCGAGGAGCAGGCTTATCTCCAGCGGGCGATGGCGGCGCGCCGCGGCGGCAGCGGATCTGCTGCGGGCCAGCGCAAGCCGGCGGAACGCCTCGTGCCGCTCTGCGACTTCGGCGCCGGCGATCGCTATGAGGGCCAGGAGGGCGGGCTGTATGGCGGCAGCCGAAATACGCCGCCGGACGCGCATCGCAAAGCCGCGGAGGCCGAACTGGCGCAGATTCGCCCGCTCAATGCGGAGGGCCAGCCGGATGCCGCCGGCACGATCGGCTTTGTCTCGATCAGCATGTCGAACGCGACGCAGGAGTTTTCGCGTTTCAAGCAAGTGGCCGATGCGTCGCTGCTCAAGTCGCCGAAAGTGACGATCGTCGATTGCGCGCAAGGCGGACAGGCCATGGCGGAGTGGGTGCCCGCCGATGGGCGGCCGTGGGAGGTTGCGATGCAGCGGCTGGCGGCGGCGAAAGTGTCGCCGAAGCAAGTGCAGGTCGCTTGGGTGAAGCTCGCGAACAAAGGCCCGACGGGCTCGCTCGAGGAGCATGGGCGCAAGCTTGAGCGCGACACTCTCACCGTCCTGCAAAACGCGCGCGCCAAATTTCCCAACCTCCGGATCGCCTATCTCGGCAGCCGCACTTACGGCGGCTATGCCAATGGAAACTTGAACCCCGAGCCCTACGCCTACGAAAGCGCCTTCCCCGCGCGGTGGCTCATCGAGCGGCAGGCGAAAGGCGACGCCGAACTCGCGCTCACGAAAGCGCCGCTGCTGCTTTGGGGGCCGTATCTGTGGGCCGAGGGCGCGAAGGGGCGCAAGTCCGACGGTCTCGTCTGGGAGCGCAGCGACTTCGGCGAAGACGGCGTGCATCCGAGCGAGACGGGGCGGCAGAAGGTCGCCGACTTGCTGCTGAGTTTTCTGGCCAATGATCCGCTGGCGAAACCCTGGTTCGCCAAGCCTTAGCTACGCGGTGCCGAAGTAGCGGTCGCCCGCGTCGCCGAGACCGGGGACGATGTAGGCGCGTTCGTTGAGCCCGGAGTCGATCGCGGCGGTGAAGATCTGCACATCGGGGTGCGCGGTGCGCAATTGCGTGAGGCCGGCCGGGCAGCTCACGAGGCAGACAAAACGGATGCGGGTCGCGCCGGCTTCCTTCAGCCGCGCGATGGCAGCGGTGGCGCTCCAGCCGGTCGCGAGCATCGGATCGACAAGGAGCACGTCGGCCTCGGCGATGTGCGGCGGCGCTTTGAAGTAGTAACTCTCGGGGCGCAGTGTGTGTTCGTTGCGAAACATGCCGATGTGCGCGACGCCCACATCCCCGAGCAGATCGAGCATGCCGGCGACGAGGCCGAGGCCGGCACGGAGGATCGGAGCGATGACCAGCGGTTGGGCAAGCTCGGCACCTTCGTAGGGGGCGAGCGGTGTCTGGATCGGGTGCGGCCGCGTCGGGAGATCGCGCGTGGCTTCAAAGACCATGAGTGTCGCGAGTTCATTGAGGCGCGAGCGGAAATCCTCGGAGCCCGTGGTCACGTCGCGGAGTTGGGTGAGCTTCACCCGGACGAGCGGATGGTCGATGACAGTCACGCCGGCGGGAGTGTCGAAGCTCATGGCCGCGGGTTATCGCAGAATCAGCGCGGAGCGCAAAGTCCCAATGGCGGTCGGCGCGAAGCCGGCCTTTTTTTCCGGACTGATGTGGCGTTGATTTCCCTTTGCTTCCCAATCACTTTGGCCGCCGTGAGACTGCCCTCCACACTGTTCGTTTTGCTGCTGTCGGCCTTTGCTCTGGTCGCTCCCGGTTTTGCCGCGGAGAAGAAGACGGGCGAAAAAAAGCGCTACATTCTGTACGCCACCTTTCTGAATGACACTCCGGTGGAGCTCTCCGACGGCGCGCGCTGGATGATGGATCGTGGCGACAGCTTTCCCATCCTCATGTTCAAGGAGCAGCAAACCATGGTCGTGCTGCAGTTTGCCGGAACGCAGTTCGCAATCGAGACGAGTCGGGTGAAGGTCACGCCCGGCGACGAGGTCACGCCCGAGATGGTGGCGACCTACCGACGCAACGTGGCGGGTTACGTGGATGGGAAGTCCGAGAAGATTCTCCAGGAGTTGAAGCCAACGAAGGAGCAGACCGCGCAGAAATCGACGATCAAGGGGAAGAAGCCGGTTCCGCGCTTCTGATCGGGAGAAGTTTCCCGACGGGCTTCGTGTTTGACCTGCCGGGGGCGGTCGCTTAGCGGACAGGCACGATGTCTCAACCCTTGCAGCTCTATGTGAAAACGTGGTGTCCGTGGTGTGTGAAAGCCCAGAGCTGGCTCGACGCGCACGGCTACAAATACGACTTGCTGGATGTGGAAGCGGATCGCGCGACGATGGACGAGATGTTCCGCCGCTCGGGACAGCGCCGTTGCCCGACGCTGGTGGTCGGCGACCTCGTCCTTCCGGACTTCGGACCGGATGAGCTTGAAGTTTTCCTGCGAAAGCACAGCATCACACCCTGACCGGTGCGATTCCGTGGAGGCAGCAGCCGCCTTCTGCGCTGGCTGGAACGATCCTTCTCCTCCGCTCGAATGACATGCTCCAAAATCTCCTGCTGATCCTCGGCGTCGCGCTGCTCAGCATGGCCTTGCGGACATTTCGCTCGGTCTTTCTGCAGAAGCTCGGCATCCTCGGCATCCTCGCGACCTCGTTCCTGATCGGCTGGCTCTTCAGTGGATACATCTTCGTAGGGATCTTCTGTGCGAGCACGTGGCTGCTGCTGCCCTGGCTGGAGATCCTCACGCGCGTCCGCCGGCTCACGCTCCCGATCGAGAAGAGTCTGCGGCCGAAAACCCCGCCGAATAGCGAGGTCTTCCCGACGCTCGACGAGATCACGGCGGAGGTCGAAGGCCGCGGTTTTGAGCACATCGAGGACGCAGGCTGGGAATGGGAGGACTACTCGCAGTTCTTCCGCATCTTCTACAACGCGACCGACCGCACCCAGTGCGCGATCTGCCTGATCGATCAAAACAACGTCGCCTTTTACTACCTGAGCATTTCTTCCCGAGCGAAAAACGGCACGATCTGGACGACGTGGAACTACCCCTTCAGCTACAGCCTGAAGCTCGTACCTGCGTGGCGGGTGAATCGTCTGCGCGGCGACAACACCTTCATCGACACTTACGACAGCCACCGCGACTTCCTCCGGCAGAATGGCGTGATCTCGCCTGATCTCGAGGAGCTCGATGCGGAGCGCATCCAGGAGGAAATCCAGAAGGATCTCCGTTCGCAGATCGCCCACAACATCGCCGCCGGTGTGCTGAAGAAGAACGACGAAGGGCAGGTGCGCTATTCGTGGCGCGGCATGTTTTTCATCTGGTTCCAATTTCTGCGCGATCTCGTGCGGCTCGGCTGAGGAGGGGTGACAAGTGCAGGTGAAAAGTGACATGGTCGCCCACGAGCAACGGCGCCATTCCTAGTCGCCCTGACACCTGCCCCATGACACCTGCCAATTCCCCCACCATCGACCAAGTCATGGTCGAGGAGCGCGCCGCTTCCTTCACCAAGCGGAGCATCAAGACGGACGCCAAACTCTCCGGGCTCAAGACGGTGGTCTCGATGATGGATCTCACGACCCTCGAGGGGAAAGACACCCCAGGCAAAGTCGCCTACCTCTGCCGCAAGGCGATCCAGCCTGCTGATCCGCGGCTCGGTGTGCCGAGCTGCGCGGCAGTGTGCGTGTATCCGAATCTCGTGCGGGCGGCGAAGGCCTTCGTCGGCGATTCGGGAGTGAAAGTGGCCAGCGTGGCGACGGCCTTTCCGAGCGGCCAGAGTCCACTGCGGATCAAGCTGGAGGAAACGCGGCGCGCGGCGGGTGATGGCGCGGATGAGATCGACATGGTCATCGATCGCGGCGCTTTCCTCGCCGGCGAGCATGCGAAGGTCGCCGACGAGATTGCCCGGGTGAAGGAGGCGTGCGGTGCCGCGCATCTGAAGGTCATCCTCGAGACCGGCGAGCTGCAGACCTACGACAATGTGCGCATCGCCAGCGATCTCGCGATGCGAGCCGGCGGAGATTTCATCAAGACGTCCACGGGCAAGGTCACACCCGCCGCGACGCTGCCCGTCACGCTGGTGATGCTCGAGGCGATCCGGGATTACTTCTACGAGACCGGCGTGCGCATCGGGATGAAACCGGCTGGCGGCATCCGCACCGCCAAGGAATCGCTGGCCTATCTCGTGATGCTCGCGGAGACGCTGGGCGATGATTGGATGACGCCGGACCTGTTTCGCTTCGGCGCGAGTACGCTGGCGAATGACGTGCTCATGCAGATCGCGAAACTCGCCGATGGCCGCTATCAGGGCGCCGATTACTTTTCCCTGCCGTAGCTAATCGCGGATGGCGCGGTAGCGCAGCGGGGAGTAGCCGGCGGCGATCATTTCGACGGCGTTGCGTTCACTCATGCGCACGCGGCTGAAGGGTTCGGCTTCGTAGCAGAGGAAGCGCGTGCGGGTGCTGTCGCTCCAGCGGACGAAGAGGACGACGTGGCCGCCGGGTTGATTGAGCACGTCGCCAGGGCGCAGGTCGGTGTGCGAGCCGAGGCGCTTGCAGAGTGCGGGGATCGAACTCGTCGATTGCTTTTCGCCGAGGCCCCAGCAGCGCGAGATGAAGCCGGAGCAATCCAATCCGACGGCCGCGCTGCTCACCGCCGCGCCGCCCTTGCGCCGCTTCTCGGCGTTGTAGAGATCGCCCGCGGCTTTCCCCGCCCGCACTCCTTTCTCAAAGCTCGCGATGGTGTCGAAGCCGCCCCACTTGTACGCCACTCCGACGTAGGGTTTGCCCGGTTGCCAGAGATCGGGATTGCCGGTGCTCCGATCCGGCGTGCGCACGGCGATGCCGGCGGCGTCCGCTCCATGCAGCACATTGGCCTTGGATGGCGTCCAGCGGTGATTGGCAAAAGCCGCGGCCTTTTCCACCGTCTCGCTGCGCGTCGGTGGTTTCGCGGCGGCGGAAAGCTGGAAGACGAGCGAAAGGCTGCAGGCGAGGAGCGCGAAAGCGCGGCGCGAAATCATGGTCGGTAGACTTTGGAAAACATGATCCGACGGTGCAAGGCTGGCGAAATCGCCGTCGCACATTTGCCACGGATTTGCCGTGCGAACTTCACATCGGGCATCTTGAGCCAGAGGGGTGGCTTCCGCGCATGATGAAGTCTCTGATCCTCATGAAAAATCTTCGTCTCAAAAAATTCGTCGGCGGTCTCGCCGCAGTGGGCATGACGGGTGCGGCGCACGCCCAGTTCGACCTCCAACTCCTCAACGCGTTCACCTTCACCGATGGGGCGAAGCAGGGCGGAATCGAAATCCTCAGTTACACACCGGACGATTTCACGGTGGCGGGAATTTACGTGAGCGATCCCGATGGCACTGGCGCCGGGCCGGCGAGCTTCGGTGTGCAGGTGCTGACGCTCGGCGCCACCGGCAGCCTCACGGAGCGTTTCCAGATCGACCTCAACGCGGGCAACACCGGACTGGCCTCGCTCAGCAGCGTGAGCAGCACGGCGCTCGATCCGCTCTTCCGCAACTTCGGGGCAGCGACCGTGATCCCCACTGACAACACCGGCACCCTCGGGAAGGTCGCGTTTTACAACTACGAGACCGGCTCGGTGATTGGCGCGATCAATGTCGGCTTCCACCCGGACAGCATCCAGTTCTCCCTCGATGGCACGAAGCTCTACGTCGCCAACGAAGGTGAGTTCAAGTCGGGCGCGGCGCAGGCAGCGGGCTCGATGAGCATCATCGATCTTGCCGGCATCACCGCGGGCAATCTCGGCAATCTTCTCACGGCTCCCGTGACGAACTTTGATTTTTCCGCGGCGAATCTCGGTTCCGGCGCGAGTCTCAGCGGCATCCGCAATTCGAACGTGGCCGCCGTCGGCACCACCGGCACCTTCATCGGCAGCGTGCCGAATTTCACCCTCGCGGCTAATCAGGACTTCGGGGCGATCGAACCCGAGTACATTACCATCTCCGGCAGCAAAGCCTTCGTGACCTTGCAGGATAACAACGCCATCGGCGTCTTCGATCTCACCACGAGCAAGTGGGAGAAGATCAACAATCTCGGGACCATCACGCAGACTATCGACGCCACCGACAACGCGGGTGACGGCGCGCAAATCAACGACACGGTGAAGGGCCTGCCAATGCCCGACACCATCGCGAGCTACGTGGTCGCCGGGAAGACCTACCTCGTAACGGCGAATGAGGGCGATGCGCGCGTGGACGACCGCGACATCAGCCGCTTCGGCGATATCGCGGGCGGCGATAGCATGAACCCCATCCTCGACCCGGCGGTCTATCCCACGACCCAGACTGGCTTGCGCGCGAACGCCGCACTCGGGCGGCTGAACGTCTCCCGGATCGATGGGGACAACGGCGCCAACGGTGGTGTCGCCGGCGACGGTAAGATCGACGACATCACCATGATCGGTACGCGCTCCTATACGATCTGGGAAGTGCAGCCCGACAATTCGCTCGTCATCAAATACGACTCCGGCTCACTGGAACCTCTGCTCCTCTCGCTCGACCCCGCCGCGCACAATATGAATCGCGGCGATACCACCGCCGCCGGTTTCGACACCCGCTCCGATGACAAGGGCCCGGAACCCGAGGGGCTGACCGTCTGGCAGCAGGGCGGCAAGACCCTTCTCGCGCTCGCGCTCGAACGGCAGAATGGAATCTTGCTCTTCGACATCACCGATCCGTCTGCGCCAGTCCACCTCGATTACAACAACACCTACGCGGGTGGTGCCAGTGATCGTCTCGTTTCGCCCGAAGGCATGTTCCATATCTCCGCCGCGGATAGTCCGAGCGGCCGGGACATGCTCCTCGTCGGCTACGAAGGTCACGACGGCGGCGCCGCGAATGCCGTCATCGAAGGTGGCATCGGTGTGTATCAAGTGGTGCCCGAGCCGAGCACCGCGGCGCTCCTGGTCGGCGGCAGCCTGCTGGCGGGTTTGCGCCGGCGTCGCCGGTAAGCCGGTCGCTGCCATTAAGTCTCCAAGAAGCCGCACTCCGCGAGGGGTGTGGCTTCTCGCCGTACGTGCTGTCACTGGGTCGGAAAGTCCGGCCGAAAGACCGCACAGGGGATGTGCGCCACGGGTTCTCAAAACTATTTATCAAAATCCATTGTTGGCCTCCTTGGGGCATGCCACGGTTTTTTGGTTCCCCCCGACTCCATGAAATCTCGCTGGCTCTTCCTCGCGCTTTCGACGCTCGCGGTGCCGGTATCGGCGCTGGATCAAAATGGAAACGGGCAGAGCGATGTTTGGGAGATGGTCTATGGCGTGAGCGGGCTCGCAGCGGCGGGCGATGCGGACAAGGATGGGTGGACGAATGCGCAGGAAAGCGCCGCGGGGACGAATCCGCTCGATCCGAAATCGCACCCGAGCCTGCTACTGCAGCCGGCGGCGGGCGGGACGTTCATCGCGTCGTGGCCGGGGCTCGCGGGGAAAATGTATGCGCCGAAGCAGCGCGCGGATCTCGCGACGGGCTCATGGTCGGCTGCGTCGGCGGATCTCATCGGCAGCGGCGGCGCGCTGCAACTTGCGATCAATCCCGCTGGAGCACCGCGCGCGTTTTTCCGCATCGAAGTCGGCGATCGCGATCTGGACGGTGATGGCGTCGCGGATTGGGAGGAGTACGCGATCGGCTTTGATCCGACGCGCGCGCACTCCGACCGCCAGGAAAATGCCGACGATACGCGGGTCATCGCCGGGTTGGCGGCGGCGAGCGTGATCACGGTCTCGGCTTACGACGACACCTGCTCCGAGCGCTGGCCCGATCCAGGGATCTTCGTCGTGCGCCGCTCCGGCGGCCTGAAGCCGCTCGCGGTGAATGTGACCCTCAGCGGCACGGCGACGCGCAACTTTGACTACACCGTCGCGCAGACCGGCAACACGGTGAGCTTCGGCCCCGGCGTCCGGGAGGCCTTTGTGGAAGTGTCCCCGATCGCGGATGCGGACGACGGCGAAGCGACGGAGACCGTGGTGCTCACCGCAACGGCCGGCACCGGTTACACGGTAGGGGCGCAGAGTTCGGCGACGGTCTCCGTTCTGAACGAAACGGCGACGAGTGCGCCGACCGCGAAGGCCGCGGCGCGCTTTTTGATCCAAGGGGCCTTTGGACCGGATCAGGACGCAAACGCCGATGCCGATCAGATTCCCGAGAACGTCGAGGAAGTGATGGCGCTCGGTTATGCCGGCTGGATCGATGATCAATTCGCGCGGCCCATCGGTACGTTGCGGCCCTTTGTGCAGTGGGCGCTGGCTCAGCCGTCGGGCGCAGAGATCTACGGCAATCTCCGGCAATACTCCTGGTGGGGCCGCGCCATGGGTCTCCCCAAGCTGCGGCCCGACGCCGTGGCGACACAACTTCCCGATCCGCTGCGGCAGCGCGTGGGCTGGGCGCTCAGCCAGATCTTCGTGATCTCGGATCGCATGGAAGACATCGCCGCCAGCTCCGAGGGCATGGCGCACTACTACGACACGCTGCTCACGCACGCCCTCGGCAACTATCGCGACCTGCTGCTGAACGTCTCACTGCACCCATGCATGGGAATGTACCTCAGCCATCTCGCCAATCGCAAAGCGGACCCAGTCGCGCATACTTTCCCCGACGAGAACTACGCGCGCGAAGTGATGCAGCTCTTCTCGATCGGCCTCTGGATGCTCAATCCCGACGGCACGCGCCAGCTCGATGGTCTCGGTCAGCCAATCCCCACTTACACGAATGCAAATATCACCGAGTTTGCGCGCGTCTTCACGGGGCTCGCCTTCGGCGGAACGAACACGATGTTCGCCACTTATCCGCGCGACTTCACCACGCCGATGAAGGCGTGGGACGACGAGCACGATTGCGCTCCCAAGACGCTCCTGCTCGGCGCGACCACGCCCGCGCGTTCGCCCAGCTCAGGCAATACCGGAACCGCCACGATGGCCGACGTGAATGCGGCGATCGACAATCTCTTCCATCACCCGAACGTCGGTCCGTTCGTGGCGCGGCTGCTCATCCAGCGCCTCGTGACCTCCAACCCTGTGCCCGCCTACATCGGACGGGTCTCCGCAGCTTTCGCCAACAACGGCTCCGGCGTGCGCGGCGACATGAAGGCGGTCGTGAAGGCGATCCTGCTCGACCCCGAGGCGCGCGATCCGGCGAAGCTCAGCGATCCCACGCATGGCAAATTGCGCGAGCCTTTCCTCAAGTGCGTGAACCTCGCCCGCGCCTTCAACGCCGCGAGCCAGGACGGCTGGTACGCGCTCGACACCTTCGACCTCGATCACGTCCAGCAGCCGCTCAACAGCCCGAGCGTCTTTAATTGGTATCTCCCGACTTACTCGCCACCGGGCATCCTGCAACAGGCCGGGCTCGTCGTGCCCGAGTTTCAAATCATCAACGCGACTTCCGCGATGAAGGCGCCGAACTATTTCAAGGGCGCAATCTTCGGCGGGCTGCATCGCTGGGGCTACGCATCGATCAATCGCGCCGTCTTCCTGAACCTCACGCAGGAGATGCTGATGAATGTGCCCGCCGTCGCGGTGAATGACCCGTATCCCGACGTCGAGGCGCTCGATCCCGACGCCCTCCTGCGCCGGCTTGATCTCGTGCTCACCGGCAGCACGCTGCGCCCGCGCAATTTCCAAATCATCCGCGAAACGATGCTGCGCCTCGGCCGCAACAGCACCTGGGACTGGCCGAAGGAGCGCATGACCGCAGCGATCTACCTGATCGTGACCAGTCCGGAGTTTGCCGTGCTGCGATGAAAGCTCCGCCGCTACGCAAACATGCGCCGGAGCGGCGCGGCGAGGCCGGGCTTGTCGAGTTCACGGTTGGCGATGGCAATCATGGCGTCGTAGATCGCATCGAGGTCGCGCGGCTCGGGTCGGCGCATTGGATGGTTCAAAGCGAGAAACGCCAGTGCTGCCGCGATGGCGGTGCGCTTGTTGCCGTCGAGGAAAGCCTGCGCTTCGGCGATGTGAAAGGCGTGGCTGGCGGCCACATCAAACACTTCACCGCTTCCTTAGATGGCGGCACCGAGCGCCGATTCGACCATGCCATCGTCGCGGCCGCCAGCCGTGCCACCGAAGGCGCTCAGCGAATCCCGGTGGAGTTCATCGACCTCTGCGCGCTCCAAAAACCGGAACATCGCAAGTTACTGTGCGAGGCGTCGGAGCAGGTCGCCGTAGTTCTCGAACACGTACGCTTTCGCCCCGGCAAAACCCGCGGCGCGCTGCGGCTCCTCGCCTCTTGCGAGTTCGAGCAAGGCTTGCGCGATTTCCTTTCGATCTTCAGCGCTCATGCGCCGGATTTCGTCTTTAATTTCAGCGACCGACATGGCCCGAACTTACCGCACGCGCCGCTTCCTTCCAGCCTACATTTCTCCCCATGAAAACCCGCCGCCAATTCCTCGGTCAGGCCAGTTGCGCTGCGGTCTCCAGCATCCCGCTGCTCAACACCCTGCTCAATCTCCGCATGGCTGGCTCGGTTGCGGCCGCTACGGCGCCGGGGGCGAGTGAGTATCGCGCGCTGGTCTGCATCTTCCAAAGCGGTGGCAATGACAGCTTCAACATGCTCACACCCTACAGCGGGCCTTCGGCGACGACCGCGAATACCTTCACCGAGTACACCAACAGCCGCTCGGACCTCGCACTCACGCAGGCGCAGCTCATCCAGATCGCGCCGGACAATACCCCGGGCCGCACCTTCGGCGTCCACGCCGGGATGCCGCAACTCGCGTCGCTCTTTGCGCAGGGCAAGGCCGCGTTCGTCGCGAATGTCGGCACGCTCATCGAGCCGGTATTCAATCGCACGCAGGTCACGCAGGCCAGCAAACGGCTGCCGCTCGGGCTCTATTCACACTCGGATCAGATCGAGCAATGGCAGACCAGCGTGCCGCACAGTCGCTCGGGCATTGGCTGGGCGGGGAAAGTGATGGACCTCCTCCGCGACGTGAACCCCGGCCAGGTCGTGCCGATGAATATTTCCACCGACGGCAGCAACGTCTGGCAGACCGGCCTCACCGGTGCGGAATACGCGCTCGATCCATCGTCGCTCGACGCGCCCGGCGGAGGGGCCGTGGCGCTGCGCGATTACGAGCAGGATTGGGTGCAATATCAGACGCTGCGCAACGCCACGAGCGCCGCCGTCGATAGCCAGCTCGCGCAGCAGTACACGAATCTGCTCGAGCAAACGTGGCAGCAGAAGCGCCGCTCCGCACTCGACGCCTACACGGTGTACTCCAGCGCGACCGGCGGCACGCTGCCGGGCGAGATCGTCTTTCCCGACACTGGCGTGGGCCGGCAGCTCCGGCTCGTCGCGCGCGGCATCATGGGCCGCGCGGCGATCGGTGCGGTGCGGCAGACGTACTTCGTGAATAGCGGCGG